>DAIQNY010000141.1:0-8827 GCA_036788155.1 Actinomycetota bacterium | reverse complement strand
CCCTTGCCGTCGAGCCTCCAGCCGCCCTGCCAGCGGTCCTGGTCCTCCCAGCGCCGCGGGTAGCCGGCGCCCGGCTTGGTCTCGACGTTGTTGAACCACATGTACTCGGCGCCGTCGCGCTCGGTCCACGCCTGCTTGCAGGTGATCGAGCAGGTGTGGCAGCCGAGGCATTTGTCGAGCGCCATCACCATCATCAGCTGGGCGCGCACGCGCATCAGTAGGTCACCTTCTGCTCGGTGCGACGACGAACGACCACTACCTCGTCACGCTGGCTGCCTGTGCAGCCGTAGTAGTTGACCGCGTAGGAGAGCTGCGCGTAGCCGCCGACCATGTGCGTCGGTTTCAGGAGGACGCGCGTGAGCGCGTTGTGCGTGCCGCCTTGCTTGCCGGTGATCTCTGTGCGCGGCGAGGCCACATGGCGATCCTTGGCGTGATAGATGTAGCAGACGCCCTTGGGCATGCGTGGCGAGACGACCGCACGGCAGGCGAGCACGCCGTTGCGGTTCCACACCTCCACCCAATCGTTGTCGGCCACGCCGATCGCTTCGGCATCGGCGGGCGAGAGCCACACCACCGTGCCGCCGCGGAACAGCGTCAACATCATCGGGTTCTCCTGGTAGTCGGTATGGATCGACCACTTAGAGTGCGGCGTGAGGTAGCGAAGAGCGATGCCGTCGGTCGCCTCCATCTCTGGATACCTCTCGGGGGTATTGAGCGGCGGCCGCCACACCGGGAGCTGCTCGCCGAGTTCGCCCAGCCACTGGTGGTCAAGGAAGAAGTGCATGCGCCCGGTGAGCGTATGCCAGGGCTTGCGCCGCTCGACGTTGATGGTGAAGGCGCTGTACTGACGGTCGCCGGCCTCGTTGCCGGACCACTCGGGGCTGGTCAGGGTCTTCTGCGGGCGCGCCTTGACGTCCGACCAGCGGATGCGTGCGTCGCGTTCCCCGAGGGCGAGATCGGCGAGGGGCAGACCGACGCGCTTCTCCAGGGTCGTGAAGCCGTCGTGCGAGAGGCGGCCGTTGGTCGCCCCGGAGAGCGCGAGGATCGCCTCCGCGGCCTGTTCGGCGCGCTCCAGCGAAGGCCGCCCGTCGCCGGCGCCGCCGCGCACGAGGCCGTTGGCTGCGCCCAGCCAGGCGACCTCTTCCTCGGGGCGCCAGGCGACGCCCTTGGCGCCGACCCCAAGCGACTCGACGAGCGGGCCCAGGCTGGTGAGCTTCTCGTGGACGGCGCCGAAGTCGCGCTCGACCACGGTCAAGGCCGGCATCGTCTTGCCCGGGACGGGCTCGACCTCGCCGGCCCTCCAGTCCCTCACCTCGCCGAACGGCTGCGATGCTTCGGCGGGGGTGTCGTGCGCGAGCGCCGTGGCCACGAGATCGCGGCGCACGCCCAGCCGGGCCGCTGCGAGCCGTGAGAAGACACGCGCCAGGTCGCTGAAGGCGTCCCAGTCCGAGCGCGCCTCCCAGGGGGGGTCGATGGCCGCGTTGAACGAGTGTACGTAGGGGTGAAGGTCGGTGCAGGAGAGGTCGCTCTTCTCGTACCAGGTGGCGGCAGGCAGGACGACGTCGGCGAACTGCCCCGTGCTCGTCATGCGAAAGTCCACGGTGACGAGCAGGTCGAGCTTGCCGACCGGCGCTTCCTCGCGCCAGGTGATGTCACTCGGGCGCAGCTCGGGCGGTGTCTCGGTCGCGAGGATGTTGTCGAGGTCCGAGCCCAGCAGGTGGCGGAGGAAGTACTCGTGACCCTTGCCGGAGCTGCCCAGCAGGTTCGCCCGCCAGACGAAGAGCAGGCGCGGGAAGTTGACCGGGTCGTCGGGGTCCTCGACGCTGAAGCGCAGGCGGCCGCCGCGGAGCTCGTCGACGACGTAGTCGCCAGGAGCGATTCCGGCGGCCTCCGCTTCCGCGGCGAGCTCGAGCGGGTTACGGTCGAAGGTCGGGTAGGTGACCTGCCAGCCGAGCCGCTCCGCCTGAGCCAGCGCGTCGATCGGCGCCTTGCCGGCGAGCAGGCCGCGGGCCAGCGGCGAGGCCAGATGATCGGCCCCGAAGACCTCGTAGCGCCACTGGTCGGTGGCTAGGTAGTACCACTCCGTGCCGCAGTTCTGGCGCGGAGGGCGGCTCCAGTCGAGGCCCGAGGCGAGCGTCGCCCAGCCCGTGAAGGGGCGCACCTTCTCCTGTCCCACGTAGTGCGCCCAGCCGCCGCCGTTGCGCCCGATGCAGCCGCAGGCGAAGAGCAGCGTCATGATCGTGCGGTAGGTCATGTCGGAGTTGAACCAGTGGTTGATGCCCGAGCCCATGATGATCATGGACCGGCCTTCAGTGACCTCCGCGTTGCGCGCAAACTCGCGGGCCACGCGCGCGGCGACGGCTGCGGGGACGCCCGTGAGCCGCTCCTGCCAGGCGGGCGTGTAGGGCTGGCTCGCGTCGTCGTAGCCCGCCGGCCACTCGCCGGGCAGGTCCGGCCGGGCGACGCCATACTGGGCGAGGAGGAGGTCGTAGACCGTCGTCACCAGGCGGTCGCCGAGGCGCCGCACGGGGACGCCGCGCCGCAGCACGTCGGCCCGCGGCCCGTCGAAGCGCGGCAGGAGGACCTCGACCGACTCACTATCGGAGCTGAGCAGCGTCAGCTGCGGATCGATGTCGCCGAGGTCGAGGTTCCAGTGGCCCTCACCTGACGCCGACCAGCGGTAGCCCAGCGACCCGTTGGGCACCGTCGGCTGGGCGGTCACCGCGTCCATGACCACGGTCTTCCACTCCGCCGCTTCGACCGGTTCTCCCAGGTCGTAGGCGGTCAGGAAGCGGTCGGGCGTGTAAGCGCCCTCGTGCTCACGCAGCGTGACCAGGAAGGGCATGTCGGTGTAGGTCTTCGCGTAGCGCGTGAAGAACGGCACCTCGCGGTCGACGAAGAACTCCTTGAAGACCACGTGGCCCATGGCGAGCGCCAGCGCCCCGTCCATGCCCGCCGTCACCGGCAGCCAGTCGTCGGCGAACTTCACGTGCTCCGCGTAGTCGGGGGACACCACGACGACCTTCTGCCCGGCGTAGCGTGCCTCGACCATGAAGTGCGCGTCGGGGGTGCGGGTGACGGGCACGTTGCTGCCCCAGATCATGAGGTAGGAGGCATGCCACCAGTCCGCCGACTCGGGCACGTCGGTCTGGTCGCCGAGGGTCTGCGGCGACGCCGGCGGCAGATCGGCGTACCAGTCGTAGAAGGAGTTCTGCGCGCCGCCGGTGAGCGCCACGTACCGCGAGCCCGAGGCGTGCGAGACCGGCGACATGGCCGGGATGGGGCTCACGCTCGCCACCCGGTCGGGGCCCCAGCGCTCGATGGTGTCGACGTGCGCCGCCGCGCAGAGCTCGAGGGCCTCCTCCCAGGTCGCGCGCATGAAGCCGCCGTGCCCGCGCGCGTCCTTGTAGGCGGCGCTCTTCACCGGATCCGCCGCGATGCTGGCCCAGGCGTCGACGGGGTCGGCGTGCTCTCGCCGCGCTTCGCGCCACATCTCGAGGAGAGCGCCGCGCACGTAGGGGTAGCGCACGCGCCCCGGTTGGTAGGTGTACCAGGAGAAGGTGGCGCCGCGCGGGCAGCCCCTCGGCTCCACGTCCGGCATGTCGGGTGAGGTCTCGGGGTAGTCGGTCGCCTGGGTCTCCCAGGAGACGATGCCGTCCCGTACGTAGACCATCCAAGAACAGGAGCCAGTGCAGTTGACGCCGTGAGTGGAGCGCACCTCGCGGTCGTGGCGCCAGCGGTCGCGGTAGAACTCCTCCGAACGGCCGTCGGTATCGCGCACGACCACACGACTCTCGGCGCTCACGTCGCCGGTGGTGAGGTACCGTATGCGTTCGAGCAGCGACTTCGAAGCCGCGTTTGGCGTATCTGGCTCCACAGATCCCCCTACCTGCCGCGTCGAGACCCTGGTCGCATGCCGTGACGATGTACCCGATCGGCAGCTGCCGTCTCCCAGAGTCTACGTCCGAATCCACCAGCGCAACGTTGACCACCGTCACGGATTCCTCTCTCGCCGATGCTGGGGTCGTCTACCTGAGCGCTACGACACTCTTGCCATGCCCATGATCTTGGGCCACGTCGTCGAGGTGATGACGTGGCGAAGCGTCACCGGTCATGGTCAGCATTGACGCGCAGGGGCAGACAGATCTCCGGTTCATCGGGATCGTCCGGCCAGGCGTCGACGCCAGCGGCGTAGGCCACCCAGCGGGCGTACACGAGGTCGCGGCCCCGGACCAGGAGCCGAGGCGTCATGGGCTCTCCAGGGTCGGCAATGGTCGACAGGTCATCCATGACAAGCGCCTCCATACCACGCGCCTCCAAGGCGTGTTTGACTCGGTACAAGAGATGCAGGTCGTCGCTGCTGATGAGCGAGCACAGGCTCGCCCGAACGAGGGCCGGGTCCCCTGGCGTGGGGCTCCGGCCATCGTTCTCTCTGCTCGCCTCACGCGGCCGCATCACTGCGCTCCCTAATGCTGTTGCAGTATCGGCAGGAGCATTCCGCGCTGTGCAGCCAGCCGTTGCGGGGGGATCGCCAGGAAGGGACCGGCGTGAGCGAGTCATCCCTCCGGTTGTGATGCCAGAACCGGGCCCCGTCGAAGTAGAAGGCCGTGAACTTTCGGTCCCATGCCCAAGCCTCGTGCCCGGCTGTTGTCACCTCGAGCCTGCTGAGCAGCTTCACGCGCGCGCCCATCGTCTCTCCCTTGATCGCTCCCTGTCGGTGTTGGCAGGCATATCTCCGGAAGACGCCCGCTCAGGCCCAGGCCGCGACATCCGCGCTCCGCAGAGCCGCCTGCCTGCCGCACTCGCCGCCAGGAGGGCAACGTCGTGGAAGAGCACCGCACCGAGCGTGTTCACAAGATCGGCGTGGCTCCGCCAGTCCCTCCCCGACAGTCGAGGCGGCACGTGCTGCTGGGCGACACAGCCCTGCAGGACGTCTTCCTCGCCGGTAGCCTCCAGCGCCGACAGGGTCAGAAGGTGGCCTCCATGGGGGAGTTCATCGTCCTTGTAGAGGAATCGATACGGCCCGAGCGACAGCGATGCCGAACGCTGCTTGATCGCCCAAGACGTCGCGGTCGGGGCCACGCTCGCCTTCAGACCGGCTCAGCAGGTGGCTCAGTAGATGTCAATCTCCTCGTGACCTGCTCCCACATCAGTTGCTTGGTGATCTGTGATCCTCCTGTTGCCGTGCCGCGTACTCCAAACGTACTCCCACATTTCCCGGGGCGGTCTCCGACAGGGCCTGACGGTACTCCTGACGTCCTGATGGATGGGCTGAGAAGTGGCTGCAAAATAGTCCGTTCTTGGCCCGAATATGGGGGGAGAACCTGACGGTCCCTGACGTGCCTGCGGGAATCCGCGTGTCGTAGGTTCGAGTCCTACCGCCGCTACCACGCTCCTCGTCGACCTTGCGGTCGTCCCCTCACTCTCGGTTCGTTTCCCACGTCAAGGGCCGGGAAGCTGTCCTGTAGGGAGGTGATCGCATGGCGTACTGCGAGAACATCAAGCGCTCCGTAGAGGTCGGCGTCTCGCCCGAGGAGGCGAACCAGGAGTGGACGCAGTTCATCCTCTATACGTTCTTCCTGCCGGACCAGACTCCGAGCGTCCGTGAGGCAGAGCCGGACGAGGGCTTCGTCCGCATGGAGGAGCTCGAACCGGGCAGGACTCGGGTGACGGTCGATCTCAACTACTGCTCGCAATGGGACGACATCCAGGACGAGCGGGAGATCGCCGACGCGAGCAGGCATCTCGACTGGGTGCTCGCCCGCTACAAGGAGTTCCTGGAGAGCGGCCGCGTCCGGATCCGGAAGGCGGCGTGATCCTGGGCTGAGTGGGGCCCGTATGTCAGCGAGTGGCCCGCTCATCCCTCTCATCGCCGCCCACGCCGTGTCGTTGCTCGGCAACGTGGTGGCCGCGGTGGCGGTGCCTTGGTTCGTCTTGTCGACGACCGGCAGCCCGGCGAGGACGGGCGTCATCGCCTTCTTCGCCGCGCTGCCGGTGGCGCTGGGCTCCGCCGTCGTAGGCGGTCTGACCGACCGGCTCGGCGCCCGCCGCATGAGCGTGATCGCGGACGGGCTCAGCGGTGTGAGTGTGGCCGCCGTCCCTCTGCTGTATGGCCTCGGTCTCCTGTCTTTCTGGCTGCTGGCCGCGATCGTCTTTCTCGGTGCCCTCTTCGACGGACCGGGGCAGGCGGCGCGCCAGGCGCTCGTGCCCGCGCTCGCACAGCGGAGCGGCGTGAGCCTGGAGCGCGCAAACTCGCTCTTCACGGCCACCGAGCACCTCTCCTACATCCTCGGCGCACCCCTCGCCGGCGTACTCATCGTCTCGCTCGGCGCGCCGGCTGCCCTGTGGCTCGACGCCGTCACCTTCGTCGTCTCGGCGGTGCTCGTCCTGGTCGCCGTGCCCTCCGTCCGCGCCGCGCTCCCGAGCGCCCGCTACATCCGCGACGTCGTCGAGGGCCTGCGGTTCGCCGTCCGCGAACACGTCGTGCTCACCTTCCTGCTCCTCACCATGGCCGGAAACCTGATCATGGCCGCGCTGGCTCCCGTGCTGCTGCCGGTCTACGCACGCGAGGTGGCGGGCGGCGCGGGCTGGCTCGGCCTGATGATCGCCGGCTACGGCGCGGGCGGGCTGCTCGGCACCGTGCTGTTCGGCGTCCTCTCCGGACGCCTGTCGCGCCGCCGCCTCTACGTGGTCGCGTTCCTCGGATTGCCGATCAGTGCGGGGCTGCTCGTCTTGCTGCCGCCCGGTCCGCTGGCGGCCGGAGTGCTCCTCGCGCTCGGCATCTCCCCCGGCGTGATCGTGCCGCTGCGCAACACGGTGCTGCAGGAGCGCACCCCGTTCGCGTTGCGCGGCCGCGTGTTCTCGCTGCTTCAGGCCGCGCACATGGCGGTCGTGCCCTTTGGCCTCCTGCTGACCGGTCTGCTGGTCGAGGCGCTCGGGCTGCGGATCGGCTTGCTCGTCTTCGCCGCCAGTCTGGCCGCGTTCGCGACGACCGCACTGCTGGTGTCGCCGACCCGGCGGCTCGAGTCGCAGGACGCGCTCGGCGAGGCAGGCGAGATGCCCGGGGAGGAGGCCGCCTGACGGGCCTCCGCCGCTCGCCCGCGCCGGCGGCCGAGCGGGCGGCGGCTCTACAGTGCGAGACTCGTCGCCGTCGTGATGCCCACCCAGATGGTCGCGACGACCAGTCCCAGGCACGCGACGGTGCGGTGGGAGACGTCGCGCCGCGACAGAAAGCCTCTCAGGCAGAGCACGATCCCGGCGAGGAGCGCGAACAGTCCCGTACCGGCGAGTTGGCGCAGGTCGGCGGCCGTCTGGGCGGACGGAGCGCGCTCGGCGAGCAGCGGGAGGAGGAGATCGACCGGGATGCTGACCAGGACGAGGAACAGACCAACCGTCGCGTAGTGGGGCCCGTAGCGCTGGGCAGGGAGCGCGGGGTGTGGGCGGGTGGCCATGCCGTCAGGGTCCTGGGTCTACCCGACTCCTTCCCGGGCAACTCCCGGTCACGCCGTCGACGCGTCGGCGCCGTCCGACGAGCCGAAGGACCAGAGGCGCAGGTTCGATGAGACTCCCGGAGCCGGCGCACGGGGTGATCAGGCGCCGGGGCCTCCCGGGCCGCTGACCACGCTGCCGGCGGTCTCGCCGCCGTCCATCACGATCACCGAGCCGGTGAAGTAGGCGGCCTCGTCGCACGCGAGATAGGCGAACAGGCCGGCGAGTTCCATGGGTGTGGCGTGGCGCCCGAGCGGGATGCGCGCGTTGACCTGCGCGAGCATCTCGGGCGTGTACTCGGCCTCCTGCATGGGCGTGAGCACGTAGCCGGGGCAGACGGCATTGACGCGCACGGTGGGCGCCCACTCGAGCGCCAGTGACCGGGTGAGCGCCACGAGCCCCGCCTTGGACGCGTTGTAGTCGGCGTAGTAGCGGTAGCCGACGAGCGCGTTCGTCGAGGCCGTGAAGACGATGGAGCCGCCCCCTGCCGCCAGCATCCTGGCCGCCGCCGCCTGCGCCGCCCAGAAGGCTCCGCTCAGGTTCGTCCCGATCACCTGGTCCCACTGCGCCGCATCGATGTCTGCGGCCGGGTTGCGTACGCTCACCCCGGCGTTGTCTATCAGCACGTCCAGCGACCCGATGTCCTCGAACGCGGACTCCACCTGAGCCCTGTCGCTCACGTCGCATCGGACGACGCCGGGACCCGGGGTACGGGCCAGTACGACGACGTAGCACCCCTCGTCGCGAAAGCGCCTGGCGGTCGCCTCGCCGATCCCGCTGGTCCCACCGGTGACCACCACACGCTTGCCCGCCAGACCCTTCATGGCCGCCCTCCTCGTTGCCGCGGAGCCGCCGGCGTGATCCGCCGTGCCCGAGTCCCTGTATCCTATCCGCATGCCTGACGCACGAATGCCCTTCATCGGTGTCGTCAGCGACACCCACGGCTACTACGACCCCGCGCTTGACTGGTTGCTGGCCGGCGCGCAGTGCATCGTCCACGCCGGCGACGTCGGCACTCTCGACGTGCTCTCGAATCTGGAGAAGATCGCCCCGGTCGCGGCGGTGCTGGGCAACACCGACCTTCCCTCGTGGGACGACCGGCTGCCGTGGGAGCGGGAGGTCGAGGCGCTCGGTCTGCGCATCCTGGTGTGCCACATCGGTACGAGCCTCATGGCACGACACGACCCTGTGGCCGAGGGCTACGACATGGTGGTCAGCGGTCACAGTCACCGCGCCGCTGTCGAGTGGCGCGGACGCACGCTGTTCCTCAACCCGGGCGCCGCCGGCAGGGCGCGCTTCGGCCTGCTGACGTGCGGCGCAAGGCACGCAAGGTCAAGAG
>DAIQNY010000140.1:4509-8839 GCA_036788155.1 Actinomycetota bacterium | reverse complement strand
GACCAGGACTCTCGCCTACTACCCCGGCTGCTCGCTGCACGGCACCTCCGGCGAATTCGACGCGAGCTTCAGGGCGACGGCCCGGGCGCTCGACCTGGTCCTCCAGGAGATCCCGGGCTGGGAGTGCTGCGGCAACACCGCGGCGCACTCCATCAACCGCCTGCTCAGCGTCGCCCTGCCGGTCAACGAACTGGCCAAGGTGGAGCAGGACATGAGGCTGGACGCCGTCGCCGTCCCGTGCGCCGCCTGCTACAGTCGCTTCAAGACCGGCGCCCACGAGGTGGAGGAGAGCGCGGAGACCGCGGCCGACGTGCGTGCCGTGGTCGGCCGCGGGTACAACGGCGGCGTCGAGGTCGAGAACCTCATCGACGTCTACCACGACGCCGTCGGCTTGGACGAGCTCGCCGAGAAGGTCACGCGGCCGTTCGTCGGCCTCAAGGTGGCCTGCTACTACGGCTGCCTGCTCACGCGGCCGCCGAAGGTCACGCTCGCGGACGACCCCGAGTACCCCATGCACATGGACGAGGTCGTCAAGGCCATCGGCTGCGAGCCGGTGGACTGGAACTACAAGACCGACTGCTGCGGCGCCTCGCTGGCGCTCACCGAGCAGGGCATCGTGGACGACCTCGTCGGTCGCATCCTCACCGACGCCAAGGCGTGCGGCGCGCAGGCCGTGATCGTCGCCTGCCCGCTCTGCCAGGTGAACCTTGACGGCCGCCAGGTCGAGATCGCCAAGAAGGACGCCGGTTGGCAGGGTATCCCCGTCGTGTTCCTCAGCCAACTGGTCGGTCGCGCGCTCGGCCTCGACGACAAGGCGCTCGGTCTCAAGAAGCACCTCGTCGACATCCAGGCGGTGATGGCCTAGAGGCCGACGCACCTGCCGCAGGAGCGCGGCCGGGCGAAGGTCCGCCGCCGAGAAGAATCGACGAGGGGCGCCGCGGATGCGGCGCCCCTCGTCGCGTACGCCGCCGCTTGACGTTCCGTGAACACACATCTATTCTGTGAACATCTGTTCACGGAACAACGACACGTTGCGACAACCCTCAACGCAGAGTCCTCGCGAGCGGCGCCGGCGAGCCGCCACGGCGCGCATTCTCGACGCCGCGAGATCGCTCCTGCTCGAAGGGGTCTCCATCGACGCGCTCTCCCTGCGTGAAGTGGCGCACCGCGCCGACTTCACCCCCGGCGCCCTCTACCGCTACTTCGACGATCGCGACGACCTTCTCGCTCGGCTCTTCAGAGACGCCGGCCTCCGGATGGGAGAGGCCCTGCCGCCCCTGCCGGCGCGTCCCGACCTTGCCTGGTTGCACGCCGTCGGCCTGGCGTACCTCGACTTCGCAGGCCGGTATCCGGAGGACCTCGCGCTGCTCTTCCAGCACCAGGCGCGCGTCGCCACCTGGGACGAGTACGCGAGGAAGGCGTGGCCGTTCAGCGCCGTCAGCCAAGGTGTGGCGGCGGGAGCGCGGCGGGGCTCGATCGTCCTGCCCGAGGGGCTGGACGCGGCCGGGACGACGCTCGCCTTCTGGGGCCTTCTGCACGGACTGACCGAGCTCCGGCGCACGCACCTTCGCGACGTCGACGGACCGTTCGACCAGGTGCAGCGGCTCGCCCTCGCGGCCTTCATCCGATCGCTCCGGCCCACCTCCGCGCCCCCCACCTCAGGCGATGGAGTGCGATCATGAAGCGCGTCGCCAGATGCTCGAGGGGCGGCGCCCCGGTTCGCCCAGACTGTCCTACAGCATCTCGCCCACATGGCCCGGCGGACCAGTCACCGTCGCCGCCTGACCCGGAAGGAGCCCGCCATGACCGAGGAGAGCACCCCTCGCCCCTCCCCAGCTGAGACGCCCGGCAGCACGCCGGCGGCGGTCGGAGGACGCGCTCTGGTCGTGTTCGCCACCAGACACGGATCGACAGGAGAAGTCGCAGAGGCCGTCGCCGAGGAGTTCCGGACCGTGTTCGCGGACGTCCAGGTCCGGGAGGCACGGACGGCGCCGTCGCCCGCCGGCTACGACGCGGTCGTCCTCGGCGGGCCGATGATCATGGGCTGGCACAAGCACGCCGGAAAGTACCTCAAGCGACATCGGGACCAGCTCTCGAGCGTCCCGTTCGCGCTCTTCGTCACCGCCGCGTCGCTCACAGAGGATGGGCTGGACGCCGTCAAGAGCGTGCCGGTTGTCAAGGATCCATGGCTCGTCAAGAAGCCGCGAAGCGCCGATCGACTGAGCCGCAAGGAGCGCTACGCCCTCCCGTCACACTACGTCGGCGACATCCTGGCCGCCTGCACACCCGCCGCACCTCGTTCGGTGGCCCTGCTCGCCGGGTCGCTCGACCTGACCGCGATGAACATCCTCGAGAGGCTCTTCGTGCTCCTTGTGATCGGCGCCACGCCCGGCGACGGCCGCCACTTCGACTTCGTTCGCCACTGGGCCAGACAGACCGCCGGGGAGTTGTCGGCAGGCTGATGGCGACACCGTATCGTGCGGTCGCCTGACCCCGTGTGCCGCGCGTCCACGAACTCTCCTTCACGGCACGACGTCTCAACCTGGTGGTACCATCGGGTCAGATGGCCGGCGGCGGGCAAGGCGCGCCGGCGGGGCAGTGCTGCCTTCAATCGGAGCGGAGGGGCGTCACCATGCAGAACCACCACCTGGCGCGCGCACGCGCGACCCGCAAGACTCTCACGTTTTCCCTGCTCATCGTGGTCGTGGCCGTCGCCATGCTCGCGGTGGCCGACAGCGCGCCGGCGTCCCTGGAGCAGCCGGCGCCCGGCGACGGCGTAGGCCGGGCGCTGGCCGAGTTCGGCGCCGGCGTCACGGCAGACGAGGCGCAGGCAGTCGCCGCGTCTTGCCAGGCAACACTTGTGCACGAGGTCCCGCGCAGGGGCGTCGACGACGGCACCACGCTGTACGCCGTCGCCTCCCAGACCCTCGGCTCGCGCGCGCTCGCGACCGCCCTGCAGCAGCAGTTCTCCGTGACCAGGGCGGCCCCGGACGGCCTGCTCGAGGGCGACGAGATCCCCAACGACCCCGAGCGCCAGAAGCAGTGGGCCCTCAACACGACGTGGGCGTACAGCGCCTGGGACATCACGCACGGCGACCCGTCCGTGGTCGTCGCGGTGCTCGACTCAGGGGTGAACGTCACCCATCCGGACCTGGCCGCCAACGTGTGGACGAATGTCGTCGAGAGCGCCGGAGCGGCCGGCGTCGACGACGACGGCAACGGATGGATCGACGACATCCACGGCATCGACGGCCTGAACAACGACGTCGATCCCGATCCCGAGACGGACCACGGCATCCACGTCGCGGGCATCGTCGGCGCCGTGCCGGACAACGGGCTGGGCGTGGCCGGCATCGGCTGGAACACGAAGGTGATGAACCTCAAGTGCCTCGGCGGCCCATCCAACATCGGCACCAGCGCCGCAGCCATCACCTGCGTCGGGTACGTGCTCGACCAGAAGCTCAACCACGGCGCGAACATCGTCGCCATCAACACCTCGTTCGGCGGCGGTGTGTACAACAACGAGTTCATGGAGGAGGCCATCGACGCCGCCGGCGATGCCGGCATCGTGTGGGTCGCGTCCGCCGGCAACGACGGAGTCGACCTCGACGGGGCCGTCCGCTACCCGGGCACCTATCCCTCCCCCGCCGTGCTCACCGTCGGCGCCACCATCCTCTACAACACCGCCCAATATCCCGAGGACGAGGGCAGGGCGACGGACGATCTCGCCCTCTGGTCCAACTACGGCGACACGGCCGTCGACCTCGGCGCACCCGGACGCGCCATCTACAGCATCCACGACGGCGACACCTACGGCTGGCTGGACGGGACCTCTCAGGCGGCGCCGCACGTCGCAGGTGCGGTCGCCCTCTGCGCCGCCCAGTACCCGTTCGAGAGCGGCCTCGAGCGGGTCGACCGTATCCTCACCGGTGTCGACCCCGTCGCCTCCCTGGATGGTCTCGTGGCCTCCGGAGGCCGGCTGAACCTGAACGGCGCGCTCACCGTCACCGCCGACGACATGAAGCCCACCACCGCCGTCGGCGGCGTCGACAGCGCCTGGCACACCAGCAACGTCGACGTGACCCTCACGGGCGACGACGGCGCCGGCATCGGCGTGGACTACAGCGAGTACAAGCTGGATGGAGGCGACTGGACGAAGGGCGCCGGTCTCACCGTCTCCAGCGACGGCAGCCACACGCTCCAGTACCGTTCGGTCGACAAGGCCGGGCATGTCGGCGACACCGAAAGCGTCACCGTCAAGGTCGACAAGACGGCGCCCGTCGCCCAGGCCGCCGGCGCCGACGACGCCTGGCACGCCGCCCCCGTCGAG
>DAIQNY010000140.1:0-4409 GCA_036788155.1 Actinomycetota bacterium | reverse complement strand
CGTGGACGAGGCCGGCAACGTGTCCGAGGCGCAGACGTTCACGGTGAAGATCGACCGTGTGCCGCCGGTCTCCACCCTCACGGGCGTGCCCGCCGGCTGGAGCCGCGCGAAGGTCACCCCCGTGCTCTCCGCCACGGACTCCGCCTCCGGCGTGGCCGAGGTCAGCTACCGTATCAACGGCGGCGATTGGCTCACCGGCCCACTCCCGCAGATCGCGGCCGCGGGCGTCACGACGATCGACTACAAGGCCACGGACGTCGCCGGCAACGAGGAAGAGATGCGGACCGCCACGGTACGCATCGACAGCAAGGCCCCGATCGCGAAGGGCCTTGCCTCATCCGCCAGGCGCCGCGCCAAGGCGAAGCTGCGGTACATGGTGAAGGACGCGGCTCCGAGTTCCGGCAAGGCGACCGTCAGCAAGATCATCATCAAGAACCGCAAGGGCAAGAAGGTGCGGACCTACCGGCCCAACGTCAAGGTGCCCGTCAACTCCACGCGCACCTTCACGTGGAAGTGCACCCTGGCGAAGGGCAAGTACACCTTCGTCGTGTACGCCAAGGACCTCGCCGGCAACAACGCCTCCAGGCGCGCCGGCAAGCTCACCGTGCGGTAGGAGCGACGCCGCGGAGGCTCGGGCAGACGCACCGAGCGAGCGCGGCGAGGAGCAGCCCCGAGGGAGGCGGCGGGCCGGCCGGCCCGCCGCCTCCCTTCGTCATGAGCGCTGCAGGCGTGAGCCAGCTGGCCGTCAGACGACCGCTGCAGGGGTGAGGTCGCAGGCCGCCGAACACACGAGTGCCACTGCCGGCCCTGCGGGGGCCACACGGCCGGCCTGCCGAGGAGGGATGATGCACGCGACACGGATCGAGCGCTGGACCGCCGGCCGGCCGGGGACGCTCCTGCTTCTCGCCGTCCTGACGCTGGGGGCGCTGCTCGCGGTCACCCTGGGCGCCTGCGGGAACGACGGCGGAGGAGAGGGGACCGGCACGGACGAGACCAGCCTCACCGGCTCCTATGACTTCGAGTCCGGCACCGAGGAGGGGATGGAGGGATTCACCCTGACGATCAACGACGACGAGACCTTCACTCTCAGCCAGATCGACCCGGAGAGCGGTGAGGAGGTCGGTATCGGCGGGACGTACACGCTGGACGGCTCGACGATCACGTTGGTCAACGACGACGGCTCCGAGTCCGAGGCCGGGACCGTCGACGGAGAGAGACTGGTGTTCGAGACGATCACCTGGGTGAGACGCTAGCCGCGGCGGGCTCCTCTTCCCCACGCGCCACGCGTGAAGCGCTGGACGCTGCGATACCGATGTGATATCACATCGGTATCGCATACAGCGGCCGCGCGACCACACAGGCAGGAGGGACCTGCCGGCGCAGCCTCCGGAGGTGGAAGCCATGGCACCGGATCAGAAGACCCCGACCCAGGAGCGCGATACGCAGGTACTGAGCGGCTGGCCCATGCTGGCGGCGGATGTCCTCCTGTACGTTCTCGGTCCCGTCCTCATCGCCCTCGCCTTCATCTCGGGCACGACGACCGCGGACGGCGAAGCCCAGCCCGTGTGGAGCCTGTTCATCACGGGGCTGGTCGTGCTGGGCGCGGCAATCCTGCTGAGCCCCGGCTTCTTCACCATCCAGCCAAACGAGGCGCGCGTCCTCATCCTGTTCGGAGACTACAAGGGCACCTGCCGGCAGGTCGGGTTCCGCTGGGGCAACCCCTTCTACGCCAATGGTCCGGCCGGCCAAGCCGGTGGAGCGTCGACGCAGTGGAACTGGGGCAAGAAGGCCTCGGACGAGAACCAGGCGCAGGCCGGACCCAAGAAGCTCAAGCGGTACAAGGTCAGCCTGCGGGCGAGGACGCTGAACGGTGACCGTCTCAAGGTGAACGACAGGCGCGGCAATCCCGTGGACATCGCCGCCGTGGTTGTGTGGCGTGTCGAGGACACGGCCAAGGCCGTGTTCGACGTCGACGACTTCGAGAGCTACGTGGCGATGCAGAGCGAGACGGCTGTACGCCACCTCGCCAGCGCCTACCCCTATGACTCCGGTGAGACGTTCGCCGACAGCGACGACGAGATCACGCTGCGCGGCAACGTCGATCAGGTATCGGAGGCCCTGCGCGTGGAGCTCACCGAGCGGCTCAAGCAGGCGGGCGTCGTGGTGGAGCAGGCCCGCCTGAGCCATCTTGCCTACTCGCCCGAGATCGCCCAGGCGATGCTGCGCCGCCAGCAAGCCGAGGCGATCATCGCGGCGCGCCGCAAGATCGTCACCGGGGCGGTGAGCATGGTCGAGATGGCGCTCGCGGACTTCAAGGAACACCAGACCATCGAGTTCGACGAGGAGCGCAAGGCGGCGATGGTGAGCAACCTCATGGTGGTGCTGTGCGGCGAGAGTCAGGTCACGCCGGTCGTCAACACCGGGACGTTGTACCAGTGAGGCCGAGCCGGGCGAAGAGCAAGAGCGAACCTCCGTCGGCACGGCCGGAGGGATCAGCGCAACCATGACCGCGGCACGAGGCCGGCGCTGAAGCCGGGATGCGGAGGACGGTAGCACCGATGGCCGCGCGCAAGCAGTACCTGCTCCGGATCGACCCCGGCCTGTGGGCCGAGGTCGAGAAGTGGGCCGCCGACGAGCTCCGAAGCGTCAACGCGCAGGTGGAGTACATCTTGCGCGATGCGGTGCGGAGGCGGCGCGGTAGTCGGGCCGCCGAGGGTCCCTCACGTGGGGACCCCGACGGCCGGCGGCCGGGCGACGAGGGCCGCCACGGCGGCTGAGCCGGTCTCACCCTCTCCGCGTTCCCGGGCGAGGGCCGCCGCGTGCACGGTGTGGGGATCGCCCCGCCGGGACAAGACCTCGGTAACTGACTGGCCAAGGAGGCGAGATGGACGAGCTGGCGCCCGGCATCCACCGCTGGTCGGCGCCACACCCAGAGTGGCGGCCGAGGACAGAGGAGGTGCAGTCGTACGCGCTCGTGGTCGGGGAGGCGCTCCTGCTCGTCGACCCGCTCCTGCCTCCCGACGACGACGAGCGCACCGCGCCGTTGCTCGTGGCGCTCGAGATGCTCGCGGCCGCGGCCACGCGCGTGGAACTGCTCGTGACGATCCCCTACCACACGCGGAGCGCGGAGACGCTCTACGAGCGCTTCGCTCCCGAGCGCCCCACCCGGCTCTGGGGCCATCGCCTGGTGCGCAAGCGGCTTCGGCCCGCCACGCCGCTCGAGGTGATCCCGACGGGCGCCGCCGGCACGGCGGCGCCCGTCGCGTCCGGATCGGCCGAGGCATATACCGTCGGCCGCCCACGACGCAGCGAGCACCCGTTGTACGTACCCTCGCTGCAGGCCGTCGTGTTCGGCGACGCCGTCGTCGGCGCCCAGGGCGGCCTGCGCTTCTGGACCTTGAGCAGCGGCACCGGGGAGGCCTGGTACCGGGACGTGTTCGCGCCGACGCTCGCCCCGCTCGCGGAGCGCCCTCTCGAGCACGTGCTCGTGACCCATGGGCCACCGGTGATCGGCGACGGTCAGCGGCAGCTGGCGCTCTGTCTGGCGTCACCCCCGGTACCGGCGTACTGAGCCGTGAGCTCCGGGCGCCGCCGGCCATGGGCCGGCGGCGCCGCCGTCCCGGGCGTCTCAGTCCGTCGGGTGCTTCTCTTCGCGCCGCTTGCGCAGCTCGATGCGCGCGAGGCTGAAGAGGAACCACGCGACGCTGGCCAGGGTGACGAACAGGACGATCCGATAGCCCACCTGTTCCACCCGCGACAGCCCCGGCCGGCTCACGAGGAACGAGAAGCCGATGACGAGCGCCGCGATGATCAGCGCGTAGGCGAGCCGGGTGAACGCGGCCTCGAGCCGGTCCATGATGGGCTTGAACTCGGTCGGCCTGATCGAGACACGGAACTCCCCCTCCCCGGCTCGTCTGAGCACCCGTGTCAGGTGGACCGGCAGATGGTCGAAGAAGCGGACATATGCACGCCCCGAGCTCATGGCGTGCTTGAGCACCTTCTCGGGGCCGAACTGCTGCGGGATGAGCTTGCGGGCCATAGGCCGGACGGCATCGACGAGCTGATACGACGGATCGATCTGCCGTGCGGTCCCGTCGACCATACCGAGGGTGGTGAGCAGGACGGTCAGCTCAGTCGGCAGGTGCAGCCGGTGCTCGCGCATGAGGCCCAGCAACTGCTGCATGAGGCCCTCCAGCCCGCCGCCGGTCACGAGGGAGCGACGGTAGGCTGCCAGCAGGGCGCCGAGTTCCATCTCCATGGTCGCGACATCCACGTGCGGCGGCATGCCCGTCATGGCGAGCACCGCCTCGGTAGCCTGAGCCGGATCGTCGTTGAACACGGCGAGCAGCATGTCGAAGGTAGCGTCACGGTTGCGCTCGGAGACAGTCGAGACGCGACCGAAGTCGACG
>DAIQNY010000139.1:0-8975 GCA_036788155.1 Actinomycetota bacterium | reverse complement strand
ACCGACGCCGGAGGGCGAGGACCTGCGGACGCGCATCGAGGAGACGAGAGCGGCGCTCGAGAGCGAGCTGGCGCAGCCGTTCGCCGAGCAGGCCGGGGAGCTCGCGGACGAGACCGCCGAGCTGGCCGACGAGGCCGCCGTCGATGCCGTGGCCGCGGAGATCGTTGCCGAGGAGGCCGTGATCCAGGCCGCCGCCGCCGAGATCGTCGCCGAAGAGGCGGTCGCCGAAGCTGAGGCGGCCGAAGTGGTCGCCGAAGAGGCCGTGTACGACGCCGTCGCCGCCGAGGAAGCGGCCGAAGAGGCGGTCACGGATGCGCTCTTGGCCGAAGACGCCGACGCCGCCGCCGCCGAGCTGGTGGCCGAGGCGGCCGTCGAAGAGGCCGACACGGCGACCACCGTCGCCGAAGAGGCGGTCGCCGAGGCGGATGTCGCCGAGCTGGTGGCCGAGGAGGCGGTCGTCGAGGCTGCGGCTGCGGGGATCGTCGCCGAAGCCGCCGTCGCCGAAGCCGTCGCCGAAGAGGCGGTCGCCGACGAGGCCGCCGACGAGGCCGATCACGCCGAGGCCGTCGCCGAAGAGGCGCTCGTGGAAGAGTCGGTGGCGGACCAGGTGGTCGCGGACGCGCCGTTCGTCGACGAGGCGCCGGAAGCGGCGATCGATGAGACCGTGAGCGGATTCGGTGAGCCGACGGAATCCGTGCCCGCCGCCGACGCGGCCGAGGTGGAGCTTGAGGCACACGAGCCCAGTGAGGGACTCGAGCCCGTCGCCGAGATATCCCCCGAGCCGGCACCTGCAGACATGGAGGCTCAACCCGAGGCGCCGCGCGCGTGGGACGTCGACCATGGGCATGAACCGGTCGCCCCCGTCGCCGAGCCTGATCCGGTCGTCATGGAGACGGCCGTCGAAGAGCCGGCCGTCCAAGAGCCGGCCGTCACGGAGCCTGTCGTCGAAGAGCCGGCCACGCCGCCGGCCGAAGAGACGGCCGTCGAAGAGCCGGTTGTCGCGGAGCAGCCGGCGGAGCCGGAAGATCAGGCCGCCGCAGACCTCGCCTCGCAACCTTCCGAACCGGCCGCCGCCGCTGAGGCGCCTGCCGAAGAGGGACAGCGCGAAGGTGGCGCCATCGATCAGGCCGAGATGCGGCGCCGCATCGAGGAGACCAGGGCTCGTCTCAAGGCCAAGGCGTTCGACGCGATGATGAGCGGCGAAGCCGCGCTGCTCTCGCGCGACAGCGGCGACAAGCCGGTCCCGACGGGCGAGGACCACGGCTTGGACGCGGAGACCGACTCGGTCATCGACGAATCGCTCTCACAGGAAGACTACTGAGTCAAGGACTCTGAGGCCGGGGCCGCTCGTCAGCGGCCCCGGCCTCGTCGTCTCCACATCCGGTGCACGTGTCCGCCCGCACGTGAGGGTCAGCGCCGGCGGCCCTTGCTGCGCCGGCGCTGCCGGTCGCCTCGGCGCGTGCCGCGCTCATCGCCTGCGGAGATCGCGGCCCACTCCTCGTCGCTCATCCTGTCCGGCCCGCGTCGGTCCACCGCCGGCCACGAGAGAGCTCCCGGCGCGAGGCCGCGTTCGTGCAGGGTGTGAGCGAGCACGCCGGCGGTGGAGAAGAAGAGGGCGGCCAGCAGGACGGCGAGCGCTGGGATAGTCCGGTTCTCGAAGAGCAGGAAGAAGTACCACCAAACGTTCCAGCCGATGTCGAGCTGCGTGGCGTAGTAGATGAGCGGCACCGGGACCATCAGGAGCCCGAGGTACACCGGCAGGATCGATCGCGCCCAGCCGCCTGGTCGCGCGAGAGGCCAGAGGACCGCGCCGGGCACGACGAGGAGCACGGTATATGGGTTGACGAGCAGCAGCAGGAGAGCGATGAGCGCCAGCAGGAGGTGCGAGACGAAGATCGTGGCACGCGCGTCGGTGGCGAAACGGCGTTCGATCCGCCGCTCAACGGCGACGGCGTACGCATACACGACCACCATGATGACGACCAGGATCGCGATCCGGAGGTAGCGCGGGTTCGCAGCGAGACGCGAGTCCGGTGGGATCACAGCGTCGGGACTACGCGGCAACACTCCGACCAGGTTGGCGAAGTAGACGATGGCGATGAGCACCAGCCAGGGGGCGAGGTGCAGGCCTGCGCGGACGAACGCCGGGCGCAGACGGATCCGGCTCCGGCGGCAGTGGGCGAACAGGTCGACGGTGACGGCCGCGAGGGGCAGGAGCAGGGCGGCGAGGATGGCGGCGAGCGCGCCGCCCGGCAGCGTGGCGCGGCGCGTGAGGAAGATCGTGCCGCCGCTGCTGCGACCAGGTTCGTCGGTGTCGTCGATGGCCATCACCATGTTCTGCACGGTGGTGCCGACCCTGGTCAGAGTCTGTTGGGACACGATGTCCAGGGTGTCGTTCTGCACGCTCGCCGAGGGTCCGGAGGCAGATACCGTGATCGCCGGCACGCCGGCGGCTACGAACGGCCCCTGGCTGCCGGCGCTGGTGGGCACGGCGAGCCGGAGCACCTGGGCAGGCACTCCCGGCAGTTCTGTCTCGAGGTTGGAGTCGCGCCGAGCCGCCGGCGCGGAGAGGAGCCAGAGCCACGGCGGAGCCGTCTTCGGCACGCTGCTCCAGCCGTCCAGGCTGACGCCGTCACTGTCACGCTTGGCCACGTCGCGCAGGGCGACGACACCATACAGGTCGTCCGTCTCGTGCGCCTGGACGAACTGGTGGGCGCCGAGGGCTCCGTAGGAGTCGCCCGAGGTGCACAGGAAGATGATGGAGTGCTGGTGCGCGGTGATGGTGAAGGCGTCCGCCAGGGCGAGAAGAGCGGCCACGCCGGACGCGTTGTCGCCCGCTCCCTGTGTCGAGAGCGGCGGGACGTCGCGGTTGGCGACCAGCATGATCGTCCCCTGGCTGCGCCCGCGAGAAATGCCCCAGACGTTCTGCACGGCGACGTCCTTGCCGTTCACCGTCGCCGCGAAGCTGTCGATGTGGGTCTCGAGGCCCGCCGCACGGAACTGCTCTTCGACCCAGATGGCCATCCGGTTGTCGGGATCGGTGCCCGCCACGCGCTGCGGGAAGCTCTCGACGATGGTCTTCAGGTCGGCGTACGCGGCCTCCCCGTCGAAGGACGGCGGCTCCTGGCTGAGTTTGGGGGTGTCGGGACTGCCGAGGGTGAAGAGGGCGACCACGACGAGCGCGGCGGCGACCACCCAGGCCACTCGGTACACCTTCAGGTTGGGCAGTGGGACCTCCTCCGGCGTGCAGCGCATCCTATCAGATGGGCAGGAGCGCCGGACTCAGCCCGGAACGCTGTGGCGAGACGAGCCGAGCAGGATCCCGACGGGTATGATGGCGTCATGCCCGGACCGGCCCGCATCCTCGTCTTCGAGGACCAGCGATGAAGCGCGGTCTGCGCCTCCGCCTCTCGCTCACGCACCTCGCCATCGCCGTGCTCGCGATCGTCGTGGTCGGCATCGTCGTCGCCGTCACGAGCTCGCGCCGCTTCGACGCATACCTCGAGCAGGTGCAGACGACGCGGAGCGCGGAGGTCGTCGGCGCTCTGCGATCGACGTATCGGGAGCCCGAAGGCTGGGACGCCACCGCCATCTACGCGCTGAGCCAGGTGGCGACGTTCAGCGACGTCGACATTGCCGTCTACGACACCGACGGCCGGCTGCTCTTCACCGTGCAAGGCCGCAGCGCCGATCCCGGCCTCGACGGCGGGCAGGGGGCGTCAGGCGACCAGGCCCCGAGCGAGACCGCCGTCGCAACGCCGCAGGCTGCTCCCGTCGATCCCTCCTCCTTCTCGATCCTGAGCGAACCCATCCTGGTCGACGGCCGGGCCGTCGCCACGGTCGAGGTCTACGCCGACGAGGGCGTACGCACCGGCGCGGAGGAGGCGTACCAGAGGTCGCTCACGCGCGACCTGATAGTCGCCGCGGTCGTCGCCGCGGTCGTCGCGGTGCTGCTCAGCCTGCTGGTGAGTCGGCGGATCACCGGACCACTGGAGGAGTTGGCAGACGCCGCGGTCGATGTCGCCGCCGGTCGCCTCGACGTCCGCGTGGCGCCGCGTGGCGACGTGGAGGTGGCGGCTCTCGGCGGCGCGTTCAACTCCATGGCCGACCGCCTCGCCAGAGACGAGCAGTGGCGCAGGGACATGACAAGCGACCTCGCGAACGAACTGCGGGCGCCTCTGGCCGCGATCCGATCGCATGTCGAGGCGCTCGAGAAGGGCGTCGTACCGCCGGCACCCGAGAACCTGCGTCCCATCGGCGAGGAGGTGGGGCGCCTGGGTGGTCTCCTCGGAGCGCTGCACGACCTCAACGAACTGGAGAACGAGGGCCTCGACGTCGAGTACGAGGAGGTGGACCTCGCCACGGTGGCTGCTGCGTCGGCGGAGCTTCATCGCCCCAGCTTCGACGTCAAGGGAGTGACGCTCTCCACCGATCTCCGGGGTGCCGTCGTGCTGGGCGACCGCAGCCGTCTGCTGCAGGTTGCCGACGCTCTGCTGGACAACGCGCTCACGTTCACGCCCAAGGGCGGCCGCGTGACCGTCTCTGTGGCCCCGGCGGACATCGGGACGGCCGGATCCCAGGCTCTTCAGGGCCCCACGGGCCCCGCCGCTTGCCTCACCGTGAGGGACGACGGTCCGGGGGTCGATCCTGTCGACCTCCCCTTCGTCTTCGACCGCTTCTACCGGGCGCCGGCGGCACGTGGCGTGCCCGGAGCCGGCCTCGGCCTCGCCCTGTGTCGCGCGCTCGTCGAGGCTCAGGGCGGGACCATCTCGGCCGGCGAAGCGCCGGAGGGCGGCGCGTCGTTCACCGTGCTGCTGCCCGCCGCCGGCCGGGTCTAGGGGTCGGGGTGGCGCCACCTGAGCCGGCCTCCGGTCCCGTCCTGCTGGCCTGCGACCTGGACGGGACCTTGCTCGACCACGAAGCAGCGCCCGTGCCCGGGGTGGGAGAGACCATCGCCGAGCTCGTGAATGCGGGCGTGACCTTCGTGGTCATCACCGGCCGACCGCTGCAGGCGGCCCGGCGCGCGACCGCGGCACTCGGCGTCGAGCCCACGCTCTACGCCTGCTATCACGGTGCCCTGATCGCCGACCGGCGGGGCGAGATGCTGCGTCACCTGCCGCTGCCCCGGCGCGAGGCGGAGGAGATGGTCGCTGAGGCGCTGTCTCGGGGCGTGGGCGTGACGGTCTGGGACGTGGACGAGCCGCGAGAAGCCGGGCAGGCTCCTGGTCGCGCAGCCCTCGCCGGCCGCCACGCGACGGCGGTGTCCAGCGACGCACCCGGCGACCGTGTCAGCCGTCTGGTCCTGCACGGTGAGCCGGTCGTCATCGCGCGGCTGTTGAGCCAGGTGAGGGAGGACTGGGCCGGACGGCTGCAGGTCAAGCCCATCCGGCCGGGGTTCATCGGGGTCTTCGCGCTCGGCGTCGACAAGGGCGAAGCTCTCCGTCACGTGGCGGCGCGGCTCGACGTCCCCATCGAGCGGACGGTGGCCTGCGGTGACGGGGCCGCCGACGAGACCCTGCTCGCCGCCGCCGCCGTACGCATCGCCGTCGGGGAGACGCCGCACGTGCTCGAGCACCTGCCTGGGGTGACGCTGACGGACTGGGCACGGCTTCCGGGCGTCCTGCGTTCAAGCGTCCTGTCCTTGACCTGATTCCGCTGGTCCCGCGGCGGCCGCCGTCCGGGACGGTCCGCGCGCTTCGAGAACGGAGGGCGGCGGGGCGAACGCCCCGCCGCCCTCCGACGGTCCTGCGACCGCCGCCCTTGCGGGCGACGACCTCCACTCAGGGCTCGAGTGTCACTCGACTGTGGGCAGCTTGGCGATGGACGCCTCGATCGCCGCCTCCGGGTGGTCGTAATCCTCGAGTTCGCCCGAGAGGTAGCGGTCGTACGAGCCGAGGTCCAGCAGGCCATGACCCGTGAGGTTGAAGAGGATGTTCCGGCTCACGCCCTCTTCCTTGGCCTTGAGCGCCTCGTTGACGGCGGCGAGGATCGCGTGCGCACTCTCCGGCGCGGGCACGATGGCCTCCGTCTTGACGAAGAGTTGGGCCGCGTCGAAGACCTTCGTCTGCGGCACTGCCACGGCCTCAAGGAGACCGAGGTCGTACACGTGACTGATCAGCGGCGCCATGGCGTGATAGCGGAGTCCGCCGGCGTGGATGCCGGGCGGCATGTAGTCATGCCCCAGCGTGTACATCTTGAACAGCGGGGTGGTCTGGGCCTCGTCGCCGAAGTCGTAGCGGAACTGGCCCTTGGTGAGCGACGGGCAGGCGGTCGGCTCCACGGCGACCAGCCGGGTGTTGGTCTTGCCGGCGAGGTTCTCACGGAGGAACGGGAAGGCCAGGCCTCCGAAGCTTGAACCGCCGCCGACGCACCCGACGACCACATCCGGGTAGGCGTCGGCGTCCTGGGTCTGCAGGATCGCCTCTTCGCCGATCACCGTCTGGTGCAACAGCACGTGGTTCGTCACGCTGCCGAGCGCGTACTTCGAGCCGGGATGCGTCACCGCGTCCTCGACCGCCTCGCTGATGGCGATGCCCAGGCTCCCGAGCGACTCGGGATCCTCGGCGAGGACCGCCCGGCCGGCGTTGGTCATGTCGCTGGGGCTCGGGACCACATCCGCACCCCACAGCTGCATCATGCTGCGCCGGTACGGCTTCTGGTGGTAGCTGACCTTGACCATGTAGACCATGCACTCGAGGTCGAACATCTGGCAGGCCATGCTCAGCGCGCTGCCCCACTGCCCGGCGCCGGTCTCGGTGGAGAGCCGTGTCGTGCCGTCGAGCTTGTTGTAGTACGCCTGGGCGACGGCGGTGTTGCTCTTGTGGGAACCCGCGGGGCTGACGCCCTCGTGCTTGTAGAAGATCTTCGCCGGCGTGTCCAGGGCCTTCTCCAGACCGGTCGCGCGGATGAGTGGAGTCGGCCTCCAGATCCGATAGATCTGGTGGATCTCCTCGGGGATCTCGATGTAGCGCTCCCCCGAGACCTCCTGGGCGACGATGCTGGGTGGGAAGATCGGCGACAGGTCGTCGGGACCGGCCGGCTGCAGGGTCACCGGGTTGAGCGGCGGCGGCGGCGGCTCGGGCAGGTCGGGCACGATGTTGTACCAGGCCGTCGGGATCCTCTCCTCGTCAAGGACGAACTTCTTCTTGTACTCGCTCATGACCTACCTCCTCTCGTGAAACGCATGGTTGACGGGTGACGCTGGGGGTGTGGATGCACTGCTCCTGGCTCCGTTTCAAGGGACGGGACGACAGTTCGAAGTGCGGTCGGGGTGTGGGCCTGGCCCACGCAGGTGTCGAAAGAAGGGCGCGCTAGGCGCGCCAGGCCCAGAGACGCCAGTCGGCACGAGCAGCTGCGTCGCGGACGGGAAGCGCGGTCGCGCCGGTCCGTGTCGAGGGCTGCCGGATGTGACTGTCGTCAAGGGCCGTCATGATGCGCGGCACTGTATCACAACGACGTGCAGCTCACCAGCTACGCACCGTCAGCGGGGCGCGTTCGAGCCTCGCCGGCGCGCACGCGCCACGGGTCACCGCGGTCTACTTGGGCGTCACCGTCTCGAGTGGCGGGTAGGCGTCCCGCAGCTGGACGTCTGCACCCGGGAGGCCGAACAAGAAGCCCTGACCGTGCGAGACGCCGAGGTCGCGCAGGACGTCCAGTTGCTTGCGCGTCTCGATACCCTCGGCGATGAGCGTGATCGCGGCCTCCCGGCAGAAGTCTCGCAGCGTCCGCACGAGCCGCTGCTTGACGACGGAGGCATCCAGGCCGCGGATCAGCGACATGTCGAGCTTGATGAAGTCGGGCTCGATCTCGACCATGGTCTGGAGGCCGGCGTAGCCTGCTCCGGCATCGTCGATTGCCACGCGGAAGCCGTGCGCTCGCAGCTGCCGCACGACGTCCCGCATGCGGTCGAAGTCGTCGATCACCGTGTTCTCGGTGATCTCGATCACCGTGAGGCCGCGCTGCGAGGACGGCGTCACCTCCACGAACTCCTGCACGAAGCTCTCGCCGTGGGAGTGCAGGAACATGGTGACGGGCTCTGTGTTCACGAATCGCAGCCGGTCGTCCGGAAGCTCGTTGCCGGCGCGGCACGCCGTGCGCCTGCAGAGGCGGTCGAGCTCGGTGACCCGGCCCTCCATCCGCGCGATATCGAACAGCGCGTCGGGCCGGTGGAGGTCGCTCTCACAGGGGCCACGCGACAGGAGTTCGAACCCTATCGCCCGGAAGTCGTTGAGATCGACGATGGGGTGATAGACGCAGGTGAGCAGCTCACCCGCCATCACCTCCTCGAACTCACGCCGGAGGCGTGACCGGATTTCGTCTCGCTCCACCTCGATGGACAGGGTGGCGCGCATGATGGCGTCGAGCAGCGCGCGCTTGAAGCGGATCTTGGGCGACTGGGTGAGACGCGACGACCCGACGAAGAGGTCCACCGTCGCAAGCAGCCGGCTCTCGAGCTCCGCCTCCAGCCGGCCGAGCAGGTCCTGCTCCAGGCGGAGCTTGACGACCTGCAGGTCCTCCTCGGTCACGAATCCGGTGTCGCGCGAGGGCGAGAGCACGATCAGGAACGCGTCTCCCAGGCTGGAGATGGAGACGAAGTCGTCGTCGCGGATGAGATCGCCGCGCGCCTTCTGCAGACCCTGTCCGACGATCCGGTACACCTCGTCGACGACCTCGAAGCCCTGCAGTTGTTCCAGCGCCTGCACGCCCCCGAGGCTGACGTAGATGATGCCGAGCTGACCGTGGTCGAAGAGCATGCGCTGCACCTCGACCTGCACGTTCGCCAGCGTCGGGAGGCCCGTCACATCGTCACGGTACACGCTGGCATCGCGCAGCACCTCGGAGATGGTCTGCAGCAGATGATCCGGCTTGAACGGCTTGGTGATGTAGGCGGACGCACCCGAGCGGTTGGCCTGCATCATGTGGTGGAGCTCCGTCCGCGCAGTGAGGAACACGACGGGGATGTCCTTGGTGTAACC
>DAIQNY010000138.1:0-9120 GCA_036788155.1 Actinomycetota bacterium | reverse complement strand
ATCGAGGCGTTCAAGGTCGCCGACGACGTGCTGCGCCAGGGCGTGCAGGGCATCACCGACCTCATCACCGTGCCGGGACTCATCAACCTCGACTTCGCCGACGTGCGTACGATCATGAAGGATGCAGGCTCGGCGCTCATGGGCATCGGAGTGGCCGGCGGCGAGAACCGCGCGGTCGAGGCGGCGCGGGCAGCCATCAGCTCGCCGCTGCTCGAGGCCAGCGTGGAGGGCGCCCGCGGCATCCTGCTCAACATCACCGGCGGCAACGACCTCGGGCTCTTCGAGATCAATGAGGCCGCGGAGATCATCAGCAGCGCGGCCGACGCCGACTGCAACATCATCTTCGGCGCCGTCATCGACCCGTCGCTGGGCGACGAGGTCCGGGTCACCGTCATCGCGACCGGCTTCGACCGCCCCGTGAGCGGCGAGCAGCCGGCGAGGCAGGAGACTCCGGAGAGGGAGCCTAAGGGTACGCCGCTCTTCGCCGAGGAGTCCAAGCCCTCGTTCGACGTGGACGACGACGTCCTCGACATCCCGAGCTTCCTGCGCGACCGCTGATCGCGGGACCCACCGGATCGTCTCGTTGAGCGTGGGTCAGTTGCGCGCGTGCCGGGCGTCCGGTACCCTCTACCGCTTGGCGGCCCAGAGTGGGTCGCAGACTGCGTGATCACGTGAGAAAGCACCGTAACCTCATCATCCTGCTCGTGATGGCCGCCCTGGTGGTGGTCTCGCTGTACTACATCATCCCGCCCAGCGAGAAGACCCGTCTGGGTCTCGATCTGCAGGGCGGACTCGAGGTCGTGTACACGGCCAAGACCGCCGACGGCAAGCAGCCCACCAAGGCGCAGCTGGAGCAGACGGTCGGCATCCTCGACCGTCGCGTCAACGGGCTCGGCGTCACCGAGTCGCAGATCCAGACGCAGGGCACCGACGAGATCTCCATCGCCCTGCCCGGCGTCACCGACGCCGACCAGGCGCTCGCCGTCATCGGCAAGACGGCCCAGCTCGAGTTCTTCAAGGACGACGCCGAGTCGCGTCCCGTGGGCCCCGTGGAGAGCAAGGAGGCCGCCCTCACGGAGCTTCGCCGCCAGGGCGCGTCCGACGAGGAGATCGAGCAACTCCGCGAAGAGAGCACATCTGATGGCCACTCCCTGATCGTGCGGCCCGCGGACGAGGTCAACGACATCCCCGAGCAGTGGTACGTGTACTCGCGTCCCCCGGCCATGACCGGTGAGGCCATCAAGAGCGCCCGCGCCAGCTTCGACCAGGCGGGCGCGCCCAACGTGGTCATGGACTTCACGAGCGAGGGCAGTGCCCAGTTCCAGGAGATCACTCGTGAGCTCTACCGTACGGGCCTGCTGAAGAACGAGCCGCAGACGTTTGCCATCGTGCTCGACAACGTGATGGAGTCGGACCCCATGATCGACTACACCGACCCGACGCTGCGGGACGGCATCAGCGGGGGGGCCGAGATCAGCGGCGGGGGCATGACGGTGCAGGAGTCCAAGGATCTCGCCTTCGTGCTCAACACCGGCGCACTGCCGGTCAAGCTCGAGACCGCCTACGAGCAGCAGGTGTCGGCCACTCTCGGCCGGGACTCGCTTGACCAGGCTCTCATCGCCGGCCTCGCCGGCCTCGGCCTGGTCCTCATCTTCCTGCTCGTGTTCTACCGGTTCCTCGGGCTCGTCGCCGACCTCGCGATGATCGTCTACGGCATCCTGCTCTGGGGGCTCTTCAACGTCATCCCCGTCACGCTCACGCTGCCGGGCATCGCCGGTCTCATCCTCACCATCGGGGTGGCGGCCGATGCGAACGTCGTCATCTTCGAGCGCATCAAGGAAGAAGTCAGTCAGGGCAAGACGGTGCGTTCGGCGGTCAACTCCGGGTATGCGCTCGGGTTCAAGACCATCCTCGACGCCAACATGCTGACCCTGCTCACCGCGCTCGTGCTGTTCATTTTCGCCACGTCGCAGCCCAAGGGCTTCGCCGTCACCCTCATGCTCGGCGTGATAGTGAGCATGTTCACCGCCGTGCTCTTCACGCGCGCCATCCTCGGCGTGCTCGCCGGGTTCGCCTTCTTCAACCGGCCCTCGCTCATGGGCGTCAAGCCGTCGCACATCCAGCAGGCCAAGGCCGAGCGGGCACGGGCGGCGCGCGGCCCGGCGGGGCGCAGGAGCACGAGCGCCGCTCCCGAGCCGGTCATCGAAGGTGCGGCCGCTGGCGGGGACGGCGCCGGCGCTTCGCGCCCGGCCGCGCCGCGCCGCAAGTCCACCAGCAAGCGCAAGAAGCGGAGGTAGCGGTGTCCTTCTTCCGCCGCCTGTACGAGTTCGACTACATGGGCCACAAGGTCTGGTGGTTCACGCTGTCCGGCATCCTCATCGCCGTCAGCATCGCGAGCCTCGCCGTCAAGGGTCTCGATTTTGGGCTCGAATTCCAGGAGGGGACGCGGATCACCGTGTCGTTCGAGCAGCCTCCGGCGCTGGGCGACCTTCGCGACGCCGTCTCGACCGCCGGGTACGGCAATGCGCAGATCCAGCAGACGGCCAATGTCGCCGGTGCGAGCGTAGAGGGGTTCCAGATCCAGGTGCCGATGTTGTCCAACGCACAGCAGGTCGAACTGCGCGAGGCGCTGGACGAACAGTTCATCATCGAGGAGTCGGACGGCAAGCAGGTCTGGGGCGTCGAGACCGTGAGCGCCTCGTTCGGCCGACAGGTGGTCGGTTCGTCTCTCAAGGCGATCGGCGTCGCCCTGTTGCTCATCCTCGCCTACGTCACCTTCCGCTTCCAGTGGAAGTACGCGCTCTCAGGCATCGCGGCCGTCGTCCACGACACTCTCATCGTCGTCGGCATCTACTCGCTCACCGGTCGCGAGGTCACCACGGCCACCATCGCCGCCGTCCTCACGATCATGGGCTACTCGCTGTACGACAACGTCATCGTCTTCGACCGAATCCGCGAGAACGAGGGCAAGCTCACGCGCACGAGCTACGCCTCCCTGGTCAACGAGTCGCTCATCGAGATGCTCACCCGGTCGCTGAACACCATGTTCACCAGCCTGCTCCCGGTGATCTGCCTGCTGCTCTTCGGCGGCGAGACACTCAAGGACTTCGCGTTCGCCCTGCTCGTCGGCATCCTCCTCGGCGCGTACTCCACGTTCTTCGTCTCGGGACCGGTGCTCACCGTGCTGAAGGAGCGCGAGCCGCGCTTCAAGAAGCTCAAGGCCGCGGCTCGCGCCGAGCAAGCCTGACGCTCGTCGGCGCGCTCTGCCGGATCCGGACGCCTCCAGGCGCCGCCAAGCACCTCCAGCACTGCCTGAACCTCCCTCGACCGCTGATCCAGTCTTCCGGGTCATCGCTCAGCTTTGCCGAGAGGCTCAGGTCGGAACCTGCCAATACTCCCTGCTGAGACCTTTACTCCGCCGGTTGGCTGGCCTAGCGTGGACTGGCCCCCAGCCGGGGGCACTCGCTCACAGCACTGCAAGGCAGTCCGCTACGCCGGGGTGGCGCAGCCTTGACGGACCAGGGGGGGACGCGTTGACTGCTCGAGCGGCAGCCCGTGAGGCGGCGCAGGCACGGACCAGACTGAGGGTATCCACGCAAGGCGAACAGGGGCCGGCGATCCTGGAGCTCGAAGGCGAGTACGACCTGGACACGGTCCCGGAGATCGACCGCTTCCTGCGCCGGACCCTCGGCCCCCTGTATCACCAGGACCATCTGGTGATCGATCTCGCCGGCATCACCTTCGTCGACTCCAGCTTCATCGCCTTCCTGGTCCGCCTGGCGGCGACGTTGCGCCTCCGGAAGCGAGAGCTGCTGCTGGTGCGCCCGAGAGGGCAGGTCCGCAGGGTCTTCGGCATCGTCGGGCTCGCGAACGTTGTCCCGGTGTTCGAGTCGATCGAGGCGGCCCGTGACAGCCTGACCGGCGGCATCATGCCGGTGATCCCGCCCGCGTTCAGACCGGCAGTGTGAGCCGAATGGGTACACGCCGCGCCGGGCCGGACTGAGCCGGACCAGGCGGCGCGACGACGCCGGCGGGCGTCAGGACGCCCGGCGGACGGGCGCCGCGGCCTCGGTCTCGTTCGCTCGGCGCGACTCCATCACGCGCGCCTGGAAGGCCTTCATCCGACAGGCGTCGCTGCAGTACTTCTTCGCGGGATTGGTCGTCGTGAACTCCCGGCCACAGCGGTCGAACGCACAACGCCGGCTGATCTCCTCGCGCTGCGCGGCCTTGCGGGTCGTCCTGCGGCAGTCCTCCCGCCACGCTCCTCCGTGCAGCGCGCACACGTTGGAGGGGTTGTACGCGGAGAGGCGTGTGCCGCAGCCGTCCACCATACAGATCCGTCCCGCCCCGTATGTCCTGGTCTTCAGCATGACGTCGGCCACGTCGTGGAGTCTGTCGCCCGAAGCGCTCTCGTGCTGCGAGACTCCATGCTGTCCGCCCCCGGCGGTCGCCGCGTGACCTGACGGCGCCCGCCATTCGGTCGTCGGTGGTTCCGGCTTACGGTGCTGCCGCCTGCAAGGCCTCGGTCCGACTCGGGAAGATCCCAAAGATCCGGTCGAGCCCGGTGATCTCGAAGATCCGGATGATGTTCTCGTCGGTACAGACGATGTCGAGGTTGCCGTTCCGGGGCCGCACGCGCTTCGCGCCGCTCACGAGAACGCCCAACGCCGTGGAGTCGATGAACGTGACCCCGGACAGGTCGACGATCACCCGCTTCGCGCCTCCCTCGATGCCGTTGACCAGCACCTCCTTGAACTCCGGCGCGGAGTAGATGTCGATCTCTCCCTCGAGGATCACGACACCGACGTTCTCGGCGGTGGCCTCGTAGTCGACGCGGAACTGCGGCTTGTCCTCCATACGCGCCTCCTCGGACTCGTGTCGTACGTCCGCCGTGGCCCCACGGCGTCTCCGCCGGATACCTTTCCTTGAGGGAGGGGCCCTAAACCCGGGCCGAGGCTCTGCGGAGGTCGCGTCGCCGGCTCGGCCGGCCGGGGCGGATGCCGTCGGGTCGCACCTGACCCGGCCTCGCGCGCAACGCGCCGTTCGCAGCGGCGAGGTTCATCCCCGCCGCGAGGAGCAGCAGGCCGGCGGGCAGGAGGATCCGTCGCTCCCAGGGCATGGGGTCCCAGAAGAGGGCGATCTTGCTCTCGATCTCCCGGCTCAGATCGAAATCGTCGGGCAGCCTGAGCCTGAAGCCGCCGCCTCCCCGGTCGGCGAGCACGAGAGCGTCGTTCTCGATCGCCGTGGGCACTTTGCCGGGGTAGTCGACCCACATGTGGTTGAAGGAGTTGCGCAACTCATGTGGGATCCCCTTGGCCTCCAGGACGCTCATGAGCACGACGGCGCGTGCCTCGCAATCGCCGCGGCCCTCGGAGAGCGCCTGTGCGGCGGTCGGGAACTGCCAGGGTACTCCCTGCACTTCCCAGTCGGTCGCGTACGGCATGCGCCGCAGCACCTCGGTCTCGATCTCCCGCGGATCCGCCGGCAGGGCGGCCGCGAGTTCGGCCGCTGCTGCCGCATCCGCCTCGGGGTACAGGATGTTGCGCGCGCTCTGGACGAGCACCGTGGGGTCCGGATACAGGACCACGAGCGCCCACGAAAGGAACAGGAAGACGGCCAAGCCACGAGAGAAGCTCATACCCTAGTGTAGCCGCTCGCGCCGGATCTCGTGCGTGAGTCCGCTGGGGCGGGGGTAGTGCGCTCGCGTCGCGGCGGCCGCTGTGACTACGAGAGTGCGGTCGCGAGGAGCCAGACGAGCGGGAACAGGACCAGCTGGTGCGTCAGGTAGATCACGAGAGAATGCCTGCCCATGAGCCGGAGCGTCGCCGTCTGTCGCTCCCAGTGGGGAAGGGAGTACGTGCGACGGCCGTCCGGATAGAGGGTCTGTCCGAGTGCGAACCCGAGGAAGGCGAACCCGGACCAGGGGGCCAGAGGGTACCAGTCCACCGTAGCCACGGGTGGCGACCAGCCGACGATCGCCAGCCAGGTCGCGGGAGCGGCGCCGTCGAGGAGCCCGCTCCATCCGGCCGCCAGCACGGCGGCGCCGAGGAGGGCGTTTGCCACGGCGCCGAAGCGAGCGGTCACGGCGACCAGCAGGGTGCTGGCGGCGAGCAGGTGCAGGATCCCGAAGAAGACGAAGCCGTCTGGCAGCACCAGCCAGGTGATCAGCGTCACGAGAGCCGACGCGCCGGCGATGAGCAGGGTGCGTTGGAGGGCGCGCCGGACGAGCGACCGCCCCATGGCTCGTGAGCGGTCGCGGTCGAGCGAGATGGAGACGCCCAGCAGGGTGATGAAGGATGCGGCGATGGGCCCTGAGGCCCACGCCGAGCCGGGCCCTAGGGAGCCGTCGTTGAAGTAGGCCCAGTCCCAGGCGGCGTGGAAGCCCACCATCGCCGCGATCGCCAGGCCGCGCAGCGCGTCGATCTCCCACAACCGGCGGCTGACGTCGGCGAGGGGTCCGAGGAGGTGCGTGTGCGTTTGCCGGTCCTTCCCTGTGCTCTGCGCGTCCCGCGCTCGGCGAAGCGCGGTCACGGGACTGCGTCAGCGCCACTGTACCCGAGGACAGGGCCCGTCGCTCCGAAGAGCGTCGGAGGCACGCCTGCAGGGAAGCGGCCATCAGGTCTAGGGAGGGAGTCAACCTCCCCGAAGATCACCTGTCCTTCGAGTTCGAGTTCCTCGCGATCCTGTGCGACCGGACGGTGGAGGCGCTGCAGGAGGGCGACGCATCCAGGGCCATCGAGCTTCTCGAAGCCCAGCGGTCCTTCATCGAGGAGCACGTGCTCTCCTGGTTCGACGATCTCACCGAGCTCGCGCTCAAGATCGTGACGACGCGCTTCTACCGCGGCGTCCTCAAGATCACCAAGGGGTACCTGCTGGTGGACCTCGAGGCTGTGGGAGACCTCATCGCGGAGATCGAGGCGACCCGCGGTCGGGAGGAGTGCCCGGTGCCCGAGCCGGAACGCGCCGGGGTGGACTGACTCCGTACAGCCGAGACTTCGGCGAAGAGCGGCGGCCCGCCCCACAGGGGCGGGCCGCCGCTTCCGTCGTGTCAGGCCGGGATCTTCTCGTCCCTGGTCTGAGCGGGTTCTTCGGGCGTCCAGTCGAGCCGCTCGAGCGTTATCCGCTCTCGCTCCTTCTCGTCCCGGCGACGCCGCTCGAGATCCTCGCGCCGGCGCTGTTCTTCGAGGCGCTGGATCCTCTCTCTGTACTCGAAGCACATGGCTCTCACCTCAGGGTTGCTGGGACTCGGGCCGCCGGCCGTCGTCGTCCTGGGCGGCCCGTATGACGACCGTTCCCGGGTGATGAGGTCCCAAACGGCTCCTCGAGGGAGGCTGCGAGCGAGGGGAAGTGGTGGAGGTAACCGGGCTCGAACCGGTGACCTTTTGGCTGCCAGCCAAACGCTCTCCCAACTGAGCTATACCCCCACCGAGGGGTGCCGGCCGTGCCGGCAGGCACGGAAGTATAGCATACCCACCTTGGCGGGCAACCTCTCGCCTCCAGCTCGGGAGGGACGGTGCGAAAGCGGGGACAACCCCGGATGAACATGGACGACGAGAAGCAGCACGGCTTGGATCCCGGCGCCGGCAGCCGCACAGACGGTCCGGCTCCCGGCGCTCGCGAAGGTCGGAGGACGGCGGCGGTCCTCGTCCTGCGCGCCGCGCTCCTTCTGGTGGTCGTCCTCGGCGTGCTGCAGCTGCAGTCAGCCGGTACGTACCTCGTCTCCACCGGCTCGGTGACGTTCCAGGTACGGCCGGCGTGGCCGGGCGGTGAGCTGGTACTGCCGCTCGGGCCGGCGGGCGAGCTCTCGCTGCGCACCCATCGCACGCCGATCGACGTGATCATGGACTACCAGCTGCCGGCACAGACGGAGGCTGCGGTCGAGGGCAGTCCGATGAGCCGGCTGACGGAGCTGCAGGGCGGAGCCAGGGCGGCCTTCAACCGCTATCTGGTGAGCCGGATCCCGTGGCTCGTGGTGGCCGGGGTCGCGGCGGGGGCCCTGATCGCCGGCGGCGTGACGCGGCGGCGACTGCTGTGGGGGGCGGTGTGGGGCGCCGCCGCTGCGCTGCTGCTCGGCGGCGCCTTCGTGCTCGCCACGTACGCGTCTCTGGACCGCTCGCCCGAAGTCCGCTACGCGGGCCTGGCTTCGCGGGTGCCCGAGGTCCTGCCGCTGCTGCGCGCGCTCAGTCAAGGAGGCGACCAGAGCGACAGGCTCGACCGTCTCCAGGACTACATCGACGGGCTGGAGGCGGTGGCCACCGAGCTGGTCACGGAGCCCCGCCGTCCCGCGCGCGCCGACGTCGTCAGGTTCCTGCTGGCCAGCGACATCCACGACAACGTCTTCGGCGCGCGCGCCGCGGCGCGGCTGGCCGCCGGGGGCGGCGAGCCCGTCGACGCCGTCCTCTTCGCCGGCGACCTGACCGATCGCGGGACTGAGGAGGAGGCGCAGCTGTTCGTCAGGGTCTTCGGTACTCCTGACGTTCCCGTCTTCTTCGTCGGCGGCAACCACGAGGACGCGCCCGCCATGCGGGTGTTGCGCCGTGCGGGGTTCGAGGAGCTGCGAGGTGTCGCCGCCACCGTCGGCGGGGTGACCGTCCTCGGTGCGTCCGATCCGGTCGCCGAGGAGCCCCGGGTAGCCTCGGACGAGGGACTCCTGGTGGCGGCCTCCATTCGTTTGGACGCGCTGTGGAGACTCGGCGACCCGCGGCCCCACATGGTGCTCGTCCACGACCTCCGCCAGGCGGCGGACGTCGTGGCATCGGCCCGGGAGGCGGGGGCGGAGCTCGTCGTGGCGTACGGCAACGACCACGTGGCCGGCGTGACCGCGGAGGACGGCGTCGTGCTGGTCGACGCGGGCACCGCCGGCGCCTCGGGATACGAGAGGATCGGGGCGGCGGAGCCCTCACCGGCCTCGCCGCTCGAGCCGCCGCCGGCCGGACGCGACGTGTACACCTTCCAGCTCATCGACTTCGCGCGCCAGGAGCCATCGCGGCTGGTGGCGGTGACGACGGTGAGCTACGGCGGAGCCGGCCGCACCGTCGTCACCTACACGCCGATCGGCGAGTGACGGCCGGCCGCGGCCCGGGACGGGCGTGGCGGCCGCACGCAGGCCGTCGCCTCCCC
>DAIQNY010000137.1:0-9244 GCA_036788155.1 Actinomycetota bacterium | reverse complement strand
CCATCGCATCCACGCCCGACGCCCCATGGCCTCCACGACCAAGATCATGACCGCTCTCATCGTGGTGCAGCGGGCACGCTCCCTCAGCCGGACGGTCCGGGCTCCCGCCGCCGTGGCCACCGTCAGTGGCGTCGGGCTGAGGCCCGGAGACCGCATCACCATCAAGAACGCTCTGCTCGGACTGATGGTGAAGAGCGCGCAGGACTGTGGCGTGACGCTCGCGACCGCCATCGCGGGGAGCGAGCCGGCGTTCGTGCGTCTCATGAACGCCAAAGCGCGCAAGCTCGGTTTGCGCGACACCACCTACCGCAACGCGAACGGGAGCTACAACGACCGCAGGCACCGCTCCTCCGTGCATGACCTGGTCAGGCTCGCACGTCACGCGATGAGGAACGCCCGCTTCCGCGACCTGGCGCGGCGGCAGCGGGCGGTCGTGTACTGGAGCGGGCGCCACAAGGTGGCCGTGCGCTCCAACAACCTCCTGCTGCGCTTCGACTGGGCCGGCGGTGTCAAGTGCGGATTCACCAAGGCCGCCGGCGTCTGTCTGGTGAGCTCCGGCAAGCCGGGGCTTCGGTCCTTCATCGCGGCGACCCTCGGTGCACGCAACCGCGACCGGGACGCGCGCGATCACCTGGCCCTGTACGAGTGGGCATCCGGGCTCTACCAGACCCGGACCGTCGTCGCCGCCGGTGAAGTGGTGCGAGAGGTCGCTCTGCCCACGGGCGAGGTCGTGCAGGTCGTCGCGAAGACCACCCTGACGGCGGTCGTTCGCGGTGCCGCTGCCGTGCGGTCGACGGCGAAGCTCACCGGCGATTTCACGTCGCGGCCCGCCGACGGTACGGTCGTGGGGAGCGTCGTGTACCGTGCCGACGGTGTACGGCTCGGCACGGTCAGGCTGGTGGTGGCGCCAGAGTCGCCGCAGGAGGGATCGGAGGCCACCCCGACTGTGGCCGCGGCGGCGTCGGTCTCTCCCTGCGCGTCCGCCGCGCCGACGGTGGCCCCCGGAGAGTGATCCCCTCTGTGAGGCGTGAGAAGGGCGGGGCATCCGCAGGGGACACCCCGCCCTCCGTTCGCCGCGTCGTCCGCGCCGGAGGCGGCGACGCGGCTATCCTCTGACGGCAGCGTCGGCCGCCTGTACGATCCCGCGCAACTCGTCGCGAATGTCGTCGCCGAGCGGCTGCGGCCGGTAGTGCTCGAGGATGTCCAGGGCGCGTTCTCGCGCCACCTCCACGGGGTCGCGGTAGTGCTGTCCGTCCGGGCCGATCTCCTGGCTCACGGAGCGCAGGACGGCGTCGCGCATGTGGCGGCGCGTGTGCGGTTGGCCGAGGAAGTGACCTCCCGGTCCCACCGTGTCGATCACGTCAAGCGCCAGGGACTCCTCGTCCATGGGGATGTCGAGGAACGCGTGGCGGGCACGGTGGTAGAGGTCGTCGTCCAGGATCATGTTCTCCGGGATGAACCGCTGGTAGGTGTTGTAGAGGCCGATGCCCGTGTAGAGCTCGCACCTGTCGAGCGGGACCTGCAGCAGCTGCAGCATGGTCTCGACCCCGGCCAGCCACGTGCCCGGCTCCGCCGCGTCGGTGCCGCCGAACGGTCCCAACGCTGGGATACCGAACGAGTGCAGCACCTCAGTGGCCAGGAAGCGGCAGCGGTCGTCGAGCGGGGACGTCAGCGTGAGCGCGGAGCGCGGGTCGGCGTAGATCTGCATGATGGAACCGATGACGGGAGCCCCGGGCGCGGCGAGCTCGTGGAGTACCGTCGCGGCGACGATCTCCGCGGCGCCGACGATGAAGGCCCCGGCCTTGGTCGCGGGGGCCGTCGTCCCCATGTTGGGCATGGTGACGTAGCAGACGGGCACGCCGGCCTCGGCGAAGACCAGGCCGGCCTCGATGGCGTCCCGATCGTGCATCAGCGGCGACACCGTGCCGATGAGGTCGCTTAGGACGGGCCGGCGGCGCAGCTCGGCGCTCCCGCCGGCCACCGCCCTCGCCATCTCGACCGCCGCCCGCGCCAGCGTCTCGCCCTGCACCATGCCCATCAGGTGCTTGCCGGTGTTGTTCCAGCCCGCCTCGATCTCGTGCAGCTGCGCCGTCTCGCCGCAGTCGCCGGCGCTCACGGTGGGCCACCAGTAACTGATTGAGCCCAGGCAGTCCTGCAGGCGCGTGATCGCCTCGAGATCGGCCTTGGTGGACGGCCGACACCTGCCGGTGTGCCAGTCCACGACTTCCACGCCGCACCCGTCCGTGGTGCCGTACGTGAAGCCCGTCCCGAGCTCGAGGTCGCAGGTGACGTCTCGGGCGCCCAGCGTGAACCGTCGTGGGACCTGGGCAAGTGCCTCCTCCACCAGCCGGCGGGGCAGGCGGACGAGGCCGGAGCCGCCGTCCACTCTGGCGCCGGCCTTGTTCAGGATCGCGAGCGCTCTGGGCGACTCGAAGCGAACGCCGGTCGTCTCGAGGAGCCGCAGGGCGCCGTCGTGTAGCGGCTCCAGCTGGTCCTCGGTGTGGAACCGCCACGGGAAGTCGGAGCGGAGCGGTGCCAGTGGCTGCCGCGCCGGCGCCGCCGTCGCGGCAGCCCCGGCGCCTCCCGCGGCGACCGTCATGCGCCCACCAGCTCCTTCGCCCGCTCCACCGCCATGCCGGCGTTGGCGCCGTAGCCGTCGGCGCCGATCTCGTCCGCCCAGGCCTGGGTCACGGGGGCGCCGCCGACCATCACCTTGACCGAGTCCCGCAGGCCGGCCTCCTTGAGGGCGGCGATCGTCTCGGCCATGCGCGGCAGGGTGGTGGTGAGCAGGGCGCTCATGCCGATGAGGTCGGCCCCGTGCTCGCGGGCGGCGGCGACGAAGGCCTCGGCGCTCACCCCGGTGCCCAGGTTGACGACCGTGAAGCCGGCCCCCTGGAGGAGCATCGAGACGAGGTTCTTGCCGATGTCGTGCAGGTCGCCCTCGACGGTGCCGATCACGACGCAGCCGAGGCCGGCCTGGCCCTCGCCCTCCATCTGGGGGCGCAAGAGGTCGAGGCAGCCCTGCATGACGCGGGCGCTGAGCAGGACCTCGGGGATGAAGATCTCGGCGTCGCGCATGCGCTGGCCGACCACCTCCATGCCGGGCAGGAGGGCCTCGTCGAGGATCTCGCGGGGCGCGGCCCCGGTGGCGAGCAGGGCCTGGGTCATGGCGGTGGCCACGCCGGCGTCGCCTGCGATGATGGCGGTCTTGAGCTGGTCTTTCATGCCACGCCTTTCTCACGGTCGGCGGCTTTGATGATGCCGTGCAACTGCCCGGCGACGTCGGCGTCGAGCGGCAACGGCTGATGGGACTCTACAAGGTCGAGCGCCTTGGCGCGCGCTCGCGACGCCAGATCGGTCGCGCCCCTGCTCTCCCACTCCTCGCGCACGCGGCGGTCGAGCAGATCCGCCTGGCTGAGCTCGCGCATGTGGTTGAGGGTCGCGTCGAGCGAGAGGAAGTCGCCGAACGCGCCGACGGCGGCGATGTCGTCCACCGCGAGGCTCTCGTCGTCCACGCGGATGCCGCCGACAACGTGCTTGATCATGCGTGCGATCTCGTCGTCCATGACGAGCTGGCCCAGATCGAAGGTGACGCCCGACTCGATCATCCCCGCTCCATAGATCTGGTTGGCGCCTGCCAACGCAGGAAGGAGGCCGGTGAGGGTCTTCTCGTGACCGGTCTGCGCGTCACCGAGCTTCGAGTCCGCCTACAACCCGGCTACGAAGCTCGGGATCATGTAGCGCCGCGCCATCTGCGCCACCGCGGCGCTGATCAGCGAGATCTCGGGCGAGCCGACGGAGGCCGCCGCGAGCTTGAGGTCCATGGCCGTCGTCGACGAGCCGTAGATCACGGGGGTGCCGCGCGCGGCGAGCTGCGCGAGCACTATGCCGCTGAGCACCTCCGCATTGTGAGTGACGAGCGTTCCTGCGAGCGTCACCGGTCCGGAGCCTCCGGCCATTGCCATGCTGAGCACGTTGTCCGGGATGCCCCAGCGCGAACACTCGAGGATCACCTCGGTGACGTCTTTCGGGAGTTTGAGGGGGCTCACCGGGCACACCCCGCCGTACACGATGGGCCGCTCGCGCAGCGCGTCCTCGCCGCCGGCCACCTCGGCGTACATGCGGAAGATCGCCCGCGTCTCCATGGTCGAGAGCGGGCCGATCCCGATGGGCTTGGTGGTGTTGAGGAGCTGCGGCTGGGTGGCGTGCACGGCGGCCGTCTCGGGCGGTACGTCCCTGGCGCCGACCGAGATCTCGTGCGTGTCCATTTCGCTCAGGTAATCGTTGAGCCGGGCGATGTCCGCCACGTCCTGTAGCGTGGACTCACGGATCCGCTGTGTCTCGACGTCGACGACGGCGATGCCCTCGCTGAAGTTGGTGAACGCCACCCTGCCCGGCTCCATGAGGAAGTCGTTCTTCGGGTCGCGCCCACAGAGCACGAACTTGCTGGGCGCGGCCGCGATGGCCTCCTCCACGACGTGCGGTGGGATGCGCACCATGCGGTTCTCCGCGTCCGCGTGGCAGCCACCGTCCTTGAAGATGTCCCGTGCGTCGTCGGCCTCGACGAACACGCCCGTGCGCTCGAGCACCTCGAGCGTCGCGAGATGGATGTCGTCGAGCTCGGCCTCGGTGAACACGTTGACGCTCAGCCCGCGGCTGCGCAGGCCGCCGGCGAAGAGGTTCCGCTTCACGCCGCTCCTCCTTGCTGGGGTTGACGGGTCATGTGAGCCTGCTCACACGCGGGCGCGCATCCCGGAGCGCTCCTCGAAGCGCGCCACGCTGTTGATGGGCACGTCCAGCGTCTCGGCGATGTGGAACTTCGCCTCTATGGCACCGGCGTGCGTGGGGTAGGTCAGCTCCTGCACAGTGATCCGGCCCAACCCGAGGTCGCGACGCACGTCGTGCATGACGATGGGGTCAGCCAGGTCGGCGACGGCGCAGCCGAGTCTGTCCGCTACGTAGGTCTTGGCCTCCTTGAGGCGCATCCCCCGGGTCATCTGCATGCGGCCCACCAGATCTCCGGCGGTCCGCATCCCGCCCATGCCCGAGGCGAGCGCGTGGGTGCATGCCATCCCAAGCGGGTCGCCCACGCCCACCTACAACCCGTCGCACTTCAGGACGTCGACGAGCGCCCGGGAGACGCGGGAGACGGCGTCGGCCGGAGGGTACGGGCTCATCGGCACGCCGCCGACGCCCATGCCGACGTTGGGGTGCACCGGGATCTTCGCGACCTCCATGGCCGGCTTGATGATGGTGCAGGCCCTGGCGACGTTCCAGGCGATCGACTTCGTCGTGTTGACGTTGACGGCCGGTCCGAAGATCGTGGCGCCGGCCTCCTGCGCGACCTCGAGCTGCTCCTTCGGCCACATGCCGGCGAGCCGTCTGCCTCTGTAGGTGAGCTCGCCGTGCATGCCGAGCACGCACTCGCTGGCCATGCCGAGCTCGATACCGATGTCCGGATACCGGCTCTTGATGGTCTCGACCGCCGTGAGCGTGGCCAGGAAGTCGCCGTCGCCGGCGGCGGCGGCCGTGTCGAAGTCCAGGCCGTCGGCGCCGGCCTCCCACATGCCGTCGGCGACGAACACCATGTCGCTCACGGCGTGATCGATGGCCGCCACCTGCGCGGCGCGGGCCTCCTCGATCCTGCCGAGCGGCAACAGCTCCGACCAGTTGGGGATGGGCCCGTCCGGCATGGAGTAGCGGCCCAGGTCAGGCATCGCGCCGTACTGCAGCGGCGCGATCACTGTGAGCTGGGCCGTCTTCATCGTCTGAGCCTCGTAGCTCAGGATGGTCTTGATGGCCTTGTACGAGTAGTCGATGGCGAACAACTCGAGCATGTCGGCGCCGCGGTGGCTCTGGTAGCTGTAGAGCTCGTCCACGCGGGAGCCCACGTCGAGGTTGCCCGAGCCGTCAAACGAGAGGCAGACCTCGTCCCCCATCTCAACCGCGCTGAATTTGGCCTCGCTCGCGAAGATGTCGAGGAGGTGGTCGATCTCCGCCTCGGAGAGGGGAGGGGCCTTCGCGCGGCGGGCGCCGATCTCGGAGCCGGCGACGAGATCCTGTCGGATCTCGCCGGACGTCATCTCGACGAGCCCGCCGTCGCCGAGCCGCGTACGTACACGTCTCTCCACTCCAGCACCCCCTGGATGTCCTGCCGGATGAGCAGTTAGTTATTCACGTAACTAACTGATTGCGGTACACTAGCAGACGGCCGGGGGGTGTCAAGGCGACCCGTTGCTCCGGGAGTCTGGCCCGCCGGCGACGGTTTCCTGTAGGGTGCGCATCGATGAGACCGCGACGCCCGGGACGGGCGACCACTGAGGAGGTGGTGACGCTGACGAGGTACGAGCTGCCGTTCGACGATCCGACGCCGCACCTCGCCCCGACGGCCGCCAGGATCCTCGAGGCGGCCAAGCGGGTGCTTGCCCGGGACGGCTTCCGCGGCCTCACATTCGAGAGCATCGCGCGGGAGGCCGGGGAGAACCCCGCCCTGATCCGCTATCACTTCGGCAGCAAGGCGGGGCTGCTTGCGGCTCTCGTCGACTCGGTGCTGTACCAGGAGGCCACCGAGCTGATCGAGCAGCTCACTCCAGTACCGGCCGGCGACCAGCGACGCGAGGCGCTGCTCTCGCTGCACGAGGGTCTGCCGCAGGACCTGGACGCGTACCGCAACTTCTTCGAGCTCATCCCGCACGTCCTGCGCGATGACGAGTTGCGGCCGCACCTTCGCGGCCTCTTCGACTGGTATCGCAAGCTCGATGCGTGGGCGCTCAAGGACGCCGGCGACAAGGACCCGGCGGCACACATCGAGCCGATGGCCCTGCTCACCGTGGCGATAGCGGACGGGATCGCCCTGCAGAAGCTCGCCGACCCGGATCTGGACTTCGAGCCGGCGTTCGCGCTGTGGCGCCGGCTCGTCCTGGGGTACGTCGAGTCGGGAGGCGAGCCCTCCTCCGGCGGCCAGACTGACTGAGTCGGCCGCTTCGGCGTCGTGCGCCGAGACCGGCCGCCTCGGCCGCTCGCGCAGCGAGTCGCCGCCGCGGGGGGCGCCGATCCGGCCGCGGAATCCGGCGGCGGAGCGGACTCACCGACGCCGCGATCCTCAGCCGAGTTCGGCGTCGGCGGCGGCGCAGATCCTCGCCAGCTCCGCCGCTCTCTCCGCATCCAGCGGCTCCGGCACGTAGTGCTCCAGGATGTCGAGCCCGCGCTCGCGCGCGACCTCGACGGCGTCGCGCAGGTGCACGCCGTCCGGCCCGATCTCCTGCCCGATGGAGCGCTCCACGGTCCGCTTCATGTGCCGGCGCGTGTGGGGCTGCGCCAGGAAGTGCCCGCCGGGTCCCACGGCGTCGATGACGTCGAGCGCCAGATGCTCATCGTCCAGCTCGAGATCGCGGAACGCGCTGGCGGCGCGCCGGTAGAGGTCGTCGTCCAGCATGAGGTGCTCCGGCGTGAACAGCCGGTAGCGGTTGGTGAGCCCGATGGTGGTCATGAGCTCCGACCCGACGATGCCGGCGAGCATCACCGTGTGCGCGGTCTCGGCCGCCGCCAGCCAGCTGCCCGGCACATCATCGTCGGTGCCGGCGTACCCGGTCATCGCCGGCAGTCCGAAGTGGTGCACCAGCTCGCCGGGCAGGAAGAGCCCCCTGTGGTTGAGCGGCGCCGTGATGAGCGCCGCCGTCCGCGGGTCGGCGTGTACCGGCAAAGGGAACAGGATCACCGGCGCGCCGGGGTGCGCCAGCTGGACGCAGACCGTGGCGGCGATCAACTCCGCGAACCCCAGCACGACGGCGCCGGCTTTGGTCGCGGGCGCCGTCGTTCCGTAGGTCGGCATGGTGACGAAGCACACGGGGATGCCGGCCTCCGCGAACACGAGCGCCGCCTCGATGCCGTCCCTGTCGTTCACCAGCGGCTGGACGGTGCCGATGAGGTTGCTCATCGGGGGGCGGCGGCGCAGCTGCTCCGCCCCTCCCGCGATCGCGGTCGCCATCTCCACGGCGAACCGTGCCTCACGCTCGCCCTGCACCATGCCCTGCAGGTGTTTGGCCGTGTTGTTCCAGGCCGCGTCAAGCTCGTGGAGGGTGTGGGCGTCGCCCGTGTCGGCGGCGGCGACGGTCGGCCACCAGAACTGGACCGAACCCAGGTAGTCGATCATCCGCGTGATTGCGCCGAGGTCGTCCTTGGTCGGCGCCCGGCGCACGCCGGTGTGCCAATCGATCACCTCGGTGCCGCAGCCGTTGGTCGTGTTGTAGGTCTCGCCGCTCGCGAGGTCGAGGTCGAGCGTGCCGTCACGGGAGCCGAGCCAGAAGGTCCGGGGTGCCTTGCTCAGCGCAGCCGTGACGAGGTCGGGCGCGAAGCGCACGACGCCGGAGGCGCGGTCCACCGTGGCGCCGTGCTCGGCCAGGACGTCCAGCGCCTTGGCCGAGCCGAACCTGACGCCGGTCCTCTGCAGCACCGTGAGCACGGCGTCCCTGTACCGATCCAGCCGGTCGTCGTCGTAGAACCGGACGCTGAAGTCCGAGCCGAGCGGGAGCAGCGGCTGCCGCCGGCCGAGATCGAGGCGTGACATCAGTGGTTCCGCGTTCAGAGGACGGCGGTGCCGGCGGTGAGGCCGGCATGGTCCTTGAACCGTTCCACGCAGTTCACCGGCAGGTCCAGCACATCGGCGATGTGGAACTTGGCCTCCATGGCGCCAGGCCAGTCGGCGTAGGCGAGGTCCTGCACCTGGATCCGTCCGAGACCGAGATCGCGGCGGATGTCGTGCATGGCGACGGTGTCGCTGAGGTCCTCGATGGAGCAGCCCAGCTTCTCGGCGACGTACTGCTTGGCCTGCGGAAGCCGCATGCCCCGGGTCATCTGCATGCGGGCCACCAGATCTCCGGCGGTCCGCATCCCGCCCATGCCCGAGGCGAGCGCGTGTGACGAGGCCATCCCGAGGGGATCCCCGATCCCCACCTACAACCCGTCGATCCTGCAGATGTCGACGAGCGCGCGTGAGGCCCGAGACGTGGCGTCCACGGGCGGGTACGGGGTCATGGGGATGCCGCCGACGCCCATTCCGGCGTTGACATGCACCGGGATGGCGGCCTCGGCGGTCACCGGCTTGAGCAGCGCGCAGGCGCGCGCCGTGTTCCAGGGGAGCGACTGCGTGGTGTTCACGTTCACCGCCGGCCCGAAGATCGTGGCGCCGGCGGCCTCGCACGCCTTGAGCTGGCCGAGCGGCCCCTGGCCGGCCCGCCGCCTGCCC
>DAIQNY010000136.1:0-9321 GCA_036788155.1 Actinomycetota bacterium | reverse complement strand
ACGATGTCGGTGATCTCGAAGAGGAGGTCGCTGCTGGTGACGCCCAGAGCCTCGAGCACGTCCTCGGGGGTGATGGTCCCCTCCGCATAGGTCACCAGCTTGTCCAGCGTGCCGATGGCGTCGCGGAACCCGCCCTGCGAGTGGCGCGCGATGATGTGCAGCGCCTCCTCCTGGATGTCGATGACGGGGCCGCCGCGCTCCGCCTCCGGGCGAGCGTTCTCGCGTTCCACGATGCCGGCAAGCAGGCGCACGATGTCGCCCACCTGCGGGCGGTGGAAGTCGAACAGCTGACAGCGCGAGACGATCGTCTCGGGGATCTTGTGCGCCTCGGTGGTGGCCAGGACGAACACGACGTCGTCAGGCGGCTCCTCCAACGTCTTGAGCAGGGCGTTGAACGCCTCGCGCGTGAGCATGTGGACCTCGTCCACGATGTAGACCTTGAAGCGCCCGTCCACGGGGGCGAAGGCGATCTTGTCGCGCAGGTCGCGCACGTCGTCGATGCTGCGGTTGGAGGCGGCGTCCATCTCGACCACGTCGAGCGAGACGCCGTCGGCGATGGCGACGCAGTGACGGCAGACGCCGCAGGGCGTGGTGGTGGGGTGGTCCAGGGCTCCGTCCGGGCCGACGCAGTTGAGGGCCTTGGCGAGGATGCGGGCGCTGCTCGTCTTCCCGGTGCCGCGCGGGCCGGCGAAGATGTAGGCGTGCGCCACGGCGTCCGTCTCCACGGCGTTGCGCAGGGTGCGCGCCACGTGGTCCTGGCCGACGAGCTCGCCGAAGCCCTGGGGGCGGTACTCCCTGTACAAGGAACGCTTCATGAGGTGGCCGATCGACGCTTCATGGGATGGCTAGTGTACCGCGTGCGCCGGTCAGGAGAGGACGGCCAGGTCGATGAACCCGCGCTCGGGGTCGGCGTCGACGAGACGCACGCGGACCGCGTCGCCCACGTCCAGCTCGTCCAGGCCCTCGACCGCACGGCCCTCCACGGGCGGGTCGAGCAGACGGACCCAGGTCCCCTTGGGGCTCGCGCCGGTGACGAAGCCGTCGAACTCCTCGCCGATCCGCTCCACGAGGAAGCAGGCGGCGGCCGACTTGCGCACGCGCCGCTCCACCTTCTGCGCCTGGTCCTCCTGGCGGGTGCAGTGAGCGGCGAGCTCCGTGAGGCGCTCGCCGCGGTACGGGACCGGCGCCCCGTCAAGCGCCGCCTTGATGAGGCGCTGCGTGAGCAGGTCCGGGTAGCGGCGGTTCGGCGCCGTGGAGTGGGCGTAGTGCCTGACGGCGAGACCGAAGTGGCCGTCGATCGGCTCCCCGGGCTGGGTGGCATCGTACTCGCCGCTGCCGAGCAGCTTGACGATCGCGAGGGAGAGGTCGGGGAAGCGCTCGGGGTCCGCCTCGCGGCGCTCGGCGAGGAAGGCGTTGAGCGACGGCGCGTCGGGCTCCTCCGGGAGCAGGTAGCCGTGAGCACTCGCGAGCTCCACGATGCGCGGCCAGCGGTCAGGCTCGTGGACGACGCGCCGCAGGACCGGAAAGCCCTGGTCGGCGAGGAACCGGGCCACGACGCCGTTGGCGGCGATCATGCATTCCTCGATGAGCTCCTTGGCGGGGTCGCGGGGCTCGACCACGAGGCCGGCGACGGCGCCGCCGTCGAAGCGCGCCTTGACCTCGAGAGTCTCGAGGTCGAGCGCGCCCTGGTCGCGGCGGCGCGCCCGCAGGCGCTGCGCCGCCACATGCTGCAGCCGCAGGTTGCGTGCCAGTCCGGGGACGGCGGCCAGTGCGGGCGGCATGTCGCCGGCGCCTCGCAGCCACGAGCCCACGGAGGGGTACGCCAGCTTGGCGTGGTTGTGGACGAGGGCGCGACGGACGTCCTCGGCGACCACGGCGCCGCCGGCGTCGACGGTCATCCCGACGACGACGGCGAGCCGGTCCTCGCCGGGGTTGAGCGACGTGAGGTCCGTGCTCAGCCGGTCCGGCAGCATTGGGAAGATGCGCGCCGGCGTGTAGACGGAGGTCGTATTGACGCCGGCGTGCGTATCGATCGCCGTGCCCGGCGCCACCGCCGCGCTCACGTCGGCGATCGCGACCAGGACCCTGACGCCGCCGTCCGCCTCGCCCTCGGCCACCGTCAACTGGTCCAGGTCGAGGGAGTCGTCGTTGTCGATGGAGCACCAGAGCAGGCCGCGAAGATCGGCGGCGCTCGTGCCGTCCCGGGAGGCGGCGCTCAGCGCGCCGGCCTCGGCCAGCGCCGGCCCGGGGAACTCCGGCTCGAGCCCATAGTCGATCATCGCCTCGCGCGCGACGCGCTCCAGCAGGTCGCGCTGCTCTTCCGGGACCGGCGTCACGAGTGATCCTCCTTCTCGGGGCTGCAGGCCTCGCACTCGTCCTCCGGCGTCACCGACTTGGCCAGCGCGGGAGCCCCGGGGGTCTCTTCCTCGGGGCTGAGGCGCCGGCGGAGTACCGCCATGGCCTCCGCCGGCGTGTCCACGAAGTGCAGCAGCCGCAGGTCGTCGGCCGAGATCACGTCATGACGCACGAGGGCGTCGAAGTCGATGATCTCGTTCCAGTACCGGGTGCCGTACAGCAGGGTCGCGACGGGTGGGTCGATCTTGCCCGTCTGCGAGAGCGTCAGGAACTCGAACAGCTCGTCCAGGGTGCCGAAGCCCCCGGGGAAGACGATGATCGCGCGCGCGACATAGGCGAACCACAGCTTGCGCATGAAGAAGTAGCGGAACTCAAAGGAGAGGCCCGGGGTGATGAACGGGTTGGGGCGCTGCTCGTGCGGGAGGCCGATGTTGAGGCCTATGGACCGGCCGCCGGCGTCCTGAGCGCCGCGGTTGGCGGCCTCCATGATGCCCGGGCCGCCACCGGTGCACACGAGGTACCTGTGGGCGGGGCTCTTCAGCCCCTCCGACCACGAGGTGATCTCGCGGGAGAGCTCTCGGGCCGCCGTGTAGTACTCGCCCAACGGCCCGCCTTCGCGGATACGTGCGGAGCCGAAGAAGACGATCGTGTCGTGGATGTGGCGCCGGCGGAACACGCCCAGCGGCCGGAGGTACTCGGCGAGGATGCGCAGCGGACGGCCCTCGTCGCTCTCGATGAAGTGGGCGTCGTGATAGGCGAGCGGGTCGCGGTCGGTGGCGTTCCCGTCCGCGGGGGGCGCCGGGTCGCGCGGTGGGTTCATCAAGCTGGTCCCCCCGGTCGTGAAGATGCAGAAAGGCCGCGCACCCGCCGTCGAGACACGTCCTCCGAGCGTCCTCGCCGTGCGCAAGCTCGGGTCAGGCAACCCTACGGCACATGGAATGGCCTGCTTACCGCTGCTTCCTCCCGGACCTGACGGGGTTCGCAGGGTTCCATTGCGTAGGACCCGACCCTCAACGCTGCGCGCCGGCTGACAGCTTCGCAGAACGGCCCCTCGGGCGGGGATTCAGCCCCGCTGTAGCGGATTGCGGGTACAGGGCACCGCTGGCTCCCCGCCTAGCGCGGCCACCTGTAAGGCTACCCGGCCCTCCGGGGGGAAGCAAACGTCGACGTGGCCGGCGCCGGGCCGCCGCGGCCGGCCGCGGCCGGCAGCCCGGCGAGGACGGCGGCGCGGTCCACGGCGGCGGCCACGACATCCGGGGCCGAGAACTGCGGCATGTGCCCGGCGCCGGGTACCCGCACGATCTCCGAGCGAGGGACCAGCGCGTGCAGACGTTCGGAGACGGCCGGCGGCACCATGCGGTCCTGCGCGCCGGTGACGATGACGAGCGGCACGCTCAGCCCCGGGTAGCGGGGCCGCAGTGCCGCGAGTCCCTGCTCCGCGACCTTGCGGTCCTCGCCGTCGTTGATGAGCGCCGAGGCGGCGAGCGCCAGGCGCGGCGCGATCTCGAGATACTCGTCGGGCGGGGGGGTGGGGAAGAAGGCCCGCTGGGCGGCGGCGCGGACGAGAGGGCGCCCCAGACGCGAGCGTCCCAGGACGCCGACGCCGCGGAGCCCGAGCGGGTAGCGCAGCAGGCGCGTCACCCAGGGCGGCGGACCGCCGAGAGGCAGTGTGTAGCCGCCGAGGGTGACCACGGCCGCGACGTCGTCAGGGGCGTCGAGCGCCCAGGCGAGCGTGACCGCGGCCCCGAGGGAGTCACCCACCAGGATCGGGCGCTCGAGCCCCAGCTGCGCCGCGGCGGTGCGCAGCACCGCCGCCTGGGCCTGGGGCGTGTTCCCGCCGTTCGCCGGCCGGGCGCTGAAGCCGGAGCCCGGCCGGTCCATCGCCACCGCAGTGTACCGGCGCGCCAGGAGGTCGCCGACGGAGAGCGTGAAGTCGTAGACGGAGCCCTTGGCGCCGTGCACGTAGATGACCGGCTGTCCGGCGCCGGCGCGGACGTAGTGCACGCGCACGCCGCCGGCGACGATGAAGTCTCCCGGCGGCGACGGCCTTCTCTTGCCTCGGCCCCTCATGTGGGGGTCATCGCCGGCCCCGCAGCGTTGCAAACCAGCCCGGCGCGGCTACAGTCAGCTCGTGGACGCCCGTCGCCATCTGGTCGCCGCGCTCGTCGTGGGACTCGTCTTCGTGGTCGTGGTGCTGGCCATCACGCCGTTCGGCGCGCCGCGAGCAGCGCCATCCTCGGCTCCGGCCGGCCGCTTCTCCTCGGGTCGCGCCATGGATCACCTGCGCGTCGTGGCAGAGAATCCCCGACCGATCGGGTCGGCGGGCAGCGCCGCCGCCGCCGACCACATCAGGCGACAGCTCGAGAGTCTCGGTCTGACTCCCCATCTGCAGAGAGCGGAGGTCGTCTCACCCATAGACCTACGCGTTGCCGGCGTGGTCCACAACGTGGTCGGCCGCCTGCCGGGCAGCGATCCCTCGCGCGCCGTCCTGCTCATGACCCACTACGACTCCGTGCCCAACTCAGCCGGTGTGGCCGACGACGGCAGCGGCGTCGCCACACTCCTGGAGACCGCCCGGGCCATGCGCGCGGGTCCCCCGCCGCGAAACGACATCATCTTCCTGTTCACCGACGGCGAGGAGCAGGGGTTGCTCGGGGCGCGGGCGTTCCTGCGCGACGACCCCTGGGCATACGCCGTCGGCGTGGCCCTCGACTTCGACAGCCCCGGCTCGTCGTCACCGGCCCTCATGTACGAGACGAGCCCGGGCAACGGCCTGCTCGTGCGTGAGTACGTAGCCGCGACCGACCCGTTCGCGTCGTCGCTCATGTACGAGGTGTCGCGCCGCCAGCGCATCGTCGGGGACTTCCAGCTCTTCCTCGCTCGGGGGACCCCCGGGATGACCTTCGGCATGCTGGACGGGCCTGGCTACTACCACACGGCGTACGACTCGCTCGCCTCGTTCGACGAAGACGCTCTCCAGCACGTGGGGGAGACCGCGCTGTCCCTGGCCAGGCGGTTCGGCGCCCTGGACCTCTGGGACCTCCGGCGACCGGACGTCGTGTACTTCAACGTCATCGGAGACGTCGCCGTCGTCTACCCGCAGTCGCTGGTGGTCCCTTTCGTCGCGGCCGCGCTCCTGCTGTTCGCGGCGGCGGTGGGGATCGCCGCCCGCCGCCGCCTCCTCTCCCTGCGCGGCCTCGCCCTGGCGACGCTGGGCACGGCGGCCACGCTGGCGGCGTCACTGCTCGTCACGGCCGTCTCCTGGTGGATGTACGAGACGGCGTACCAGGAGCGGGCCTGGACGCGGACCGGCGTCGTGATCAGCGACTGGTACCGTGTGGGCCTCATCCTCATCGCGGCCGCGGTGGTGCTCGGGATATACGGCTTCCTGCTCCGTCGTCTCCGCGCCTGGGACCTGGCCATCGCGGCCCTGGCCTGGTGGGCTGTGGGGACAGTCGGCGTGAGCCACTTCTTCCCGGGGGCGAGCTTCCTGCTCACCTGGTCGCTCGTGGGCGGCTCGCTGGGCCTCATCGCAGCCGCCCTCATCGAGCGCCCGCACGCGGACAGGCCGGCGGCGGCCCTGATCGCCCTGGCCGGAGCCGTGCCCGGACTCGCGCTCATGAGCTCCGCGGTCTATCTCCTGCTCATGAGCGCCGGGCTCAAGCAGGGCGTCACGGTGCTCGCGGTGTGACTGCTCTCGGGGTTGCTGATGCTGCCGTTGTCTCTGGTGGAGCGCGCGTTCCGCATCTGGCCGCCGATCGTGCTGGCCGTCCTCGGCGGGATCGTGCTCTTCGCCGTCGGCTCCACCGTGGCCTACGACGTCGAGCACCCCAAGTTCACGAGCGTCCACTACCGCGTCATGGCCGACGGGACGCCGGTCTGGCAGGCGATCGACAGGCTCGACGACTACACACGTGCCTACGTGCGCCCGCCGCCGGGAGACCCGCCCGTCCAGTCGTACTTCCCGGACATCGGCGTGCGGCTCACCAGGGTGGGCGAGGCGCCCTACTACGGGCTCACGCCCCCCCGCCTGACCCTGCTCTCCGATCTCACCGACGGCGACCGCCGGACCGTGCGCGTTCGGCTGCGCCCCACGCGCGACGCGGCGGCCGTCAGTCTGCTGGTGCACACGGTGGTCGGCACGCTCAGCGCGCGTGTCGACGGACACGAGCTCGGCGGTCGCGACACCACACTCCTCGACGGGACCACCGTGCGGTGGGCGTTCGACTTCTACGCGCCGCCGCCCGAGGGGGTCGTCGTCACCCTGGACTTCGCCGCCGGGCCGCGCGTGCTGCTCCGCGCCGTCGACTTCGCACACGGTCTGCCGGCCGGAGCGCCGGGCTACCCGGCGCGTCCGCCCGGCATGCTCCCGGGCGGCATCGGCGACGGGTCGCTCACGGAGGCAGAGCTGCGGCTTCCGCGCGCTCCGGCCGCGCCGGACTGACCTCGGGCCGAGTTTGAGGCGGCCGCAGGCGCCCCGGGCTGTGAGGTCCGCGCGCCGGTGGTCAGAGCCGGAGCACCAGCTCCCGGACCTCCGGCTCCTCGCCTGGCCGCAGGTCGAACCCGAGGTCCTCCGCGAAGCGGGTCATGCCCGGGTTGGCCGCCAGTACGTGCCCGCGGATCTCGCGCACGTGCCTGTCGCGGGCCGCCTGGATGAGCGCGTCCATGAGCTTGCTGCCGATGCCCTTGCGCTGGTAGGCGTCGCGTACCACGATCGCGAACTCGCCCTCCTCCACGTTGGCGGTCTCGATCGTGAGCCGCGCGACGCCGAGCATCATCTTCTTCTTCTTGCCCTTGGGCTCGCGGATGGCCGCCAGCGCGATCTCGCGGTCGTAGTCGATGTGGCAGTAGCGCACCAGCATCGACTTGGTGACCTCCTTGATCGGACCGAAGAAGCGGTACTCGGCCGTGGCGGGGGAGAGGGACTCGATCATGTCGCTCCAGATCGGCTCGTCCTCCGGCTTGATGGCGCGGATCGTGACGTCGTCGCCGTCCACCGGGAACTCCCAGCGGTACTTGCTGGGATACATGGAGATCATGAGGTGGGCGCCCGGAAGCATGATCTTGCGCACGTCCTTGGGCTCGATCACGATGCGGGCGTCGAGAGCGCACACGCCGTCGGAGCGCACCTGGAGCGGGTTGATGTCCATCTCGAGGATCTCCGGGAAGTCGACGAGCAGGTAGCTCATCTTCACCAGCGCCTGTTCGAGTGCGACCATGTCTACCGGCGCCTTGCCGCGGTACCCGCGCAGCAGCTGGCTGACCTTGGTGCTCTGGATCATCGACTGCGCCAAAGCCTGATTGACCGGCGGGAAGTCGACCGCCACATCGCGGTAGAGCTCGACGCCGGTACCGCCCATGCCGAACATCATGGCAGGACCGAACGTGGGGTCCTTCTTGGAGCCGAGGATCACCTCGTAGCCGCCTCGGCTCATCGCCTGCACGGACACGCCGATGATCTCCGCGTCGGGTTTCGCCGTCCTGACGCGTTCCGTGATCTTGGTGAACTGGTTGGCGGCCTCGGGGGCGGACCGGACGTTCAGGGCGATGCCGCCCACATCGCTCTTGTGCGTGATGTCGTGGCTCAGGATCTTGATGGCGACCGGGAACCCGATCTCCTCGGCCGCGGCGGAGCACTCGTCCGCCGTCTTGGCGATGATGGTCTTGACGGCAGGGATGCGGTACGCATCCAGCACGGCCTTGGCCTCGGGCTCGCTCAGGATGCTGCGCCCATGGCGAGCCACCTCGAGGAAGATCTTCTTGACCGCGTCCCTGTCCGGCTCGAAGTCCGGGAGGATGTCGGCCGGCGTCTCGTAGAGGTTCGCGAGGTTGCGCGTGTACTGGTACATGTACATGTACGCGCCCACTGCGTCCTCGGGTGTGCCGAAGGTGGGCACGTGCGCGTCGCGGAGGATGCGCAGTGCGTCCGCCACCTTGATCTCCCCCATGAACGAGGTGAGCAGCGGCTTGAGCTGGTGCGAGCGGCTGACTTCGACGAGCGATCTGGCAGTGCCTGTGGGGTCGCTCATCGCCTGCGGTGTGAGGATGGCGAGGACGCCGTCGATGTTGGGGTCGTCCATGAGCGCCTGGGCCGCGGCGGCGTAGCGGGCCGCGTCGGCGTCTCCGGCCACGTCGACCGGGTTGCCGCGCGCGGCGAAGCCGGGCAGAGCGGCACGCAGCTTCTCGTCGGTCTCCGACGAGATCTCGGCGAGCTCGCCGCCCAGATGCAGCAGGCGGTCACTCGCCATGACGCCGGGGCCGCCTGCGTTGGTGACGATGCCGAGCCGCGGCCCTCGCGGACTACTGACGCGGCTCAGCGCCTCGCTCGCGTCGAACAGGTCTTCGACCTGGTCGACGCGTACGACGCCGGCGCGGCGGAACACGGCGCTGTAGAGCGTATCGTCGCCGGCGACGGCCCCGGTGTGGCTGGCGGCCGCCAGGGCGCTGCGCGCTGTGCGGCCGCTCTTCACCACGATGATCGGCTTGCTCTTGGCGAAGTGCCGCGCCGCGCTCATGAACTTGCGCGCGTCGGTGATCGACTCGATGTAGAGGATGATGCTGCTCGTGTGGGGATCGGCGCCGAAGTAGTCGATGAGGTCGCCGAAGTCCACGTCGCTCATGGAGCCGACGCTGACGAAGGCGCTGAAGCCGATGTTGTTGGCGGCCGCCCAGTCGAGGATGGCGGTGCCCAGGGCGCCGCTCTGGCTGAAGAAGGCCACGCGGCCCGCGGGCGGGATGACGTGGGCGAACGTGGCGTTGAGGTTCACGGCCGGGCGGATGAAGCCGAGGCAGTTGGGGCCGACAATGCGCACGCCGTAGCTCTCGGCGATGGACTTGACCTCGTCCTCGAGCTTCTTGCCCTCCTTGCCGACCTCCTTGAAGCCGGAGCTCACGATGACGGTGCCGGCCACGCCGGCCTCACCGCACTCGCGCATGGTCTGCGGCACGTTCTTGGCGGGCACGGCG
>DAIQNY010000135.1:2006-9325 GCA_036788155.1 Actinomycetota bacterium | reverse complement strand
TTCTCCTGCTCCTCGTCGCTCACGCTGAACCAGTACTTGAGCAGGATGATGCCGCTCCGGATGAGCATGCGCTCGAACTCGGGGCACGTGCGGAAGAACTCCCACGCCTCGGCCTCGGAGCAGAATCCCATGACGCGTTCGACGCCGGGGCGGTTGTACCAGGAGCGGTCGAACAGGATCATCTCTCCGGCTGCGGGCAGATGCTCCACGTACCGCTGGAAGTACCATTCGGTGCGCTCGCGCTCCGTGGGCGTCGCGAGCGCGGCGATGCTGACGACGCGAGGGTTGAGATGCTCGGTGACACGCTTGATGGTGCCGCCCTTGCCGGCCGCGTCGCGGCCCTCGAAGATCACCGCGACGCGCAGCCCCGCGTGCTTGATCCACTCCTGGAGCTTGACCAGTTCGATCTGCAGCTTCTTGAGCTCACGCTCATATGTCTCGCGGTCGAGCTTCTTGTGGTGCCCCGGCTTCTCCGCGGGAGGCACACTCATGTCCGGGAGCGGCCTGGACTTCTCCGGATCGTCAGCCTTCTTCTTGTCCCTGGGCTTCTCGGCCATCGAACTCCCCTCAAAGGCTGGTCGTGGGCGATGCGGATACCATCATAGTGCAGCCCGGCGACGGCCGGGAGATTGACAGTTTGCCTTGCGCCCCTCTTCCCGGCGATTCCTCCCGCCCGACGGTCTCGCCACAGCGGAGAGGCCGTTCGGGCCGCTCCCGGGCGCCGAGGCCTCCGGCCGCCTGGTGTATCCTTTGCGCGAGGCAAGCAGCGTGGAGTGAGGCACCGTGGAACCGTCCGACCACCCTCTCGAATCCGAACTGGCTGAGATCGCCGAACGCGCCGAACCCGGCCGCACGGCGCGGCTCGCCATACGCCACTGGGGCTGGGACGGGCACGGGGGCGCCACGCTCGAGACGACGGGCCGCGAGCTCGGCGGCATCACGCGCGAGCGCGTGCGCCAACTGTGCGAGCGGCTCGCGCGGCGCCTCGGCGAGCGGGAGGCCGACGCGCCGACGCTGGACCGGGCTCTCGTCCTGGCCGCGCACGCGGTCCCCACGACGGCGCTCGAACTGGCCCGGCGCCTGGCCGACGAGCACATCGCAGCGCAGCCGTTCGATCCGGCGGGACTGCTCAGCGCGGCGACCATGCTCAGACGCGACCCGACATTCTGTCTCGAGACGGTCAAGGACGTGCGGGTCGCGTTGCCCTACCCGCCCGATCCGGGAAGCGACACCGTTGCCGTCATCGCGGCCGTGATCGACACCGCCCGCGCCGTCGTCCGCCGCGCCGGCGCAGCCCGCGTCGGCGATGTGAAGGGCCGGGTCGCCGCCGATCTCGCCGTCTGGGTGGACGACGACCTCGTCACGGCCGTCGTCTCCGAGCCGGATGACTTCGTCTGGCTGGAACGGCGGACGGGATGGTTCTATCTCCCCTCGGTCGCCAAGAACGCCGTCGCCTCCCGCGTGGCCAAGGTCCTGAGCGTGAGCGACGCCGTGGGGATCTCGGACCTGCACGCGGGCATCCGCCGCGACGAGCGGATGCGCGAGTTCGTCATGCCGGAGTACATCCTGGCCGAGCTCTGCGAGCGGCTCCCTGGAGTGAAGGTGGAGGGCGGCCTCGTGCTGGCGGACGGGCGGCAGCGTCCCGAGGACGTGCTGGAATCCACCGAGCTCATGCTCGTCCGCGCCCTGCGTGACGCCGGCGGCGAGGCCGCCCGGCACGATCTGGAGCACGTTTGTCTGGCCGCCGGCATGAAGCCGGCCAGCTTCAACAACCGTATCGCGTACTCGCCCCTCATCACGGACCTCGGCCACGGCCTCTACGGTCTTCGGGGAGCCGGTCCGGCCGGCGACGGTCCCGCCGACTTCACGGAGGACGAGGTCCCGCGTCCCGGCGACCTCGCCGCCTTCCGGCCGCCGCGGCGCCGCTGACGGGAGCCGACCGGTGGTCTACTGGCGGGTCTTCGCGATCTCGGCCACGGCACTGTTCGCCGCGCTCCTCATCTGGTTGTACGGTGTGAAGACAACGCTCATCTGGGCCGCGGCGATGGCGGCGTTCCTCTTCCTGCTCTGGCTGGCCACGATCCCGCTCCGGGCACGACGGCGCCGGGTGTGGCGCGAGATGGGGCTGAGCCCAGACGGGCGCCCGCTCGCACAAGAGGACGACGAGCCGCCGGCCGATCGAGGCGCCTGAACGGGACAGGGCGCCTGTCGGTGGCCGGCGGTCTCAGCCGCCGAAGAAGTCGTGAGCCAGATCGGGGGCGAGGATCGTGAGCAGTTCGGCGGGCGATGCCGCGATGCGCTCCGCCCCGGCCTCGAGCAGCGCCTGAGGCTCGTGCCATCCCCAGGCGACGCCGACCGGCGTCGCCCCGGCCTCACGAGCCTCACGGATGTCCCCGGTCGTGTCTCCGACGTACCAGTACACGTCCTGGCCGGGGAACCGCTCCTGCAGGGCGTGGATCTTGTCCACCTTGCTGCGCGCCGTCTCGGCCCCGGCCACCTCGCTCACCCCGCCGACGTCGTGGCCGCGCAGCCAGCCCCGCACCACGTCGCCGGGGCTCGAGGTCACGATGACCACGGTGCGGGCCTCCGCGAGCTCCTCCAACACCTGGGATACGAGCGGGAACGGCTTGAGCCAGTGCCGTGCGCGGACCAGCGCCGCACCGAGCCGCTGGAGCACCTCCGCCACCTGCTCGTCCGGCACTCCCCGGGCGCGCATGCTGGCGTAGAAGTTATCCTCCATCACGGGCAGCAGGTCCTCCTGTTGCGTGAACCCCTGGATGCCTACCACGCGGCAGGCATCGACGAACGCGGCGCTGAAGATGTCGAACGAATCGACGATCACGCCGTCGTAGTCGAACATCACGAGTTCTCGAACGTCGTGCGTCATGTGCTTCCTGTCTCGAGACCGTGAACGAAGTGAGGGGCGGGACGGCCGCTACGCGCCCGTCCCGCCCCTCCCGGATCTCACCAGTGAAGACCGGTCTTCTTCTTGAACTGCTCGACGCAGTTGATCTCGATGTCGAGCAGCTGGGCGATACGAGCCTTGGCCGCGATGCCCTTGGCGACGCCCGGCACGCCGGTGATCGTCCCGATGTCGAGCTCTTCCCTGAGAAGCCGCATCATGTGGGGATCACTGAGGTCCAGCGGGGTCACGTGGAGCTTGTCGGCAACGTACTTCTTGGCTTCGTCGATCCTCATCTTCTTGCTGAGCTGCATACGAGCAACGAGGTCTCCCGCTGCCCTGATGCCGCCCATGGACGAGGCCAACAGATGGGCCATGTGCATGCCGGCGGGGTCACCGGTGCCCACCTACAACCCGTCGGCCTTGCCGATCTCGATCATGGCCGCGCTGCAGCGGGTCACGACGTCGACCGCGGGGGTCTCGAACATCGGCACGCCGCCGACGCCCATACCCACGTTCGGGTGGATCGGCACCTTGGCGATGTCGGTGCACGACTTGACGAAGACGAGCGCCTTGCCGAGGTTCCACGGCGTGGACTTCTTGCTGTTGGTCGTGCTGACGGGACCGAAGATCGAGACGCCGGCCTCCTCGCACACCTGCAGCTGCTGGTGCGGCCACATGCCGGCCAGCCGCTTGCCGTTGTACTCGATGGCGCCGTGGACACCGGTCACCATCTCGGTCGACATGCCGATCTCGACCGGCAGGCCCGTCTCCTTGGCGACGTGCTCGGTGCTCTTGAGCACCGCCGCGAACTCGCCGTCGCCGGTGGACGCCACGGTGTCGTAGTCGATACCGTCGGCGCCCATCTCCACCATGCAGTCGCTCATCTCGATGCAGTCCTCGAGACACTTGACGCCGGCTGCCTCCTGCGTCTCCCGCGCCTCCTTGATCTTGCCCTGCTGCATGAGGTCGTACGGGTTGTCGAAGGGGCCGTCGGTCTTGAAGTACAGGCCCAGGTTCGGCATGAACCCGTAGAGCAGCGGGAAGATCGTGGTCTCCATGAGGATCTCGACGTGGAGCATCTCGAGCTTCTTGAGGAAGCGCTGCGGCTTCACCGAGTAGTCGTTGTGCGAGACTTCCATGGAGTCGAAGCCGAGCATGGACTCGTAGAGCCGCACGCCGACCTCGCGGTTGACCGGGGCGACGACGCCGCTCGACATCTGCGACGAGTTGAGCGCGTTGACGCACCCGTCCTTGGTCATGACGACCTCGTTGCCGCGCTGCACGCCCCAGATGCGCGTCGGGGCGGCGAACATGTCGACGAGGAAGTCGATCTCGTTCTCGGTCAGGGGCGGGATCTTCGCCTTCTGCGCCGCGAACTCCGACCCGTCGATGAACTCCTGGCGGAGCTCGTCCTTGGTGAACTCGACGTTCGAGTTATCACCCATTCTCGTGAGGATCTTGGTCATATCACTACGGCCCTCCGCTGGTTCGCTGTCAAGAGTCCCGGGCCGTGCCGGGGGGTCGATCCATACGACCTGTCATCGTGATCTGCGGTCTGCGTCTTGTGTCGTTCGACTTGTGTCTGCGTGGGCGGCGCCGGCGGCGGCCCTGCGGCCGCCGCCGGCGCCATATACCCTCGCCGCTCAGGCGAATCCCGGGCTTACTCGACCGGGATCTCCTTGGCGACGGCTTCGAGCTCCATGCCCTGGCTCTTGCGCAGGGCATAGGCGATCACCCAGACCACGATGGCGGCGACGTACAGAATGCCCATGAAGATCGCGGACTGCATGTTGTTGACGCCGTAGATGGCGTCCTTGATGAACAGCCAGATGTTGAACACGAGGAAGCCGGCGTAGATGGCGGCGATGATCGCCATCCACGGGATGCCGGCGATGCCACCCTTGGGCAGGGCGCTGTTCTCCCAGATGCCGCGCGCACGCCACTTCATGATCATGAAGGCAAGAGCGGAGCCCAGGAACATGATGAGGATACCGAGTGTGGCGTCGTAGGTGAACAGCTTGACGATGGTGACGCCGTACTCCTCGTTGACCGGCGTGTACGCGTAGAGAGCCGCCATGATGGTCGACGGGATCGTCATGAGCAGCAGGGCAACGACCGGCACGCCTCCGGACGTCACCCGGGCCGCGGCCTCAGGCAGAATGCGGTCGAACGCCGCTGCGAAGATCATGCGCGTCGACGACAAGAACAGCGTGCCGAACCAGCCGAACAGCAGCAGGCTGATGGCGGCCACCAAGATGACCTGGAAGGCCGCGTTCGGAACGATCCAGCTGATCATTGCCGTCGGCGAGATGTAGTCGCCGCCGATCGGCGAGATGCCCCACCAGAATGCGGCCATCGTACCCATGAACGCCTGATAGCCCACCTTCCAGGTCATGAGCGCCAGGAAGGCCAGGGCGATGACGGTCGGCACCAGGAGTCCGCCCAGCATCTGGTAGATGTTCTTGCGGAAGTCCTTGGCTCCGCGCACCTCGCCGTACAGTGTGGCGCCCCAGTTGGCCCAGGCGATCCAGAACATGGCGAACGGGACCAGGGTCCACGTCGCCCAGCCGAGACCACCCTGAAAGGTCGAGGTCGGCATGCCCGTGCCGGCGCCGATGGCCTCCACGGCCTCGAACGCACCCTCGTACGTCTCGCCCTCGGCGGGCACCAGGGCGCCGGCGTCGTCGTACACGAACATGCCCGCGTCGTCCGTCTGGTACTTCTGCAGATTCAACAGCCCAACGTCGCCACCGTAGTACTTCTCGGCGGCCTGATTGAACCTGTCCTTGAACGAGTCGCCGGACGTGACCAGCAGCAGGATGCCGCAGACCACGACGCCGGCGAGGCCGATGTACATGGCCCACTTCTGGAAGATGGCGTACTGCTTCATGCCGATCGCGACGAGCGTCGACGCGATAGCGATGACGACCAGTGAAGCCACGAAGATGCCGGTGCGGCTGCTGAGCCATTCGGCGGCGCCGTTCAGGCCGAGAATGCGGAAGATCGGCTTGACGGTCGTCTGCACGCCCATGTCGGCGTAGATCGGGGTCCAGAGCCACAGGATGAACCACCAGCCCACAGCCGCGATCACGAAGCCGATCGAGCTGTGGAAGATTCGGGTCATCCATACGTAGTCGCCACCCGCGCGCGGCATCGCCGAGATCAGTCCCGCATAGACGATGATCTCGAGGACGATGAAGATCGCGGAAATGACGATGGACCAGAACAGGCTGCCACCTGGGATGAAGGTGGCGTAGGCGAACGACCAGATTGCAAGGAAGAGGTTCACGGAGAAGAACGAGTACCGGAACCCGTCTCCCGTGGACCAGCCCTTGACCAGGCCACTCGCTTTGCGGACGAACAGCGTCTGTTCGCCGGTCTTGCTAGCGTCAGTCGCCATCAGCTAAGTCCCCCTTTGTCATGATTGCCCGGCCTGTCAGACGAACGGGCCGGGCCCTCCCTGCTGCTCCGGGTGCCCTCACCCGGAAGTCAGCCTGTACCGCTTCAGCTTGCTCTTGCCATCGAGGTCGACCACTGCGCCCGCGACCATGCCTTCCACGTAGGAGCTGCCCGGGTTGATGGCGAGCGTGCGGCCGATGCGGACCGCCGCCCGGCTCTCGTGGATGTGCCCGTGCAGCGACAGGATGGGCTGGACCTCTTCGATCACCTCCTTGACGGCGGTAGAACCGACGTGCGCCGAGTCCTGACCCTGGACGGTGAGCGTCTCCCAGTCGATCTTCGGCGCTACGTCGAGCTGCGTGTCGTAGGGCGGCGCGTGCAGGCCGAGCACAAGGCGCTCGGGCGGGACGGTCGCCTGGTTGACGATGCTCAGGATGCGCTCCTTGAGCTTGGGCTCGTCCTCTTCGCGGGGAGTGTCCCACGGCGTGAGGTTGGTCCACCCGCTGGAGGCGAGCTGGTAGCCCTCAGGCAGGTCGAGGACGTTGCCCTCGCCGACCTGGATGTATTTGGACGTCGCCAGGATCTCGTCGATGTCGTGGCGATCGTCGTTGCCGGGGCAGACGATACACTGGATGCCGCTGCCCTCGAGCTTCGCGTCTGCCCACTCGACCCACTGCTCCACGGTCTTGCGCATCTGCTCGTGGAACAGCTCCTCGAGCCTGTCCTCGTCGCTCGTGTACTCGTCCCGCTCCTCGGGCGTGAGAGCGACCGGGTAGTACCCGTGGTCGCGGATGAGGCGCTCCGCCTTCGCGAGATCCTCGGCGCCGTTCAGATCGTGCGTGATGTCGAGCATGTGGTAGCGCCACTGCTCGGGACCGGTCTGGACGATCGGTACGATCGCCTTGCCGGTCATGTCGCCGCCGAGGATGAGGACGTCGGCCTCGTAGTGCTTGGCCGAGTTGATGAACTTGCGCCAGCAGACCTCCGAGCCATGGACGTCCGTGGCGAAGAAGAG
>DAIQNY010000135.1:0-1906 GCA_036788155.1 Actinomycetota bacterium | reverse complement strand
CCTTCTGGTACTCGGCGTTCTTGATCCGCTTCGTCTGCATGTCGTAGACCTCCTGGAACGTGAGGCCCTTGTCCGGATCCTTGAGCTTGTCGCCGAACAGCGGGAAGAGCTTCTGGGCGATCGGCTCGGCCTCCGCACGCGTGAGCTTGGCGGCGGCGAGGCCCATTTCCGCGTGGAACTTGTGGTCGTCCGGAACGAGCGAGTCCGACTGGACGGCCATGGCGGGATGCCCGCTGAACACGTTTCCACCCGAGGTCACAACGGCGAGCATATAGCACGCCATTTCATAGTGGTACTGCTTGGTGCCCGAGCCGCCGCCGAGATACGGAAGGTTGACCATCGGGTACTGCATGTTGCGACCGATGGCGGCGTTCGACATCGCGATCGCCCAGATCAGGGGCTTTGTGGAACTCAGATGCAGCTTGCTGTGCAACGGAGCGTTGTAGTGGTAGCTGCCGCGGAAGATCAGGTTGCCCATGATCATGTAGGCGGTCGCCTGCACGGCCACGCCCTCGGCGCCGCCGGCGTAACCGCCGAAGAGCGGCGTGCTGGTGGAGCCGATGTTGGCGCTGATGCTGTTGTAGAAGGCGACCTTCTGCAGGGCCTCGTAGCCCACGACCATCTCGCTCAGGAAGTCGATGAGGAAGCCGTCGCTGGTGCGGAAGCCGAACTCCGGGTAGCTCGCGGCGAACATCGACGCCGGCTGCGACGCGGCCGAGATGCCGTTGATGATCGGCATGCCGGCGCGGCCGGAGCGGCGCGTGCCCTCACGCGCCAGGCGCACGGTCTTGCAGGCCGAGAGGATCTCCTGCGGCGAGCGTACGCGGGCGTCCTTGCCGCGGAGGTGCAGGATCGAAGGTACCGACACCGAGTTGACGATGTTGTAGGACGCCATCTTCTCGACGGTGTCCACGTAGACCTGCTCGTCGGTGGTGTAGATGCCGCCGCCCACATGCACCCACGGACGGTCGTCCGTGGTGTCCGGACGGCGGCCGTACATGGTGTTGCGCTCGCGACCCTCGCCGAACGTGGCGCTCGTGGGGCACTCCCGGTTGGCGGTCTCGATCTCGTCGCGCGTGAACTGCATGACGCGGTTGGTCTCGGGGCAGTACGCGCCGGCCTCGGCGATGAGGTCGACGGCGGCCTCGAACACGGCGTCGGTGAGGGCGTCGTCGGTGTTGATGATGGTCTGCTTGTCCCACTTGACGCCGTGGCGCGCGATGACCTCGGTGAGCTTGGGGACGTAGCGCTTCATGTAGTAGTCGGTCTCGGAGGTGAGCGGGCCGGTCTCGGCTCGATCGAAGACCTCGATAAGGTCGATCATGTGGTGCTCCTCTTCGTCAGGGGGTCCGTCGGGCCGGTCTCAGGAGACCAGTTTGGTCGAGATCGTCACGGCCTCGTACGCCGTGGCAGCCCAGCCGTCGGCGCCTATGGTGTCCGCCCACTCCTTGGTGGTCGCGCCGCCGCCGATGAGGACCTTGTACTTGTCGCGCTCTCCGGCATCCTTGAGCGCATCGATGACGTCGCGCTGACCGACCAGGGTGGTGGTGAGCAGGGCCGACATCGCGATGATGTCCGCGTTGACTTCCTTCGCCTTGTTGACGAACGAGAAGAGGTCGACGTCGATGCCGAGGTCGTACACCTCGAACCCCGAGGTCTCGTAGAGGAGCTTGAGGATGTTCTTGCCGATCGAGTGGAGGTCGCCCTTGACGGTGCCGAGGACGACGACGCCCTTCTTGTCCGCCCCTGCGCCCTCTTCCTTGATCTTGGGCTCGAGCACGGTCATCGCCGCCTGGAACGCCAACGCGGCCTGCATGAGCTCGGGCAGGAAGATCTCCTCGTCCTCGAACTGCTCGCCGATCACGTTGAGGCCCGGCAGCAGGCCCTGGTCGATGACGGTCTTGGC
>DAIQNY010000134.1:0-9390 GCA_036788155.1 Actinomycetota bacterium | reverse complement strand
CGCCGCCGCCGTGCTGGCCGCGGGCGCCATCACCGCCAACCGCTACGACGTGGCGGTCGCGCTCACGCTCGCCGCCGCCCTGTTCTTCCTGGCGCGGCGTCACACGACGGCGGCGGGTGCCGCGCTCGGCATCGGCGTGGCGCTCAAGCTCACGCCGGGCCTGCTGCTCCCGCTGGCGCTCATCGTGGCCGGCACGCGCCGGCGCGTCCTCTACGCCCTCTCCGGGTTCCTCGTCTTCGCCGTCGTCCCCTTCCTCCCGTTCCTGGCTCGCTGGGACGGCCTGACGAATGTGATCACCTATCATGCGCAGCGGCCGCTGCAGATCGAGAGCGTGCCCGGCACCCCGTACCTGATCGCCGGATCGATGGGCGCCTGGGGCATCGGGACCGGCACGTCGTTCGGCTCGCAGTCGCTGGCCGGACCGGGCAGCGAGGTCGTCGCCCGGCTCTCCGTGTGGGCTGGCCTGCTGCTGGTGGCGGGGGTCTACGCGCTCGTCTGGCGCCGTCGCGAGCTGCTGCGGACGGCGCCGGAGTACATCCCCGCCGCCGCGCTGGCCTGCGTCCTGGCCTTCACGGTGGCGAACAAGGTGCTCTCGCCCCAGTTCCTGTGCTGGACCTTCCCGCTCGTGGCGCTGGTGGTGGTCGGCAGAGGCACCCTCCAGCGCCTCACGGGGATCCTCACGCTCGCCGCCATCGCGCTCACCCAGGTCGAGTTCCCCGATCTCTACTGGCGCATGGTCGAGCTGGAGCCCGGTCCGGTGTACGTCGTCGTGCTGCGCAACGCGGTCCTCGTGGCGGCCGCCGCGGCCGCGGTGGTCACGGTCTGGAAGCTCCCCGCCGCGGCCGGGGAGGCCTGACCGTGGACGCTCGGTTCGAAGAGGGCGGCCGCCAGTTCGTCAAGTTCTCCGTGGTGGGCGCCACCGGGACGGTGGTCAACCTGGCCGTGCTCAAGGCGGCGCTGTTCCTCTGGGCCCACCTCGTCGGCGATCCGACCTTCGGTGTCGAGATCTTCGCCAGCGGCCTCGCCTTCTGCGTCGCCGTGGTCAACAACTACCTGCTGAACCGCTGGTGGACGTTCCGCGCCACGGGCAGCTTCACGACGCAGTTCCTCAAGTTCTTCGTCGTCAGCTGTTGCGGCCTCGCACTCAACGAGCTGGCCTTCTGGCTCTTCCGGGGCCGGCTCGACATCGACGTCCTCGTCAGCCAGGGCCTCGCGATCCTTTGCGTGCTCCCCTTCAACTTCCTCGCCAACAAGCTCTGGAGCTTCCGCGAGAATGGCTGAGCAGTCGCCCGAGACGCACGCGCCGAGCCCCTGGATCGCCGCACTCACCTCGTGGTTCCTCACCCTGCTCGTGATCGGCGTCCTCTTCCCCAATCTCTGGTACGGCATGCACGACATCACGGACCTGCCCGTGTACTGGGGGTACGCCTCGCGGATCGCCGCCGGCGAGGCGCCCTTCACGCCATCGTTCCAGGTGGAGTACCCGCCGCTCGCCGTGGCCCTGTTCCGCGTCCCCGGACACACCGGAAGCGAGAGCCTCTACGGCATCTGGTTCAACATCCTGATGGGCGCGATCACCGCCGGCACCGGCGCCGTCACCGCCTACACCGCCTGCCGGCTCTGGCCCCGGGGCGGACGCGCCTACGTCGCCTCCGTGCTGTTCCCCGTGGGCGTCGCGCTCATCGGCACCATCGTGATCAACCGCTACGACGTCGCGGTGGCCCTGCTCATCGCGATCTTCATCCTGTGTCTCACCCAGCGCTGGTACACGGCCGCCGCCTTCGTCCTCGGCATGGGGTTCGCCCTCAAACTCACGCCGCTGGCGCTGCTGCCGCTGGTCCTGCTGCTGGTCGGCCGGCCGCGGCGGTGGGGCTGGCCGCTGGTCGCCTTCGGCGCCGCGGCCGCAGCGCCGTTCCTGCCGTACGTACTCAAGTCGTGGTCCGGGGTGTGGCACGTGTTCCAGTATCACCTGGAACGACCGCTCCAGATCGAGAGCGTGCTCGGTACGCCCCAACTGCTCGGTCAGCTGCTCGGGGCGGACTGGGCGTCGTGGGCCTGGAGCCACGGCTCGCACTCGCTGGTCGCCCCCGGCGTCGGCCTCGCGGCCGACATGTCCGGCGGCCTGACGCTCCTCGCCGTGGCCGCCGTCTACTTCTCCACGTGGCTGCGCCGTGCGCATCTGCGCACGGCGCCGGCCGACCTGGCGCTCGTCGTGCTGGCGCTCCTGCTCGCGCTCATGACGTTCGGCAAGGTGCTCTCGCCCCAGTACTTCATCTGGATCCTGCCGGCGTGGGCGCTCGTCGCCGCCCGGGACCGCTGGCTGGCCGTTCTGGGCGGCCTGGCCCTCGCGCTCACCCACGCCGAGTTCCCGGCCCTCTACTGGAACCTGCTCGACATGCAGCCCGCGCCGTTGGCCATCGTCGTGACTCGCAACACGCTGCTGCTGGCGGCCTTCGCGTGCTCGCTCTGGCGCCTGTGGAGGCTGCCGGAGGCTCGCCCCGCCGCGGAAGGGCGCGGCGAGCCCGCCGGGCCTGTGGCTACCTCCTCACCGTGAGCGTGCCGGTACTGACCTTGGACGCGGTGTTGCCCGCCAGATCGCGCGCCTGCACCGTGAACCTGTAGGTCCCCACCGAGAGGGTGCAGAGGAAGCGGTAGGTCAGCGCCTTGTTCACGGCCACGGTGGCGTTGGGCGTGAACGTCCGGACCGTCGCGCCGCCGGTGGTCTTGACCACGATGCTCGTGACGACTGCCTGGCCGCTGCCGGGCAGTGCGTCGTCCACGCGGTAGTTGAGGTTCACGTACCTGTTGCGGTAGCCGGTGGTCGCGAGGCCCGTGGTGGTCGGCGCGGACGAATCGACCTTGACGGTGACCGAGCGCACCGCCTCCAGGTTGCCCGCCACGTCGGTCGAGCGGTACCTCACGGTACTCGTCCCCTGGGCCGACACGGAGAAGATGAGGGCCGGCACCCAGCTCGTGCCGTCGAGAGAGTAGGCCGACTGCAGCACGCCGGATCCCGCGTCCGTGGCCGTGAGCGTCAGCGTGACCGCCGTCGTGTGCCAGGCGGTGTCGGCGCCCGCCAGCATCGAGACGGGCGCCGTGCCGTCGATCTTGACGGTGAACGTCTGGACAGGCGATACCGCGCCCGACGTGGCGACGGCGCGGGCCTCGTAGGTCGCGACGCCCTCGCCGGAGAACGTGACGACGGCCGACGCCCCGGACACGGCGGTCCAGGTGGATGCGCCCGTGCGGCGGTACTGCACGCTGCCCACGCCGCCCGGGGCAGAGCCGTCCAGGCGTACCTGGACCGGGCCCGTGTGCCAGGCGTCGTCGGCGCCGCTGACCACGAGCGACACGGTACCGCCGCCGATGCGCACGTTGAACGTCCGCACGGCGGAGGTGTTGCCGGCCAGATCGGCGGCCCTGTACTCGTAGCTGTGCTCGCCGTCGTTGCCCTCCGCCGACACCACCACGTCGGCGCTGTCGGCGGCGACCCTGGTCCAGGGGTCGCCGCTCTCCCGGTACTCGATGTACGCGACTCCTGACGACCGCGGGGCGTTCGGGTCCGTGGCGAAGAGCCGCACGGTGACCGGCTCGGCGTGCCACTGGTCGTCGACGCCGGCGGCGCCGACGTCCGGCGGCGTGCCGTCGACTCGTATCGTCACGCTCCTCGCCGGCTCGACGTTGGCGGCCTTGTCCACCGACCGGTACAGCAGGCTGTGCTCGCCGTCCGCGGCGACCGTGACCTGGGCGCCGGCCTGGTACGGCGCCCCGTCGAGGCTGTACTCGGTGCGCTCGACGCCGATGCCGGTTCCGTCGCTCGCGGCTAGCGCAGCCGTGACCGGCGTCGTCGACCAGCCGGCCGGGATGCCGGAGACGGTCGTCACCGGCCGCGGATCGACCGCCAGCGTGAGATACGCGTTGAGCCGGCCGCCCGTCAGCACCTTGCCCTGAGCAGACGGGATCCGCTCCACCCCGGTGAGTATGCGATCGACGCGCTGCAGCGCCGTCTCGCCCCGGTACAGCGATGCGCTCAGTGCGACCACGCCGGCCACGTCGGGAGCGGCCATGGAGGTGCCGCTCCGCCAGGCGTACAGCCCGCCGGGCTTGAGCAGCTTGATATTGTCGCCCGGCGCCGCGAGGTCCACGGATGTGGCGCCGTAGTTGGTCCACGAGGTGAGCTGGTCGCTGGAGTTCGACGCGGCCACGGCGAGGATGGTCGGGACGTCGTAGCAGGACGGGTAGCGCGGCGCGGCGTCGTTGTCGCGGCCGTCGTTGCCCGCGGACGCGCACCACACGATCCCCGCCTGGCCCGCGGCGGCGATGGCCTGCCGAAGGAGCGGGTCCTGAGGATACGGGGACCCGCCCCACGAGGCGTTGATGGCGACGATGTTGACGCCGTACTGCGTCTTCATCCTGATCGCGTACTGGATGCACTCCAGCGCGGTCGAGTTGGTGCCGACAAGGTTGGAGCCGAGAGCCTTGAGCGCCATGATCCTGACCGTCCAGGCCGCGCCGGTGAGGCCGAGCTGGTTGTTGCCGACGGCGCCGATGATGCCGGCGACGCCGGTGCCGTGGTCGCCGTCGTCGTACGGGTCGGAGTCGTGATTGACCGCGTCGATGCCGTGCACGTCGTCGACGTAGCCGTTGCCGTCGTCGTCGACGCCGTTGCCGGCGATCTCCCCCGGGTTGCGCCACACGTTCGCGGCCAGGTCGGCGTGGACGCAGTCCACCCCGCTGTCGATGACGGCCACCACCACGTCGCTCGCGCCGGTGGTGAGGTTCCAGGCCAGCGGCTTGTCGGTCACGTACAGACCCCAGAGCGCCCGGTAGTCGGTGTCGTTGGGGTAGACGTCCGCGGCAATGCGGGCGTCCGGCACGGCGCGCACCACGGCCGGATCGGCGGCTAGCTTGGCCGCGAGCGCCACGGCGGTGCCACGGGACGGCCGGAGGCAGTACAGGGAGCTCCCGGTCCCCGGCTTGCGGAACCCCCGCACCAGCGTGGCATGCTCGGACGCCGCCAGCGCCCGGACCGTGCGGAGCGAGACGCCGGGCGCGGCCTGGACGATCACCTGACTGGCGCCGGCGGGTGCGTCGACTCGCAGGGGAGCCGAGGCCGCCGCCGGTCCCGGCGCCACGGTGGCGGCCATCGCCGCAAGTACGAGGGCGACGCACGCGATCACCGAGTACGGCCAGATGGCCCTGCGCCCGTCCATTGCGATCCCCTCCCTCTCGGGCGCCCGAGACACCCGGTCGTCTCGCAGTCCGCGGCGCTCGTCGACCCACGCGACGAGGCGAAGCCACTTCCCGATGGTAGCGCCGCTCCATCGATCTGCACAGTCCATCTAGGGCGTGCCTCGCACGTCGAGAGACCGAGGGAAAGACCTCAGTGGAGCGAGGGCGGGAGCGTGCGGCGCGGGGGTCGGCGGCGGCGCCCCGCGCGAGCACCTCTGCCGCCGTCAGCGGCGGCCTCCGCGCGGCACCTCTGCCGCCGTCAGCGACGGCGCTCGCGCAGCAGTTGCGCCGTCGCCATCACCAGGAAGCGCGTGTTGGTGCTGGCGTATCGCCACCAGAGCCGTCCGGGCTCCTTGCGCAGGCGGTGGAACCACTCCAGGCCCGCCTTCTGCGTGAGCCGTCCGGCCGGCTTGACGGTGCCGGTGACGAAGTCGACTGCGGCGCCGATGCCCAGCATGGTCGCCGGCAGCCGGTCGCGGTGCTCGAGCATCCAGCGCTCCTGTTTGGGGCAGCCGAGGGCGACGAACAGGATGCGCACGCCGGCCGCCTTCATGGCCTCGATCTCCGCCTCGTCCTCCTCCGGCGTGAGCGGGCGGAAGGGTGGCGAGTACCGGTACACGATGTCGAGGTCCCTGTAGCCGGCCTTGAGCCGGCGCTCGACCGCCTCCAGCACGTCGGGGCGCCCTCCGTACACCCCCACCGGTATCTTGTGCCGCACGGCGATGTCGCACACGGTGAGCATGAGGTCGAGGCCGCGCGTGTGCTTGGCGCGGCGGTCACCGGCGAGACGGCAGATGAGGTAGAGAGGCCGGCCGTCACACACGGTGAGGTCCGACCCGCTGAGTTCCCCGGCGAACGAGGGATCGTCCCACGCGGTCATGACCATGTGCACGTTGGCGGCGCAGACGACCTTGCCGGCGCCGTCCCCGGACCACACCCGCACCATCTCGGCCGCATCGGTGACGCCGACTGGCTCCACTCGAGTGGTGAGGATGGTGCGCGACCAGACCCTCATGCGGAGGCCTCTCCGATCACGGCGTCCAGGACCTCGATGTAAGCGGGCATGACCCTCGCCGGCGCGAAGTCCTCCACCTTGGTGGCGTTGGCACGCCCCATCGCCTCGCGGAGCTGCCCGTCGCCGGCCAGCCGCTCCATGGCAGCGGCGAGCGCGGAGGGGTCGCGCGCGGGTACGAAGAGCGCGTTCACGCCCTCCTCGAGATGGTCCGCGCAGCCCCGGATGCGAGTCGTGATCACGGGCAGAGCATAGCCCATGGCCTCCATGGCGGCGAGCGGGAACCCCTCGGGGAAGTAGGAAGGCAGGACGAACACGTCCGCCGTCCTGTATGCCGCGGCGAGCTCCTCGCCGCTCACGTACCCGAGCAGGTCCATGGAGTCGAGCACGCCCAACTCCGCGGCGCGGCGCACCATCTCGTCGCGTGCCGGCCCCCTGCCGGCGACCACGAGCCGGCAGTCGCATCGGCTCCGGACACGGGCAAACGCCTCGACGAGGTCGAAGCAGCCCTTCTCGGGGATGAGCCGAGCCACGAAGAAGAACCGCGGCTCACCGCCGCCGCGCGGCGCGGCGCACGCGGCGGCGCGGCCCTCCGGCACGAACGGGTTGACCACCACGTCGTACCGCGCCTCCGGGCAGAAGCGCCGCCACTCGCGACGCTCCTCGTGCGACAGCAGCAGCACCGAGTCCGTGCGCGTCACGAGAGCACGCGACGCGGCCTTGAGGGCAGCGCGGCCGGCAGCGACGAGGCGGTGGCTCTCGCTGCCGTGGAAGTGCAGCACGAAGGGCGGTCGCCACCCGGTGGTCGCGAGCGCGAGCGGCACATCGCGCACGAGCGCGGGGGGGTTGTGCGCCGTGTTCACGTACAGGGCGTCGGGCCGCCAGGCGCGGATCTGACGCAGCACGCGCGTCAGGTCTTCGCCGCGCCCCCAGACCTTGCTGGCGACGGACTCGTGGCCGGCCGTGTGGGCGCTCCAGCCCAGCGTGCGAACGTCGTAGCCGGCCTTGCGAAAGCCGTCCACCATGAGGGGGGCGAGCTTGGGCAGCGGCCCCCCGATGGCCGGATAGCCGGTGAGGAACAGGAGCCGCCGCCTGGCGGCGGCGGCGCTCATGCGCGCTGCTGCACGCGGCGGCGTGACGACGATGGAGCGCCGTCCGCGCTGTAGTACCCGTAGTACCCGTGGCCGCGCTTGTTCGCCACGATCACCACGCCCAGGATCCGGCACGGCAGATGACCGAGTTGCACTCGCGCCTGCTCGAGGCTGGGGCGGCGGAGCATGTCGGGATTGGCGACGTAGGCCAGCGCGTCCACGTGCGGCGCCAGCGCCGCGGTGTCGCCCACCGGCAGCATGGCCGGCGCGTCGACGATGACGATGTCGGCGTCCTTGGCGAGCACGTCGAGGATGTCGGCGAACCGGTGCGAGGCGACGATCTCGCCCGGGTTGGGCGGGACGGGACCGCTCGGAAGGACGCTGAGCATCGGCGCGCCCTGGTCGCTGTCCGGCCAGAGCCAGTCCCCGGCACGGTCCGCTGAGGTGACGCCCATCTTGACGCGAGTCACGTCTCCGGCGGCTTGCGTGGTCATCATGATGGAACCGTTACGGGCCTGGCTGGCGTCGAGTCGCACCGGGACCAGGGCATCCTTGATGTTGTCGCGACGGGCCATCAGCGTCGAGACGCCCTTGGCGTTGGGGATGCCCATGTACGAGTGCACGTGCGGCCCCCGGAGGTCCGCGTCGACCAGCACCACGCGCTTGCCGGCGAGGGCCATGGAGACGGCGAGGTTACAGCTGATCACGCTCTTGCCCTCGCCCTGCACCGAGCTCGAGACCAGGAGCGTGCGCACAGGCGCGTCGACGGCCGTGAACTCGAGGTTGCTGCGCAGGAGGCGGTACGACTCGGCCGCGGGGCCGGCGGGATCGGCGAGCATCTGGAGCACGTTGCCGTCGCGACCGCGCCGCCCCAGCGGGGGCACGTGAGCGATGACCGGCAGGTCCAGTTCCTCGACGACCTGCTCCTCACCCCGCACCCGCGTGTCGAACTGCTCGAGGAGGAACGCCAGTGCGACGCCCAGCACCAGGCCCACGGCGAAGGCGAGCACCATGCCGCGCGGCTTGTCGGGTTCATAGGGCGCGGACGGGACGGAGGCGGGCGTGATGATCTTGAAACTGCTCTGCGTGGCCGCCTCGAGGAGCTGCAGGTCCTGCAGCCGCTGCTGCAGCGAGAGGTATTCGGTGGTCTGCCGCGATTGCTCGGTCGTGTACGTGTCGATGCGCTCCTCCACCACCGCGATGGCGTCGGCCACCTGGGCGCGAGCGCTCTCCCTGTTCCACTCGATGAACGCCTGCGCGTACGAGTTGGCGGCGTCCGCAGCGGCCTCCGGCTTGGCCGAGGTGCCGTTGATGCCGACGATGTTCGAGTAGCCGCTGTTCAGGCCGGGCTCGAGCGACGCGCTCACGCCGTAGCCGGCCTCGACGTTGGCCGGCTCCATGAGCGCTTCCGCCGACTCACCGACCCTTGCGCTGTCGATGACCGTGGGGACGCTCTCGATCTCCGCCTGCTGCGCCGTCTTGTCCACGAAGGTGGTGCCCAGCGGGTCGGCGATGTCGATCTGGGTGACGTAGAGCAGCGTGGAGGTGGCCGAGTACATCGGCGTGCGGGTCCACGTGTAGCCGGTGCCGAGGACCGTGATCGCCAGCGTGACGACGATGACGAGCCACTTCCAGCGCAGTACCACGCGCAGGTATGCGCCGAGCGAAAGTCCTTCTGTGTCCTTCTCCGCCATCGTCGTCACCGCATCCAGTGTCGCGAACAGGTGATTCCGCACAGGCGGGCGTGCACAAACGCCCGCGTCAGCAAGCATATCGGCAGAAACCGCGCATCCGCGAGCGTACGCGAGGGCGGCGGCGCCGGCCGTCCCGGCCACTTCGGCACCGCGGCCGTCATCCCTGTACGGCTGAGGCGGCTCACGACTGCGCTCCCACGAGCCCATCGTAGATGCGCACGTAGGCGTCCACCATCGCCGGGAGCGCGAAGTCTCGCAGCAGGCGCTCCCGCCCGGCCGCACCCATGGCCGTCCGGCCGGGCGAGCCGCGCAGCTCTTCGAGGCGTCCGGCGACGCCTCCGGCGTCGCCGGACGCCACGAG
>DAIQNY010000133.1:0-9509 GCA_036788155.1 Actinomycetota bacterium | reverse complement strand
AGCTCCTTGAGCTGGCCGAGCGCCTTGACCTTGCCGACGATGCCGCTCGGCACCTGCAGCTCGAGCAAACCGCCGATGCGCCGGGCGATGTCGTCCAGCGGCGCGCCGAGCGCCAGCTCCAAGCGCCGGTACGAACCGAGCTGGTTCATGAGGACCGGCACGGCGGGTTGCCCTGCCGGTCTCCTCGGCTGCTCGAACAGGATCGCCGGCCCGTGCGCCTTGCTGGCGCGGTCGGCGATCTCCGCCATCTCAAGATACGGGTCGACCTCCGGACGCACGCGGGCGAGCTCGCCCTCGCGCTCCAGCAGGTTGATGAAGGCACGCAGGTCCACGGTCACCTCCCGGCGACGGCGTCGAGCTCGCGCCACAGAGGCGCGGCGTCGGACAGGGTGAGACGCGCGGCAGCGGAGGTGACGGCCGCGCGGACGGCGCCCGGCTCGGGGGCAGGGAAGCCGGCCTCGACGGCGTCGAAAAGCGCGGCGACCGAGGCCGGATCGTCGCCGGCGTGCTGTGCCGCGAGCCCGGCCGAGGTGTACGCCCACAGGGCGTCGTCGGCGGCGAACGACACGCCGGTGGAGCGAAGATACGAGCACGCCGCCATGAGCCGGGAGAGCAGGCCGACGCCGGCGGCGTCGCCGCGGGCGGCGACGCCGCGGACGCCGCGCGCGTAGAAGCAGTCCCCGGCGAGCAGCCTCGTCTCCAGGTCGCCGACGGGCAGCGCGACGGCCCTGCTCTCGCGGTAGTGCAGCAGGTAGCCCTCGTACACGAGCTCGATGTCGGTCGCGAGGTTCTCGTCACCGGGAGCGAGCTCCAGGTACAGGGCGCCCCACCGTGGCTCGAGCGCCGCGCGCGGCGGCGGGCCGAAGGCCTCCCCGGCCGCGGCGAGCGCCGCGGCCACATCGGCGGCGAGGCTCATGGCCAGACCGGCACCCGGAGGCCCCTCCGCCTTCGGGACAGCTCACGAGTGCCGCGCCGTCTGGCCGCAGCTGCGGTCATCCCTCGTCCAGTTCCTTGTCGAGGTAGAACGAGAGCGACATGAGCTCGCTGGACAAGTCGACTTGACGCACCAGTACACCTTCCGGCGCGTGGACCTTGACGGGCGCGAAGTTGAGGATGGCCTTCACCCCGGCCTCGCCGAGTCGCTGCACCGTACTCTCGGCCTCTCCGGCCGGGACGGTAACCATGGCGATGTCCACACTCTCCTTGCGGCAGAACTCGTCGAGCTCGCGGACGCTGCGCACCCGGTCAGACTCCTCGGGGCCGTAGCGGGCCCCGATGACCGTTGCCGAGCTGTCGAACATGGCCACCAGACGGAACTTCTGTTCGCCGAACCCACGGTAGCGAGCCAGCGCGGTGCCGAGCAGACCGGCGCCGATGATGATGAAGTTCCACGTGCGGTCCAGACCGAGCCAGCCGGTGATCTTCTCGATGAGGTCCTCGACCTCGTACCCGACGCCGCGCGTACCCGCGCTGCCGAAGTACGAGAGGTCCTTCCTGATCTGCGCGGCGTTCACGTCGATCATCTCGGCGAGGTCCTTCGACGAGATCCGCGCGACTCCACGGGTGTTGAGCTCGCGCAGCTTACGCAGATACAGCGCGAGGCGCGGGACGGTGACGCTCGGGACGTCGTTCTTGTCGAAGCCGCGCACGGTCAGGCCTCCGCTCCGGCGAACCAGTCGCGCGCGGCGGCGGCCGCCTGCTCGAGGTCCGCGTCGGTGAGCGCCAGAGAGATCATCGCCGCCTCGAACTGCGACGGAGCGAGGTACACGCCGCGCTCGAGCATGTGTCGCCAGTAGGCGGCGTATGCGGCGGTGTCGGCCGCCTTTGCGTCGGCGAAGCTGTGGACGGGTCCATCGCAGAAGAACATGGTGAGCATGGGCCCGACCCTGTTGATGGTGACGGCCCGGCTGGCGTGCTCGGCGGCCGCGCGCAGGCCCTCCTCGACGCGGGCTCCCGTCGCCTCGAGGCGCTCGTAGGTGCCCGGCTCGGCGAGCACCCGCAAGGTGGCCGCGCCCGCAGCCATGGCCAGCGGGTTGCCGGACAGCGTGCCGGCCTGGTAGGTCGAACCGAGCGGCGCGACCGTCTCCATGATGTCGCGCCGCCCGCCGAACGCGCCCACCGGCAGGCCGCCGCCGATGATCTTGCCGAGCGTCGTGAGATCCGGCATGACGCCGTACCGCTCCTGGGCGCCGCCCCAGGCCACGCGGAAGCCGGTGATGACCTCGTCGAAGACGAGCACTGCGCCGTGCCTCGTGCAGAGGTCGCGGCATGCCTCCAGGAAGCCGGGCTGCGGCGGCACGACGCCCATGTTGCCGGCCACCGGCTCGACGATGAGTGCCGCGATCTGATCGCCCTGCGCGGTGAAGAGCTCCGTGAGAGCCTCCACGTCGTTGTAGTCGACGAGCAGCGTGTCGGCGGTGGTGCCCCTGGTGACGCCGGGGCTGTCGGGCAACGCGAGCGTGAGCACGCCGCTGCCGGCGGCGGCCAGGAAGCCGTCGGAGTGGCCGTGATAGCAGCCGATGAACTTGACGACCTTCTCCCTCCCCGTGAAACCGCGGGCGACGCGCACGGCGCTCATCGTCGCCTCGGTGCCCGAGTTGACCATGCGCACCAGCTCGACCGACGGAACCGCCTGGCACACCAGGCGAGCCAGCTCGACCTCGAGCTCCGTGGGCGCCCCGTAGCTCGTCCCTCTGTCGACCTGCTCCTTGAGCCGTCCTACCACCTCCGGGTGCCCCCACCCCAGGATCATGGGGCCCCACGAGGACACGAAGTCGACGAACTCGTTGCCGTCGGCGTCCCAGATGTGGGAGCGGTCCGCGCGCGAGACGAACAGGGGGTGCGGCATGCCGACACCCTTCATGGCGCGGACGGGCGAGTTGACCCCGCCGGGGATGTACTGGAGCGCGTCTTCGAACAGCCGCGCGGACGTCTCTGTGTTCACCCAGGTCCTCCCTGCGAGTGAGAAAGCGTGCAAGAGATAGGGCACTATACTACTCGCGCTGCCCGGAGCATGTGCACCGGCACACAATCTGCCCGAGAAATCGGACGAGGGGAACGATGACGATCACCATCCGGAGCGCCGCTCAGGGAGACGAGGCAGTCGTCGTGCGCCTCGTACTGGAGATGGCCGATGCCGAAGGGTGGTCCTCGCCGGTCGATGAGGGCTACGTCCGCCACTTCCTGGCCTCGCCGGGCAGCGGCGTCCTGCTCGCGCTCGACGGCGAGGAGGCCGTCGGCCTGCTGAGCTACTGCATGACCCCGGGCCTCTTCCACGCCGGGGACTCAGGGCTCATCGAATTGCTCATCGTGACCGCGAGCCGACGCGGCGAGTGCATTGGCCGCCGGCTCGTCGACACGGCGCTCAGCCTATTCGAGGAAGCCGGCTGCGCCGAGGCCTCCGTGAGCACCGGCCAGGAGAACGACCCGGCGCAGCACGTCTACCGCGAGGCGGGCCTCACCGAAACGTCGGTCTTGCTGGAGACGCACTTCGCCGCCGGAGGGTCCTCGTCGTGAGCACCGAGGGAGTCTCGATCCGGGCGCTCGCGCCGCCGGATGAGCCCTTCCTGCTCGAGATGGTGCGAGAGGCGGACCACTGGCGGCTGCCGCCGGACGCCCCCCGGCCGCCGCTGGACGAGGTCCTCGCCGACCCGCACGTGCGGCTCTACGTGGAGGATTGGGGACGCGCCGGCGACGACGGCGTGATCGCCGAGGTCGCCGGGGCTCCCGTCGGCGCCTGCTGGCTGCGGGTCTTCGACGAGGAGATGCACGGCTGGGGGTTCGTCGCGCCGGAGGTGCCCGAGCTGAGCATCGCCGTCGCGCCGCAGTGGCGGCGGCGAGGGATCGGCGGGCGCCTGCTCGCCGCCGCCGTGGCCCGTGCGCAGCACCTCGGCCATCCGGCCGTCAGCCTGAGCGTCATGCCGGAGAACTCGGTTGCCCGCGAGCTGTACCTGCGGGCGGGATTCCGGCAGGTCGCGGTCATCGACGGCTCCTGGACCATGACACTGCCGTTGCCGGCGGACGCGGCAGGCTGAGCGCGGGCGGCGGCTGCGCCGCGCCCGCGCGCTCAGAAGGTTCAGTGCGACCGCGTCGCTGCCGACTATGGTCCTGACAAGGGCGCGCCTCCCGGTTGCGTCCGCGACCCCGACCTGGAGTGGACTTGATGGACCTTAAGCAGACGGACGCGAGCGCAGCCGTGGCGGTCAAGACGACGCTCGAGCGGACGATCGTCCCCTGCGAACCCCCGCCGAATGCGGAGAAGATCCTGCCGTTCGAGCTGGCGAAGTACGAGGCGAACGGGTACGGCCGATGGACCTACGGCCCCGGCCTCCCCGCCGAGCGACGCCTCGACCTCCTGCCCACCGGGCACGACGCGGGGCCGGCGGGCGGCGGCGCCTCCCTCCTACGGTTCTTCACGTTCACCGACATCCACATCGCCGACGTGCAGTCGCCGGCGCAGGCCATCTACTTCGGCTACCACGGCTTTCTCTCGTCGGCGTACTCCGGCGTCATGCTGTACACCCACCACGTCCTGGACGCCGCCGTACGCACGGTCAACGCGCTGCATCATGCGTGGCCGCTGGACTTCGGGATCTCCCTTGGCGACACGTGCAACACCACGCAGTACAACGAACTGCGCTGGTACATCGACGTGCTGGACGGCCGGCGCATCGATCCCGATTCGGGCATACGGCCCGCCGGGGACACCGCGCCCCGCGCCGCCTGGCTCGACGCCTATGAAGCGACCGGGCTCGACCCGGCGATCCCCTGGTACCAGACGCGCGGTAACCACGACCACTTCTGGACTGGGTTCCTGCGCGTGGACGACTACCTGCGCGCCGCGTACACGGGCGAGACGATCCTCGACCTGGGCAACGTGTTCGAGGATCCGCTGGGCCCCGACAGCCGCGGCTACTACATGGGCTGCCTGGACGGGCGCACCCCCTACGGCGACATCTTCGGCATCGGCCCCGTGGCAAGCTTTGCGGAGCCGCCCAAGGCGCTTGCCGCCGACCCCGACCGCCGGTCGCTGACGAAGAGCGAGTGGATGCAGGAGTTCTTCTCGACCTCGTCGGCACTGAAGGGTCACGGATTCGACGAGGCGACGGTCGAGCGCGGGTTCGCCTGCTACACCTTCGAGCCGCGCGCGGACGTCCCGGTGCGGGTGCTCGTGCTGGACGACACCCAGCGCGACGACGACCCCTGGGACTACGGCTACGGGCACGTCTCGCTGGACAAGGAACGCCGCGACTGGCTGTTCGCCGAGCTCGACCGTGGGCAGGCCGACGGCATGCTCCTGATCGTCGCGGCGCACTGCCCCGTCGGTGTGGAGAAGCCGCCGGCGCCGATGTCCTGGGCCAGCAGCGCCCATGGCACGGAAGAAGAGCTGTTCGCGCGGCTGCACGCCAGTCCCAATCTCATCCTGTGGGTCGCCGGACACCGGCACCGCAACACCGTCACCCCGTTCCCGTCGCCCGACCCGGAGCATCCCGAGCTCGGCTTCTGGCAGGTCGAGACCGCGTCGCTACGGGACTTCCCCCAGCAGATCCGCACGATCGAGCTGGTGCGCGAGACGGAGGACACGCTGACGATCCGGACGACGAACGTCGATCCGGTTGCAGAGGACGGATCGCCGGCCGCGACGTCACGGAGCTACGCCGTCGCGGCCCACCTGCTCTTCGGGAACGACGCGGAGGTCGGCTACGCGCCGGCCGGCGTGTACAACGCGGACCTCGTGGTGCCGCTGAGCACGGAGATGCGCCGGCCGCTCGACCCGTGAGCCGGCGCAGGCGCGGGACGTGCGGTCAGATCAGCGCGCAGGTCGGCGTCAGATCTCGACGCTGGGAACGCACCAGCCCTTGGGCACGTAGGCGCAGTAGGGCTCTTCGGCCATGTAGTCGCCGGTGGCTTCGTAGGCCCTCGCGCGGCAGCCGCCGCAGACCCTCTTGAACTCGCAGACGCCGCACTTGCCCTTGAGGCCGTCGAAGTCGCGCAGTTCGTTGAACAGCGGAGAGTCGTTCCACACCTGCGGAAAGGTCTGCTCGCGGATGTTGCCGGCGACCTTGTCGAAGTAGCCGCAGCCCTGCACGTCGCCGACGTGGCTGATGAAGCAGAAGCCGATGCCGGCGAGGCAGCCACGGCTGAGCGTGTTCATCCCGCCGTGGCTGTGCGGGTGCACCTCGAGCTTGCGGCCCTGCGCCTTGGCGCGCTGGCGCATGACGCGCCAGTAGTGCGGCACGTCGGTGGGCTTCATGAACAGGTCGCTCTCCTGCTGCGCGTCGTACATCCACTCGAGCGCGCGTTCGTATTCCTCAGGCGGGAGCTCCTGCTCCTCCAGCTCCTTGCCGCGCCCGGTGGGGACCAGCATGAACGGGTGGAACGAGACGGCGCCGAGGTCCGTGGCCAGCTTCAGAAGCTGCGGCAGCTCGTGAGCGTTGAGCTTGGTGATGGTGCTGTTGATCTGCACCTCGACGCCGGCTGCGAGACAGTTGCGGATGCCCTGCACCGCGCCGTCGAACGCGCCGGGGACGCCGCGGAACTCGTCGTGCTCCGCGGCAGTCGGGAAGTCGATGCTGATGCTCACGCGCGCGATGCCCACGTCGTGCATGCGTCGCGCGACCTCCGGCGTGACGAGCGTGCCGTTCGGCGACATGACCGTGCGCAGACCCTTGCCGATGGCGTACTCGGCGATGTCGAAGATGTCCGCCCGCATGAGCGGGTCCCCGCCGGTGAGGATGAGGATCGGGCTCGCAAAGGAGGCGATCTGGTCGACGAGCGTGAAGCACTCCCCGGTGCTCAGCTCGCCCTCATAGGGGCCGTGGACGGCGGAGGCACGGCAGTGCACGCAGGCGAGGTTGCAGCTGCGCGTGACCTCCCAGGCGACGACGCGCGGCGGAGCAGGGCCGTCTGAGGCAGCCGCGTCTGCGCCGTGCGGGTGATCGTGCGGGTTTTCAGCGTGAGGGTGGTGCAAACCGGCTCCAGTGTGCCAGAGACGGGCGGGCGGCGCAACGCGCAGATGGGTGCGCCGCCCGGCCCTCTCCTGCAGCCGCTCCGTGCGGGGCGGCGAAACGCCACCCTACAGGAGCCAGAGTCCGAAACCTAGCCGAGCCAGGCGGCGATGTCCTTCGCGTGGTACGTGATGATGAGATCGGCGCCGGCGCGCTTGATGCCGGTGACGGCCTCGAGAACGGCGCGCTGCTCGTCGAGCCACCCGTTGGCGGACGCGGCCTTGATCATCGCGTACTCGCCGCTGACGTTGTAGGCGGCGAGCGGGAACTTGGTCTCCTGCTTGACCGCGTGGATCACGTCCAGGAACGGGATCGCCGGCTTCACCATGATCATGTCCGCGCCCTCCTCGATGTCGAGCAGGGACTCGCGCACGGCCTCTTCGAGGTTGGCCGGGTCCATCTGGTAGGTCTTGCGATCGCCGAACGCCGGAGCCGAGTCGGCAGCCTCGCGGAACGGGCCGTAGAAGGCCGAGGCGAACTTGCTCGAGTACGACATGAGGATGGTGTCCGTGAGGCCCTCGTCGTCGAGCGCGTTGCGGATGGCGGCCACGCGGCCGTCCATCATGTCGCTCGGGGCGACGATGTCGGCGCCGCTCTCCGCGTGCGTGATCGCCATCTTCGCGAGCAGTTCGAGCGTGACGTCGTTGAGCACTTCCCCGTCCTGCACCACGCCGCAGTGACCGTGGTCGGTGTACTCGCAGAGGCAGACGTCCGTGATGACCACGAGCTCAGGGAACTCGTCCTTGATGGCTCGGACCGCCATCTGGACGATGCCCTCCGGGTCGTAGGCGCCGGTGGCGGCGGAATCCTTGTGGGCGGGCAGACCGAAGAGCAGCACCGCCTTGATCCCCAGCCTCACGGCCTCACGCACCTCGGGCAGCAGGTTGCCGATGGAGAGCTGGAACACGCCCGGCATGGACGGGATGGGATTGCGGACGTTCTCGCCGGCGATGACGAAGTACGGGTAGACGAGGTCGTCGAGCCGCAGGGTGGTCTCGCGTACCAGGTCCCGGATGGCGGGGGTACGGCGCAGACGCCTCATGCGGTAGCTGGGGTAGTACATGCGGTGGTGTCCTTTCTTCGCGCGGGCCCGGGCGCGGCCCGCCTGCGCCAGACATCATGGCCCCCGCGTGCGGGGAAGACAAGCGGCGGCCGGCGTTGGACGCGACCGGCGCGCACCGGGGCATCCCGTGCCGCGCAGGGTCGGCCGCGCGTGCGCCGCAGCTCAGCCTGTCGTCCGCGCGGCCACCAGGCCCAAGGCCGCGCGGACGACCTCGGTGACCGAGTCGCGGTCGCGGAGATGGCAGGCGATGACCGGCGTCGAGGCGTCGAGCCCGAGCGTCCTGGCGACCTGCTTCTGACTGAGCTCGTCATCGGCCATGGACACGTAGGTGGCCACCACGAAGGGCACGTCGCCGAGCGTCTTGATGAACTGCAGGTCGGTCCTGGTCGAGCGGAGACTGTCGAGATCGTTGGCATTCGCCAGCACGACCCAGGCGGAGCTCTCGCCGGCCAGCCTCCGCCAGCCCTGCTCGGGGCACGTGGAGGCGGCCGTGAACACGAGGACGTCCTCCGCTGCAGCCACGCCCTCTCCCCTGCCGCCGCCGTTGCCGTTGCCGTTGCCGTTGCCGTTCGCCGGGAGCTGCCCGGCGACCACGGGGATCTCGACCTCCTTCTCGTCGATCATCTCCACGCGGAGCTGCTTGACGGTGTTGGAGTCGGTCAGGGTGCTGATGAACACCTCGTTGTAGATGTCGATGGGACCTCGCACGGCGACGCTCGGTCCCTTGCCGATGGTCTCGATGACGGGCTCGCTCACGGTGATGAGGCCGCTGGAGAAGAGGCTGTAGATCACTTTGGCGCCGTGGAACCTGTCGAGCCCGCAGTCGTGGAGGATAGTGTTGATGTCGGCACGTCCATCCACGTGCACCACCACTCGCCACTCCTCCGCGGTCAGCGTCAAAGTGCCCTCGTCCTCCACATGGTCGCCGCAGGCGAGGTGCGGCACCCGCTCCAGCGACCCCAGATGCTCGAAGATCAGCTCCCACTCGTCGATCCGTCGGCACCCTTCCATGATGACGTTCTCGACGTTCATCTCGACGAGGATGTCCTCCTCCTGAGGACTCTCGTCGGCGCCGAACTCGAACTCACCGTCACTCCAGCTGAAGAACGTGAAGGCGCTGTCCTCGATCTGCTCGCGGACCGCCTGCTCCAGCGTCTCGCGGTCGATGTGCCCCTGCTCGAGGAGGATGCGTCCGAGGCGCTCGCCGTCGGACGACTTCTTCTGCGCCGAGAGCGCCTGTTTGAGCTGCGCCCTGCTGATCGCCCCGGCCTTGATGAGCCGCTCGCCGAGCGGGAGCGCCTGTGGCGATGAGTAGGCGTACGTGATCATTCCGTTGCGGAAGAAGATCCTGCCGGACTCTCCCTCACGACGGATCGTGAGCGAACCGCTCTTGGCGCTCATCTTCACGAGCTGGAAGATGTTGGGGAGACTGAACTCCT
>DAIQNY010000132.1:0-9583 GCA_036788155.1 Actinomycetota bacterium | reverse complement strand
ATCAACGTCATCGGGCGGCACGTGGGCGCCCGCGTCATCGTCACCGATGTCGGCGTGAACGCGGACCTCAGCGGGGCGGACATCCGGCACGACAAGATCCGCATGGGCACGGGCAACATGGCGCAAGAGCCCGCGATGACCCGCGACGAGGCCGTTCGCGCCGTCGAGAGCGGCATCCGGCTGGTCGAGGAGGAGATGGAGAAGGGCCTCGACATCATCGCGACCGGCGAGGTCGGCATCGGCAACACCACCGCGGCGTCCGCCGTGATCGCCGTGCTGAGCGGCGAGGCGCCGGCGCGCGTCACCGGCCGCGGCACGGGCATCACCCAGGAGGCGCTGATCGGCAAGGTGACCACCATCGAGAAGGCCATCGCCGTCAATCAGCCCGACCGTCTCGACCCGGTCGACGTGCTCGCCAAGGTCGGTGGCCTGGACATCGCCGGCATGACCGGCGTGTTCCTCGGCGGCGCCGCACACCGCATCCCCGTCGTGATGGACGGCTTCATCAGCGCCGCCGCCGCCCTGGCGGCCGTGCGCCTCTGCCACGAGTGCGTGGACTACATCCTGCCCAGCCACGTGAGCATCGAGATCGGGCACCAGGTGGTGCTCGACGAGTTGGGCCTGGTGCCGCTCTTCGATCTGCAGATGCGGCTGGGCGAGGGGACGGGCGCGGCGCTCTCGATGAGTATCATCGAGGCCTCCGCGCGCATCCTGAGCGAGATGGCCACGTTCGAGAGCGCCGGCGTGGCCGGCGATCCCAGCGAGGCCGACGCCGAGCTGAAGCGGTAGGGTCTGCCCGGAGACAAGCTCACGAGGACGATGACGCGACCCGAGGACACGAGGATCGAGGCGGCGGCGACCGACACGCCGGAGGCCGGAGCAGGCGCGACGGGCGAAACGCCGGCTGCGGACTTCCCGGCCGACGCCGCGGCGGGCCGGGCGGCCGCCGCCGCCGGCTCACCCGGTCGGCGGCTCACGCTCGCCGTCACCTTCCTCACCGGCGTGCCGCTCAAGGTCGATGGTGAGGTGAGCCCGGGGGACCTGTGGGGCAGCATGGGCTGGTACCCACTGGTCGGCCTCGTTATGGGTCTGGGCGCGTGGGCGGTCTATGCGGGGCTGGTCTCGTTCCTGCCCGCGCTGGTGGCGGCCGCGCTGGTGATCATCCTGCTCGCGCTGCTCACGCGTGGGCTGCACCTCGACGGCCTCATGGACACCGCCGACGGGGTCTTGAGCGGCGCTCCCCGTGACCGCGCCCTCGAGATCATGAAGGACCACAACGTGGGCGCCATGGGCGTGGCCGCCGCGGTCCTGCTGCTCGTGCTGAAGATCGCGGCTTTGGGCGCGCTCACGCGCGCCGACGCGGCCGCGCCCCTGCTCGCCGGCTGGTGCGCGGCACGCACGCTCCCGGCACTCAACGTGTACTGGTGGCCCTACGCTCGCCCGGCCGGCACCGGTGAGGCGTTCACGCGCGATCACACGCCGGGCCCGCTGCAGCTCGCCGGCGGTCTGCTGCTGGCCGGCGTGGTCGTCGCCGGGCTGGCCGGCCTGTGGGCCGGCGCCGCCGGCTCCTGGTACGCCGGCCTCGTCGTCGCGGCGGTCGCGATGGGCGTCGCCCTGGGCGTGCAGTCCGCCGTGGCGAAGCGGCTCGGCGGCCTCACCGGCGACGTCTACGGCATGGGGATCGAGCTCGCCGAAGCAGCGGCGCTGGTCGCCGGCTGCGCGATTGTGGGCATCACATCATGAAGCGAACGACGCTCCAGGAGTCCACATGAAGCTGTACCTCGTCCGTCACGGCCAGTCCACGGGCAACATCGGCGGCACGCTGATGGGGCAGAGCGACCACCCGCTCACACGGCTTGGTGAGGACCAGGCACGGGCGGCGGCCGAGCGGCTCGCGCCCTTCGGGCCGATGCCGGTGTACGCCAGCGATCTGCCGAGGGCCCGGGCGACGGCAGAGCGCATCGTCGCGGCGTGGAGGGAGGCCGACGTGACGGATGCCCCGCACGTGGTCCTCGACCCCCGGCTGCGCGAGATCTCTCTGGGCGACTACGAGGGACGACCCTGGCAGGAGTTCGAAGCCGACACAGCGCTGACGGCCGCGTTCGCCGCCGACCCGTACCGTACCGCGCTCCCCAACGGGGAGTCGCTCCAGCATCTCGAGACGCGGGCACACGCCGCCGTGCTGGACATCCTCGCGCCGTTCGGCGTGGACGACACCGGCGCGTTCTGTGGCAACGCGGTCAGCCAGGGCGACGCGAGCGCGACCGACCGCAACGCCGAGACCATGAAGGCCGGAGCGGCGGCGGTCGCCGTCGACGGCGCCTCCGCCGCGGACGCGGCCACCGCCCTCGAGGGAGCCGCGGCGGCGGTCGCGGCGGACGATGCGATGGCGGCGGACGAGGGGCTGCCGGAGACCATGGACGCCAGCGCCGTCGCCACAGGGTTCCATCCACCGAACGGGGCCGGCGGCGCCTGCCTGGTCGCCCACGACGGCCCGATCCGGGCGATCCTCAACCACTACCTGGGCGTGCCGCCGGAGAAGTGGTGGACGCTGTCCACCACCCACGGCGGCGTCTCCCTCATCGAGTTCGCCGGCGGCTGCGTCACGATCCGCTACGTCAACGCCACGGGGCACCTGGCCGGGCTCGAGCCCGAGCGGTACGTGCCGTCCGACGACTGACGCCGGGTCCGTCATCCACCTGATGGTCTTCGTCCCTCACGACTGGCGTCTCGCGTTCGCCACCGTCCTGCTCGCCGGCTTGATCGATGTGACGCTCGGGGAGCCGCCGAACGCGCTGCATCCCGTGGTCTGGATGGGCCGGCTCATCGGCGCGCTCGCACGGCGCCGGCCGCGTGGCCGGCCCGGCGCCCAGTTCACGTACGGGGTGCTGATCGTGGTGCTGACGGCCGGGTCGGCGTTCGCCGCCGGCCTCGCGCTCACCCTGGTCCTCGACCTCGCTCCCTGGTGGTTCGCGCTTCCGATCGGCGCGTACGCCCTCAAGACGACCTTCTCCCTGCGGGGGCTGGTGCGCGCGGGCCGCGACGTACAGCGCGCGCTCGCCGCCGACACCGCCGCCGCGCGCGCCTCCCTGGCGGCTCTGGTGAGCCGCTCGCCCGACCTGGATCCGCGGCTCATCGTCTCGGCGACGGTCGAATCCCTCGCCGAGAACCTCACCGACAGCGTGGTCTCCCCGCTCCTGTATTACGCCCTGTTCGGGCTGCCGGGGGCGCTCGCCTATCGCGCCGTCAACACCATGGACGCGATGGTGGGATACCGCGACGAACGCGAGTACGTGGGCAAGGCTGCGGCCCGCTGCGACGACGCGGCCAATTGGGTGCCGACGCGGATCACAGGCGTGCTGCTCGTCGCCGTGTCGGCCGTCAAGGGCACCGCCGGCCGCGCCTGGTGGGCGTTCCGGACCCAGCACCAGCCCCAGTACGGACCCAACAAGACGCTCGCCATCGCGACGATGGCCGGAAGTCTGGGCGTGCAGCTCCAGAAGCCCGGGGCCTACGCGCTTGGAGAGGCTGTGCGTCCGCTGACGGCGGACGTGATCGACGACGCCGTGTGGCGCGTGTGGGCGGCCGGCGGCGCGACCGTCGCGCTCGCCGCCGGCCTCACCGCGGCGCTCGACTGGGCGGTCCGGGTATGAGCGCCTCGACCGACCGGACCGGCGCAGCACGCGGCCAGGGAGGCGCCGCCCCCCGGAGACTCTTGCGGCACGTAGCGGCCTCCGTGCACGGCGCCGTCGACCCGTCGGCGCTGCGGGCGGAGGGGGTCGATCCCGGAGCCATCGTCGACTTCAGTTCGAATCAGTCGCCGCTCGGAGCTGCGCCGGGAGTGCGGGCCGCCGTCGCCGGCGCCGTGCTCGATGCCTATCCGGATCCGCGCGCCACCGAGCTCGCGGCAGCCCTTGCGGTCCGGCACGGCGTCGATCCCGGCCAGATCGTGTGTGGCAACGGCAGCACCGAACTCATCCGGCTGCTGGCGCAGCTGGCGCTCGAACCGGACGACGTCGCCGTTGCGCTGGCGCCGGTGTTCGGCGAGTGCGAGGTCGCGACGGCGCTCGCCGGCGCCAGGCTGGAGCAGGTGCCACTGGCGCACGCCGGACCTGGGGCGGGCTTCTTCTGCGACGAGCCCGCCCTCCGGGATGCCTTGACGCGGCTCCGCCCGCGCCTCTGCTGGCTCTGCTCGCCCAACAACCCTACAGGCGCGGCGCTGGCTCCGGCGCTCACCGCCGCGCTCGTCGCCGATCACCCCGAGACGCTGTTCGTCCTCGACGAGGCGTACTGCGACCTGCTGCCCGAACCGCAGTGGGAGCGCCGGTCGCTGGAGTCCGGCAACCTCGTGATCCTGCACTCCATGACCAAGTACTGGGGACTCGCCGGCCTACGGCTCGGCCATGCGGTCGCCGCTCCCGCGGTGGCCGCGGCGCTGCGCGCCGCGGCCCCGCCCTGGAGCGTCAACGCCTGTGCCCAGAAGGCCGGCGCGGCGGCGCTGGCCGACCTCGACCACCACGAGCGCTCGGTGGCGCTTCTCGTCGCCGAACGCGACCGTCTCGCCGCCGGCCTGCGCGACCGGGGCTGGACGGTCGAGCCGACCACCGCCGGCTTCTTCCTCATCCGCGCCGGCGATGCAGCCAGCCTGCGGCGCGACCTGCTGGCCCGGGGCCGCCTGGTGCGGGACTGCGCGTCGTTCGGGCTGCCGGCCTACATACGCGTAAGTCCGCGGCACCCCGAGCAGAACGAGCTGTTGCTGGCGTCGTTCTCGGAGCTCACGCCGCCGGATGCGGGCTGATGACGACTGACCGGGCCCGAGTGCTCATGCTGCAGGGCACCGCGTCCCACACCGGCAAGACGGTGCTCGCCGCCGCGCTCTGTCGCAACTTCGCCCGGCGCGGATACAGGGTCGCTCCATTCAAGGCGCAGAACATGTCGCTCAACTCGTTCGTCACTCAGGAGGGGGCGGAAATGGGCCGCGCGCAGGTGTACCAGGCGCGCGCGGCCGGGCTCGATCCCCACGTCGATATGAACCCTGTGCTCCTGAAGCCGAGTGCCGGCGAAGTCAGTCAGATCGTCGTGATGGGCAGGCCGATCGATCATATGACCGTCCGGCAGTACCACGCGTATCAGGATCAGGTCTGGCCTGTGGTGACCGCCGCGCTCGACCGCTTGCGTGCGGCGAACGATCTGGTCGTCATCGAAGGCGCCGGCAGCTCCGCCGAAGTGAACCTGCGCCCGTACGACATCGCGAACATGCGTGTAGCCCTGCAGTCGCGCGCTCCCGTGGTGCTGGTAGGAGACATCGAGCTCGGCGGCGTCTTCGCCAGCCTCCTGGGCCACATGGAGCTGTTCGCTCCGGAGGAGCGCGCGCTCGTTGCGGGGTTCATCATCAACAAGTTCCGAGGCGACGCCGCTCAGCTCGATGCCGGCATTCGGATCTTGCGGGAGAGGACTGCCGTTCCGACGCTCGGTGTCGTGCCGTATCTGGAGGTCTGGCGGAGTGACGAGGAGGACTCGGTCACCGTCACTCGATCAGGACGGGTCGGCAGACCCGGCGCGCCTCTGCGCATCGTCGTCGTCCGGCTGCCGTACATGAGCAACTTCACCGACGCTGATGCGCTGGCAGGGGAGCCGGATGTGGACCTGCGCTTCGTCCACGCGCCGGGCGAGATCGAGGGATCGGACGCGATCGTGCTGCCTGGATCGAAGAGCACGATCGCCGATCTGCACTGGCTGCGGCGCTCGGGCCTGTCGGCGGCACTTCAGGCAGCGGCAGCCGCCGGAACGCCGGTCGTGGGCATCTGCGGCGGCTATCAGATGCTGGGCCGCCGCATCCTCGACCCTGCGCACGTCGAATCGGCCTGCGACGCGGTCGACGGACTCGGCCTGCTCGATGTGGAGACGACATTCGCCGCCGAGAAGCGGACCTTGCGTGTCGAGGGAGTCGTGACGGTCTCCGGTCCTCTGGGCTCTCCCGGCGCGGCCGTGAGCGGCTACGAGATCCACATGGGCCGGACCGTCCTCGGTTCGCGTTCACGGCCGTTGCTGCGGCTGCGAACGGCCGGCTCCTGCGACGAGCGCCCGGACGGCGCTCTGACCGGCGCCGTCTGCGGCACCTACCTGCACGGGATCTTCGACCACCCCGAGGCGCGCGCGGCGTTTCTGAACGCGCTGCGCGCCGCGCGCGGACTGCCGCCTCGCGCTCCGGCTGAGCCGGCCGTCGACGACATCGACCGTCTGACGGCGCACGTCGAGGCGCATCTCGACCTGGAGGCCATCGAGCGGATCGTCGGTCTGCCGTGAGCCTGACCACGTCGTCCGCTTGAGTGTCACCGCTGGAGGGCACCTCCAGGAGTGAGAACACGACCGGCGGACTCCGCCGTCCTGCGAGGTGATCACCGTGTGTCGCAACATCAAGCCACTGTTCAACTACGAGCCCCCCGCGACCGACGAGGAGATCCGTGCGGCCGCGCTCCAGTACGTCCGCAAGATCAGCGGCACGACCCGCCCGTCGGCCGCCAACCAGGCCGCTTTCGACCGCGCCGTCGACGAGGTTGCGCGGGTCTCCTCAGAACTGCTCCGCGAGCTGGTGACCGCCGCGCCGCCACGTGACCGCGAGGCCGACGCGGCGCGAGCCCGTGCTCGCGCCGCCCGTCGGTTCGGCGACAGATCGCGCGAGGGCCTGCTGAAGGAGGATGCCGTGTGAGGCTCACTGGTAGGGTTGCGGCATGGAGTACCTCCCGGATGTCTTCGAGCGCAATCGGACGTGGGCCGCGGCGCGCATCGCCGAGGATCCGGAGTACTTCACGCGCCTGGTGCACATCCAGCGGCCCGACCTGCTCTGGATCGGCTGCTCCGACAGCCGGGTCCCGGCCAACGAGATCGTCGGCCTGGCGCCCGGCGAGCTCTTCGTCCATCGCAATGTGGCCAATGTGGTGCCCGAGACCGACCTCAACGCGCTCTCAGTGGTCGAGTACGCCGTCAACTCGCTCGGCGTGCGGCACGTCGTGGTCTGCGGTCACTACCGCTGCGGAGGCGTGAGGGCGGCCCTCCAGGGGCACCAGGCCGGCGCCGTCGCCCTGTGGCTGCAACCGCTGCGCAACCTCGCGCTCGCGCACCGCGCGGAACTCGATGCCCTGGGGTCCGACGACGCCCGCTGGGACAGGCTCTGTGAGCTCAACGTGGTGGCACAGGCGGAGGCGCTCGCGCGCACGGAGATCATCCAGGCGGCGTGGGAGCGCGGCGCTCAGCTCGCCGTACACGGCTGGATCTACGACCTGCAGGACGGACTGCTCCGCGATCTCGAAGTCACGGCCGCGGGCCCTCCGCAGAGAGTCGCGGCTCCGGGCCCTCAGGGCCACTGACCGCGGAGATCTCACGCCGGCCCTGCGCGGCCGCCGGGCAGGTCACTCGATCAGGGATCGAAGCGCGCGCCGTCCTTGCGGCAGAGCGCGCGCACCGCGTTGCGCCCCGACTGCGCGGCCGTCGTGATGCCGCCCCAGCTCTCCACCCATTGACCGGCCGTGAAGAACCCCTCCAGGCCGGGGTGGTCGTAGCGGGGGCCGCCGCGGACCAGGGCGCAGACAAGGCGCGAGTCCGGCCGTCGCGCCTGCATGGCGCCCATCCAGTTGCCGGTGTAGCGCTCTCGCGTCAGGGGCGTTGAGACATCGACGACCTCCACAGCCGAGGCCGACCCGGGCCAATATCGCTCGAGTGCGGCGATCACCAGGTCCGCGCACGCGCGTTTGGCCTCCGCGTAGGCCGGCGGGTCCGCCGCGGACCGCTTCCAGAACGCGTACTCAGACTCGAGGAACACGGTGACCGCGGTCTTACCGGGCGGCGCGGCTGCGGCGTCGTAGTGTCTGGTGTGGATGGTGATCCGGGTCTGCCGCCGCCCGCCTACGTCCGGCCGCCCGGAGAGCTGGAGCGTCACGGCCTTCGTGTCCGGCCACTTCATCCCGAGGCCGAGGTTCACCTGGACGGGCTGGTCGGAGAGTCGCCTCGGGTCGTACAGCCGCCCTACCTTCGACTCCGGCTCTCCGAGCAGCACGGCGTGCGTGAACCGGCCGTCCGCCGCCGACAGCACCCTCTCTGCGGTCACCTCCTCGCCACTCGCCAGCCTGACGCCGGTGACGCGGTGGTCGGCCGTCGTCAGCGCCACGACCCTGGCGCCGTATCGGACGTCGCCCCCGAGGTCGACGAGTCGCCGCTCCACCGCGCGAGCGAACGAGAGCCAGCCGTCGCGCGGCATGCCCGTGGCGCGCCGGCCGGCGTACGCGAGCGGGAGCAGCACGGTGAGCAGCGGCACGTCGGGGCCGCCGAAGTGCACCAGGTTGTTGAAGACGAGCGCGGCGAAGGGGTCGCTGAGCCGGCGGGTGAACTCGCGCACGGTCAGGCTGCCGTACTTGAGGACCGCGGGCAGCGCTCGCAGCGTCGCCGGGGCGCCGCGCAGCGACGCGACTGCGCCGGTCACCCCGGTCCTGGTTCGGAACGGCAGGTCGAGCCGGGCGCAGGCCCTGATCGCGGCGCAGAACTCGCGCACCGCCGCGGCGTCCGCCGGGAAGGCGGCCAGGAACTCGGCCTCCAGCCGCTCGACGTCCGTGAACACCGTCACGGACCGGCCGTCCGGGCCGATGACGGCGCCGAAGTCCTCCGGATCGTGCAGTGGACAGCCGTCAGCGACGCCGAGGTCCTGCCAGAGCCGGTGGATCGCCATGTCGGGAGACGTCCCGGCCAGGCCGGCGATGCTCCCATCGAACCGGTAGCCCTTGCGCGTCCACGACGTGCACAGGCCACCGGGAAGGCTGTGCATCTCGAGGATCGTGACGCGGTAGCCGCTGCGCGCCGCGTAGACGCCGGCCGACAGGCCGGCGATCCCGGCGCCGACGACAGCAAGATGACGGGTGTGGCGGGTCATGCGTCTCAGTTGTACGTGGTTTCGTGAGCCGTCGCCAGCCTGCAGGCATCGTCGGGGCAAGCGAAGACAACGGCGGCTGACACGCCCCCGACGTGGGTAGGAAGGCGCCATGGAGAAGCAGGACCGCACTGCGCTCGTCGCGCTGCCGGCGGTGATCGCCGTCGGAGCCCTGGTGGCTCTGGCCGGCAGCCAGAACGGCTCTACCGTCGCCGGTACTCCGGTGTTCGCCCTCTGCGTGCTCCTCGCGTTCGCGGTCCAGTGGGTCGCATTCGTGCCCGCGTACCGGCTGCAGACGCAGCGCTTCTTCGACCTCACCGGCAGCCTCACGTACATCACCATCATGGTGGTCGCGGTTGCGCTCTCCGCAGACCCGGACGCCCGCTCCTGGCTCCTGGTCGGCATGGTCGTGGTCTGGGCCGCGCGGCTGGGCTCCTATCTGTTCTCACGCATCCGGAAGGCGGGCGAGGACAAGCGCTTCGCCGGCATCAAGCCGTCGCTACCGCGCTTCCTCATCACCTGGACGCTGCAGGGCCTCTGGGTGACGCTGACCGCCGCCGCGGCGCTCGCGGCGGTCACGGGCACCGAGCGCGTCGGCATCGGGACGGTCACGGCGATCGGACTGCTCGTGTGGGTGGCGGGCTTCGGCCTGGAGACGACCGCCGA
>DAIQNY010000131.1:0-9730 GCA_036788155.1 Actinomycetota bacterium | reverse complement strand
CAGAACCGCGCCTCGAGCTCCTCGTCGCTGAGCTCGGCGAGGTGCCCGCGGATCTGCAGGTACGTGTCCTCGCGGGCCATCTCAGGCCTCCTTGAGTTCGGCGAGCATGCCCTCTATGGTCTGCGGATCCGACTTGGTGTCGGCGGCCAGGAACTCGACGTCGTCGGCGGTCGGCGCGTACCCCTCGGGCGCGTTCTTGAGCGCGTTGCGGACGTAGCTCTTGCGCATGCGTGCCACGTCGAAGTCCTTGGCGCGGACCTGCTCGATGCTCTCGGGAATCACGATGACCTCGCCCGGCTTGTTCTCCGCGGGGTCGCCGGCGCGCACCGTCACGCCCATCTCCTTGGCGAAGTTGAGCTGGCTCCAGTGGTGCTTGCCGGCGCCCGTGTACTCGGTCTCCTGCACCACGACCGTCGCGTCGCGCGGCAGGTCGCGGGCCAGGCTCACTGCCGCGGTCATGGCTGTGTTGCCGGCCGGGCCGCGCTCCAGCCCCTCGAGCTTGGCCATCGCCTCGGTGACGTAGAAGACCTCGCCCTGCGTCACGGTGAGATAGCGGTCGAGGTAGCGCAGCGGACGGGCCGCGTTGCGCGGCACGTCGGCGCGGTCCGGCCAGGTGGCGAACGGCACGCCGAAGCCGGTGTGGCCGGTGGTGAAGCTCTTGCGGTTGAAGTCGTCGTCGCTGGCCATGTGCAGACCACTGAGGTCGACCGAGGCGCTGATGATCTCGGTGTCGGTCGCCCCCGCTCGCTCGAGGCCGCGGGCGGTGCCGGTGGTGTTGCCGCCGCCGGCGTGGGTGACCACGACGTGCGTCGGCGGCGCCCCGGTGAGGCCCTCCATCTCGCGGGCGATCTCGAGGCCCAGGGTCTCGATGCCGCTCACGCCGAACGAGCTGTACAGGGAGGCGGCGAAGTAGCCGGTCTCGTCGAGCAGTTCCACCATATGGAAGAACAGCTCGGGACCGACGGTGAGCTGCAGGACTTCGGCTCCGTACGATTCGCAGATGCGCCCCTTCTCGACGATCTCCGGCTGGCCGATCTTGCGGCTGTCGTACGTCTCCTGGACGATGATGCACTTGAGCCCGTTGCGCGCCGCCTGGCTGGCGACGGCGGCGCCGTAGTTGCCCGACGTCGCCGCGATGACGCCCTCGTAGCCCTTCTCCTTCGCGACGAAGATGCTGACGCTGGCGCGCCGGTCCTTGAAGGCGCCGGCGAGGTTGGCCGCCTCGTCCTTCACGAAGATGCGCGCACCCTTGCCGGGCTCGCTGATGCTGCGCACGAGGTCCGTCAGGTTCTTCAGCTCGAGAAGCGGCGTGGAGCCAACGCCGGCCCGCGTCTGGATGGAGACGATCTCGTCCAGCGAGTAGCCGTGCGCGCCCATCATGCGCTCGTAGTCGAAGGCGATGGGGCTCAGCTCGAACTCGCTGTAGTCCATGCCGAGCGCCTTGCGCATGATCTCGCCGCGGCGCGCCATGATGGCGTCGAACTTGCTGGCCATCAGCGCTCACCGCCTTCGGCCGGCGCGCCCGGTGAGGCCGGTGTTCCGGGAGCCAGACCGGCCTCCTGCCGCCTGAAGGCCGCGAGCCGGGCACGCAGGTCGCGGCCCACATGCGTCAACTCCGGGATCGGCGAGCCGTAGGTGATGTAGTAGCCGGGGTTCACCGCCGAGAGCGTGCCCACGACCCTGCGGCCGGTGATCGTCTCCACGGCGAGCTCTTCGCCGACGGCAGCCTCGCCCTCGGCGAACCCCTTGACCCACATCATGAGCGGCTTCTCCGCCGTCTCCGGCGGCAGGTTCGCGCTGCGGTCGGCGGGGTCGAGCAGCTTGACCTCGATCTCGACCCAGTCGCCCTCACGGGCGGCGCGGATGTCGTCCGTCATGCAGGCCTCCTCACACCGTCGGCGTCCAGAGGCGCGGCAGCGGCATGTCCACCACGGTGAGCATGCCGGCCGGCGCGTCCTTCACGAGAGGGATGTAGTTGCCCGTGCTGGCGTAGGTCCCCTTGCCGCCCGGGATCTCCGGCTTGTTGCCCATGGTCACGTTGGGGTCGCCGTGGATCTCGATGTAGTCGCCGGTCTCGACGCCGGCGAGCTCCGGGTGGATCTGCTGCGGGTGGATGAGCTCGATCTTGAGCTCGTCGCCCACGTAGCCGCGGCCGATGTGACGGCAGCCGGCCACGTCACCGGGCGCCACGTGCACGTGCGGCGTGGAGCGCTCGACCTCGGTGACGATCGGCTCGCGGGTCTCCTCGACCCGGTCGATCCTCCACCCCAGCGCCCGGGCCATGAGCCCGATGCTCTCGGGGAAGCCGATGTGGCCGACGATACTGCCCTCGGCGACGCCCTTCTCGAACTCCTCTACGGTGGTGCCCACCCCCTGGCCGTTCAGCACGGTCGGACCGAAGGGCGAGAGGTCGTTCACGCGCGTCGCGACGATCCTGTCGACGCGCAGGCACACGGAGCTCCACATGACGACGAGCGCGTCGAGCATGAATCCGGGGTTGATGCCGGCACCGAGGCAGGTGACGTCGTTCTCCTTCGCCACCGTGTCGAACAGCTCCGCGCGCTCGGGATCGCTCGCCCACGGGTAGCTCATCTTCTCCGCGATGCAGATGACGTTGCAGCCGGCCCGAAGCGCGGGCAGCACCTGCGGCTCCACCTCGTGGAGGTTGCTCTGCGTGCAGATGCAGACCACGTCGGGCTTGCCGGCGAGTACGGCCTCGACATCGCTGGTCATCTTGACGTCGCACGGACGGCCGAGCAGCTCGCCGACGGACATGCCCTCCCTGTCCTGGTACGTCTCTATGACCCCGACGAGGTCGATGTCCTTCGGGCGGTCCAGGATGTAGCCCAGGAGGCCCTGGCCCATCATGCCGGTGCCCCACGCAGCGACCTTGATCATGTCACGCTCCTGTTCACGAGTGCGCCGCTGTCGACGCTGGCTCTCATTCCTGCATACGGATTATGCAGCAATGGGCAAGACTCGCCCACGGCCGGCGCTCGGTGCCGAAACGGCGCCGGGAGGTCGTAGGAGGCTACCCGTGCTGCGGGCGGATTCGCCGGCGCGGCGCGGCGCGCCTCAGGCGCGCCCGGCCGGCGTCACGAGCGTGATGCTGGAGGAGGCTGGTCGACCGTGTCGTGTGCGAGGATGCTGAGTTCCTTCCCCATCGCACCTCCTCTGGTCGACTCCCGCCGGCGGGCGCCGGCGACCGGGTCCAGACTACGTGGCGTCCCTGACGGCCGTCAACTCCTCACGCCAGGGTGAACGCCACCACGCCGGCGATCATGCAGAGGACGCCGGCGAGCCGCGTCGCCGTGACGCGCTCGCGCAGCACCCAGGCGCCGTAGAACACCCCCACCATCATCGAGACCTCGCGGAGCGGGGCGACGTACGCCAGCGGGGCGAGCCTCAGCGCGAAGAGCACGAGCGTGAACGCGACCGGCGAGAGGATGCCCACGGTGACGATCTGCCTCCGGCTCTGGCGCCACTCCGCTCCGAGGCACGCCGGCTCGCGGAGGGCGAACGGCGCCATCACGACCGCGGTGAGCACGAGCGAGAGCAGGAAGAAGACGAGCGGGCTGAGGCCGAGACTGGTGACGGCCCAGGCGTCGATCACGGTGTACGTGGCGATCCAGAGCCCCGTCAGCGTACCCCAGCCGACCCCCGCCGACCGCTTCCGCGATCCAGGAGCCGAGACAAGACCCGAGACGAGCACGATACCGACGAGGACGGCGCCGATGCCGACCGATCCGGCGACGCCCGGCCGCTCTCCGAAGAGGAGGACCGCGGCCGCCACCGCGAACAGCGGCCCGGTGCCGCGCGCCACCGGATAGACGACCGAGAGGTCGCCGTGCCGGTAGCCGAGCTGGAGCAGCAGGAAGTACACGCCGTGGACCACTCCGCTGGCCACGACCGCGATCCACGCGGAGAGGCCCATCGACGGGGGGTCCACGGCCCACGAGACCAGGCCGAAGGGCAACGCCAGCCCCATGCTGACGACGCTCATGAGCCAGACGAAGGCGACGCTGTCGCCGTCGGACGCCCGTTTGGCACTCAGGTTCCAGGTGGCGTGCAGGACGGCTCCCGTCACGACCAGCGCCAGAGCGAGCGGACTCACGGACGGCCGCCGAGGTCACGAAGGGTCACGGCCGTCTGTCCGGGGACCGCGCCAGAAGAGAGTCCGTACATGGCCGTAGTCTACGCCGCCGCGGCGGCCGAAACCCGGCGATGAGAGCTGCTCGTCCGATCCGACCCGCGGCCTAAACGTCATCCCAGCCGGACCGTGACCGGCGGCGTCGCTCGCCCGTCTCCGAAAGACTCCTCGTTCGCGTCGATGGCGGCGAGCAGGCGGTCACGGTCGGTGACGGGACGCCGCCCGACTCCGCGGATCGCCGCCGCCGGAAGAGCTCGTGCGTGCTGGAGGGCCGGGCTGGGCCGCGGCGGCGGCACGCCGGCGACAGGTCACGGATGCGAGCCGACCGTACTCCGAGGAGGCCCGGCCGCATCTCGCCTCAGCGAGCCGCCTCCACGATCGCCGCCGCGACGGCGACGTCGTCCGCGGCCGTCGTCGCCGGGCCACCGGGCAGGAAGACGTCGGCGACCCGGACGGCGAGCACGGCGAGCTGAGCCGGGTCGTCCGGGACCGCGCCGCCCGGAAAGACGGCCGCATGGGCGGGGATCCATCGTGCGGCAGCGGCCACGGCGGCGCGCCGGTCGCTGTCGCCGGGCGCGATGCACGAGAACCTCCAGCGCCGCGCCCGCTCCGTGATCTCCGGCCGGTCGGCTTCGATGCCGGCGGCGGCGAACACGCGGCAGTCGTAGGTGCGACAGGTGAGGGGCCGGCGGTCGTAGATGGTGCACAGACCGCTCTCGTCCAGGAGGGGACAGCGGCCACGGTCGTCGAACGGCAGCACGACGTGCCCGGCCGGCCGATCCGGCGCGGCGAACAGCAACTCGGCGGGCACCGCGGCCAGCGTCTCGACCTCGTCCGGGCCGATGTGCACGAAGTGCGACGTGGAGCAACAGGCACAGCAGTCCCCGCAGGGAACGTCCGCGTCGGCCTCGTGGAGCAGGGCGGCGCGCAGACGTTCGATCCACTCGCCGAACTCGCCGGCCGGCAGGTCGCAGGCTCCGCTGTCGGTCTCGCAGCTCACACGAGACACCGTGCCGCCTGGCGCTCCTGGCGTCAAGCCCATCTTCATGCGGTAGTAGGCCAGACTGACGTGGCGCTCCGGCCGCGCGGGCTGCAACGCCCGTCAGGCCGGAGTGACGGCCTCGTCATCCGCAACGAGCTCGTCGGGCACGACTGCCCGGCCCGCCGCCGCGGCCCCGGCGATCTCTCGCCGCGCCTCGGCGCGCAGCTCGTCGTCGACCGGCACCGTGACGACCAGCGCCGACCCGTCAGGCTGCCGGGCGCGGGCGGCGACGAAACACACCTCCCGGACGCTCCCCGTCCCGAGGAGAGCCTCAGCCACCAGTGCGTAGGCGGCGCCCTGCGGCCGATAGCGCGCGAGCAGCTCCTGCGGCTCCGCGACGCGGTCCGTCTTGTAGTCGACCACGACCCAGCCTTCGTCACCCCGGAAGAGGAGGTCGACGGCGCCGCCGACGACGACTCCGTCGGTCAGCGCGCCTACGGGGACCTCCCGATACACGCGCTCGGGATCCGAGGCGGCGGCCCGGGCGGCCGCGCGTACCGGCGCAGAGCGCCAGCACGCGGCCGCCAGCTCCGCCGCCTCGGCGGCGAGATCCGGCCGCTCCAGCTCCCGTGCGGCGGCCTCCGCCATCACCTCGAGCGACGCCTCGTCGGAGAGATCGCAGAGCTCCATGACGCGGTGGACCGCCGACCCCAGTGCCAGTGCGCGCGCCCTGCCCGCGGGGGCACCGGGACCGCCGCGGCCGACGTCCTCGTCCACATGCTCCAGGCCGCTCGGGCTGGTGGCCGGAGCAGGGCGACGGGCGGCCTCGATGAGCACGCTGCGCCGGCGCGCCCAGTCTGCCCGCGAAGCCTCCAGGTCGACCTCGGCGGGTGCGCCGTCGCGGTCGTCCGCCGCCGGCGGCGCCTCTGGAGGGAGCACGAGGACCCCACCGTCCTCGACCGGAGCGTCGAGGGCGGCGGGCGCCGGCAGGACATCGGCGAGGGGCCCCAGAAGCACGCCGGCGGGCGATCCGTCCTTGTTCCGGAGGCGACCGAAGCAACTCACGACCAGGCGGTCGCGGGCACGCGTTGCCGCGACGTAGAGCAGGCGGCGAGCCTCACTGGCCTCCATGAGCTTCTCCCGCTCCCGCAGGTCGGTGTAGCGTCGCGGCTCGAGGTCCCGGGCGGGAGCGCCCGGCAACTCGGCCTTGAGCCTGATGGCGAGCCGCCGCCGTTCGCGGTCGACGATGGGCTCCCCGCCGTTCCCGTGGCCCGCGAGCGCCCCGCCGGCCAGGATCACGATGGGGTACTCCAGTCCCTTCGCCTTGTGGATCGTGAGGAGGTGGACGACGTCCCCGTCGTCGTCGACCTGCGACTCCTTTTCTCCGGCCGCGTCCCCGGCTTCGGCCGCCCACGAAAGGAACGCCCCCAGGCCTCTCCCGCCGGCGCCGGAGAACGCCCGTGCCCGGTCCACGAGCTTCTGCAGGTTGGCGACGGCCTGCGGACCGGCCGGTCCCGACGCCGCCAGCACTTCGGACGCCCTGGCGGCGCGCAGCAGTTCTTGCGCCAGCTCGTGAGGCTCGGCGGAGGTGCGCCGCTCGTGCAGCCTGCGCAGGGTCGCGAGCGCCTCGGCGACGGCCGCGTGCTGCTGCGGCTGCTCGGCGAACAGGTCGAAGCGGCCACCGCCCGCCCAGAACAGGAACAGCTCGTCGTCGCTGAACCCGAAGAGCGACGAGTGCAGCGCGCCGTACACCGCCGGCCCGTCTGACGGGTCGTCCACGGCGCGCAGGCAGAGGAGCGCGTCGTCCACCTCCCGGCGGGCGAAGTACGACGCGCCGCCGTCGACCCGGTACGGCACGCCGGCGTCGCGCAACGCCTGCTCGTACGTCTCGAGGTGCGTCGTCGACCGGAACAGGATGGCGATGTCTGCCCATCGCGGCGCGCGCCACGCCTCCCCGGCCCCGTCGTCCGCGTCCCGGTCCTGCACGGTCCAGCTCTCGTGCGCGTCGCCGTGCATGGCGAACAGGAGCGCGGCGAGCGCCTGTCCTTCGGCTCGTCGCGCCGCCTCGGCGGCGCCCGCCGCGGTTCCGTACTCGTCCCCCAGCAGCACGGCGACGCGCGGCCCGTCCGCTCGCGGCCGGTACGCCTCCACCGGCTGGTACCCCGGTTGCCGGCCCTCCTCCCGGTCGTCGTCGAACACGCCGGCGAACACGGTGTTCACCCAGTCGACGATCGTCGGTGTCGTGCGGAAGTTCTGGCGGATGACCTCGAGCGCCCCGGCGCCGTCCGGCTGGTCTGCGATCAGCCGCTTGACCTGGTCGTACATGCCGATGTCGGCGCGACGGAAGCGGTAGATGGACTGCTTGGGGTCGCCCACGACGAACAGCTTGCCCGGCTGCAGCACCACCTCGCGCCAGTCGTGCGCCCGAGCCGCGCGTTCGCACAGGAAGAAGACGATCTCGGCCTGCAGCGGATCGGTGTCCTGGAACTCGTCGACGAGGATGTAGGCGAAGCGCCCCTGGAGCGCGCGGCGAGCCGCGAGATCCCCGGCGAGCAGGTCGCGCAGGCGACCCAGGAGGTCGGTGAAGTCGAGTCGCCCCTGAGCGAGCTGGGCTGCCGCAGCCCACCGGGAGAACCCGTCCGCCACACCCACGGCCACCGAGGTGAGGAACGCCGCGTAGGCCTCGCGAGCGGCGCTCACTGCGGCGGCGGCGGCGCGGTAGCGCGCCCGCAGCTCGTCCTTGCCGCCCTGCGCCGGGTCCCAGTTGCCCTTGGCGCCGCCGGGAGCCGTCGGCGTGTCCTTGACGGGCAGCGCGTAGAGTGCCGCAGCCAGCTCGTCGATGTCGTCGGGCGGCCGCTCGAGCAAGGCGGTGCCCGCGTCGACGAGTTCCATGGCCGCTACGCAGCCGCGGTCGTCGGCAGTGCTGCAGGCCGAACCGCAGAACGATGCGAGGCGCGAGAGTGGGACTTCCAGCGCCTCGAGCGCGCCACGCAGGTCGGGCTCGTCCGGCCACGGGGACGCGGGCTCGATGTCGTAGCGCTCGCCGAACACCCCCCGGGGGCCGATCGCGAGCTCGCGCAGCCGCTCGAGGCGCACGCCGGCGCGCAGGAGCCGAGACAGGCCCCTGCGCGCCGGATCCGACTCTGCACCCGCACCGGCGAGCTCCGAGAGCCACTCATCCCAGAGCTGCGCGCGCTCGAGGTCCGATCCGAGCTGGTCCAGTTGCTCGAACGCCGGGTCGACGCCGGCCTCAACCGGGAACTCCCTGAGCAGTCGTCCGGCGAACCCGTGGATGGTGCTGATCGGGGCGTCGTCGAGCATGTCGAGCGCCCGGGACACCACCTCGGCGCGATCCGGATCGTCGGCAGCCGCGAGCGCCTGGCGCTCGAACTCTTCCCGCACGCGCTGGCGCAGCTCCCCGGCCGCCTTCTCCGTGAACGTGATGGCGGCCACCGTGCGCACGTCGCCGGTCCCGCGTTCCGGGTCGAGAACGCAGGTGACGTACCGGTCGACGAGCACCCGGGTCTTGCCCGTCCCCGCCCCGGCCTCGAGCAGGAAGCAGGTGGTGAGGTCCGTGGTGACCCGCCGCCTGACGTCGGCGTCGCAGACGGTGCGCTCAGGCATCGGCGTCCTCCTCCGGCGCGGCCGACTGCAGCGCCACCACGGCGCCGAGTGCGTCGTGCTCGCGCTTGCGCGCCCGCGTCCAGGCCGACACGCCACACGCGTACCGCAGGTCGCAGCAGTCGCAGCGCTGGCGGGTGGTGCGCGGGAACATGCCCGCCTCGACCAGCGCAGCGGCGCGCGCCACCAGATCCGCCAGCCGACGCGTCGATGCTCCCTCGTCCTCGGGCAGCGGGAGGTCCTCCAGCCCTCCCCGCCGGGTGACGAAGCGGTACAGGCAGGCGATGGACCCACACTCCCCGTCCCAGGCCTGCCTCAGCGCGAGCCGGTACACCGGCAGCTGCACGCTCAGCCGATCCTTGAGGCGGGCGCGCTCAGTGCCGCCCGAGCCCGACTTGTAGTCGATGACGCGCGTGCCCGAGGGCGTGACGTCCACGCGGTCCAGGCGGCCGGCGAAGCGGACGACCCGGCCGCCGTCCAGGTCGAGCGTCACGGGACGATCGACGACCTCACCGAACCGCCACTCCACGGCCGAGGGACGAGAGTCGAGATCCGCGAACACGGGATCGCGGCGCACCGTCTCCAGCAAGTCCTCCAGCAGCAGTTCGCGGCGGACCTCCCACGACAGGGTAGCCCCGGTGACGCCTCGGGCCTCGGCATCCGCACAACACTCGCGCCACGCCGCGACGACGGCCGCCTGCGCCTCGTCGCGGCCCAGACCACGGTCGATGACCTGCTGGTAGGCGCGCTGCAGGATCTCGTGCGCCAAGGTGCCGAACTCGAGCGCATCCATCTCGAGCGAGTCGCCGGGCTCGTCAGGCGCCTCCAGCCCAAAGATGTCGCGCAGCAGGAACGAGAACGGGCAGGAGACGTAGCGCTCGAGCCGCGTGGGGTGCAGCTCGCCGCCGAACAAGTCCAGGCCGGCGAGCGCGGCTCGCGCCTCCGCGCCGAGGAGGCCGTCCCAGGCCCCCGGCACC
>DAIQNY010000130.1:0-9766 GCA_036788155.1 Actinomycetota bacterium | reverse complement strand
GGCGCATCATCCACACGCTGGGCTCCAAGGTCATCAAGCTCGACCCCATCCACGGCTTCGCCGCGGAGACGGCCGCGGCCAGCGTGATCCAGGTGGCCACGCACTTCGGCATCCCGGTGTCCACGACACACACCATCACCGCCGCCATCATGGGCGTCGGGAGCACGCAGCGGCTCTCCGCGGTGCGCTGGGGCGTCGCCGGCAACATCGTGACGGCGTGGGTCCTCACCCTGCCGGCGGCCGGCCTCGTCGCCGCCGGCGTCTACCTCGCGGGCGTCGCGCTGTTCTGAGGCCGGGTCGTGCGCTTCCGCCCGGCCTCCCGTCGACGCCACTGCATTGACCCAACGTAACTGTTACGGTAGCGTCGATCACGCACGCAACGCCGTCCGGCTCGCCCGGCGCGGCCGTTCACGTACTCGCGACCCGGACCTGCCCATGCCACGCGTCTTCAACCGCGGTGAGCTCAAGAGCGCGCTCCTCTCGGTCATCGCCTCCATCGGCGAGGCTCACGGCTACGCGATCATGCGGGAGCTGCAACGCCGGGTCGGCAGCCAGTGGCGGCCCAGCCCGGGGGCGATCTACCCCGCGCTGGTCGCGCTGGAGGAGGCAGGCGCCGTCACCTCTGAAGAGCGGGACGGCCTGCGCGTGTACCGGCTCACGGAGTCGGGCCGCGCCGAGCTGCGCCGTCGTGAGACAGGCCCTGCCTGGCGGGACATCTCCCGGCGCGCCGGCGCGCGCCGGCCGCGCGTGACCCTGGGGCGGCTCCTCGACCGCTTCGAGCTCGGCCTGCCGCGGCGAGCCGCGCTCACACCGGAGCAGGCAGAGAGCATCGACTCCGCCCTCACGCGCACGCGCAGCGATATCGTGGCGATCCTGGATGAAGGAGCGGAGGATGGATGAGTTCGGGAGGGCCGCCCTGCGGGAGCGGGAGGCGGTACGGATAGCCCGGCGCCAGTGGTTCTGGATGGACCTCATCGTCTGGGCGGCCATCAGCGTCTTCCTGTTCGTCATCTGGCTTCTCGCCGGAGCCGGCTTCCCGTGGTTCATCATCCCGGTCGGGGCGTGGGCCATCGTCGTCGTCGCCCACGCCGCTTTCGCCTTCGTCCTCAAGAGCCCCGAGGACATCCTGCTCGAGCGCGAGCAGCGCGAACGCTCGAGGAAGGCGGCACGAAACGGAGCGGGGGACCGTGACGGTTGCGATTAACGTAACTGTTACGTTATGGTCGCAAGCGACGTTCGAGGGCGTCATGAGTACGACACGTTGTCCGGGCGCGCCGCCTCTCGCTATCATCATCGACCGGTGACCCGCCCTGTTCCGAGGAGCCGCATGAAGATCAGACTCATCGAGCCAGAACCGCCCGGGATGCACGTCTGGGCCAAGGTACTGCTGCCGCGCCTCGGACTGCCGATCATCGCCGCTACGCTCAAGGAGCAAGGGCACGACGTGCTCGTCTACAACCCCACCATGGCGCCGATCGACTGGGACGACGTGAACACGTCAGACATCGTCGGCATCTCCAGCACCACCTCCACGGCGACGACCGCGTACGGGTTCGCCGACGACCTGCGCGCGAGGGGCATCCCCACGGTCATCGGTGGCTCGCACGTCACCTTCATGGCCGACGAGGCCTTGGAGCACGTGGACTACGTGGCCCGCGGCGAGGGCGGTGAGCAGCTCATGGTCGAGCTCGTCGAGGCGCTCGCCGGCGACCGCGAGCTGGACTCCATCGCCGGCCTGTCGTTCAAGCGCGACGGCCTCGCGGTGCACAACCCGCCGCGCGAGGCCTGCGCCGACCTCGACACCCTGCCCTTCCCGGACCTGCGTCTCGTCGTGGGCAGCGACAGGATCAAGACCGTGCCCATCATGACCAGCTGGGGCTGCCCCTTCGACTGCACCTTCTGCTCCGTCACCGCCATGTTCGGCAAGAAGTACCGCTTCCGCAGCGCCGAGAGCGTCATCGCCGAGCTCAAGGACAAGCGGCCGGAGCTCATCTTCTTCTACGACGACAACTTCGCCGCCAACAAGAAGCGGTTGAAGAGACTGCTGCGCATGATGATCGACGAGGGCCTCGCGGTGCCGTGGTCCGCACAGGTGCGCACCGACGTGGTGCGCGACCAGGAACTGCTCGAGCTCATGCGTGACTCCGGCTGCCACCTTGTCTACCTCGGCTTCGAGTCGGTCAACCAGGAGACGCTCGACACCTTCGAGAAGGCGCAGACGGTCGAGGACATCCGGAAGTCCATCCGCGTGCTCCACCAGTACGGCATCAAGAGCCACGGCATGTTCGTGCTGGGTGCCGACACGGACGACGTCCAGACGGTGCGCGACACGGTCAGGTTCGCCAAAGACAACCAGATCGACACCGTGATGCTCAACATCCTCACGCCCCTCCCGGGCACGCAGCAGTTCCAGGAGTTCGACGAAGAAGGACGCATCTTCGACAAGCGCTGGGAGTTGTACGATGCGCACCACGTGGTGTTCGAGCCGCGCCGCATGACCCCGTACGAGCTGCAGATCGAAGTGCTCCACGGCTACGCCCGGTTCTACTCCCTGCGCACGTGGCTCAAGTTCGTGTTCACGTTCCAGTTCACCAAGCGCCTGCTGTTCCACGGCTGGGGCATGGTGATCGTGCGCGCCTGGCGCCGCGACGAGCGCAACAAAGCCTTCATCAAGGCGCTCAAGCGGATGTGGCCGAAGCCTACGCCGCGCGGCTCCGCGCGCGGCGGAGCGCACCGCGCCGGCGTCGACTGAGCGCCGCCTTCGGCCTCCTTCTCGGGGTCGCACCGGTTGTCACTGAACGGCCCTGATGTTAAGGTCTCGTACTTGAGTCGGTGAGTAACGGAGCGCGACGGCTCACCTCAACGAGGGCGCTGCCGAGCCGGCGCCGCCCCCAGAAGGAGGCGATGCAGTGAACGGTAAGCGACGGATCGTCACGCTCTCTGTCCTTCTCGGCACTCTGCTTCTCTCTCTTCTCCTCACCACCTCCTCCCTCGCCTCCCCCATCACCAGCAAGAAGGCCCAGCTGCGTGAGGTGCAGGCCAAGCTCCAGACCGTCTACCGCAAGGTCGACATGGCCGTGGAGAAGTACAACCAGGCCAGGTCACAGCTCAAGACCGTCCAGGAACAGATCAAGGAGAACGGCCGCCTCCTCAAGGTCGCCGAGTACAACCTCGACGTCGCCAACAAGCAGCTCTCGGCGCGCGCCGAGAACATGTACCGCTCACGGGATGTGGGCGTGGTCGACGTGCTCTTCGCGGCCAACAGCTTCGACGACCTCGTGACCCAGCTCAACCTTATGGAGCGGCTGGGCAACAGCGACGTCGACACGGTCAAGAGCATCTCGGCCTATCGGCAGGACATCAAGGACCGCCGCGTCAAGCTCGACGCCGACAAGAAGGCCGCGGCCCGGCTGGTCGATGAGGCCGCGGCGCAGAAGGCCGAGGTCGTCGCCCTCGAGAGCCGGCTCGAGACCATGACGGCCGGCATCAAGGCCGACATCAAGCGGCTGCAGCAACAGGCTGCAGCCCGGGCGCAGGCCGCCGCGCAGGCCGCCGCCCAGAACACCGGCGGCTCCAGCGGCGGCGGAGGCGGCGCCACCGTCGTCGATCCGGGCGGCTCCGGCCACTCGGCGGTCGTCGCCATCGCGCAGCGGTACCTCGGCGTACCCTACGTGTACGGCGGCGCCAGCCCGAGCGGGTTCGACTGCAGCGGCCTGGCCATGTACTGCTACGCGCAGATCGGCATCGGCCTTGCGCACGGCGCCACCGCGCAGCAGCAGTCCAGCAAGGCCGTCCCGCTCAACGCGCTGCAGCCGGGCGACCTCGTCTTCTTCGGCAGTGCAAGCTACAGCCACCACGTCGGCATCTTCGTCGGCGGCGGCAGCATGATCCACGCCCCGCACACGGGCGCCGTGGTGAGCTACGGCTCCATCAGCGGCGCCTGGATCGGCGGCAGGCCCTGATCCACCGCGGGTCGATGTCTGAGGGCGCGTTCTCACGGAGCGTGTAGGGAACGCGCCCTCAGGCACGAATACACGTCTGCACCCGAACCGACAACAGCGACCGCGCGTCTCCTCGAGAGCGGCGACGGCGGAGGTACAGCACCGAGTGAGCACACGCACCACCTTCTTCACGACCGCCCTCCTCGCCGTGCTCGGCGCGCTCGCGGTCGTCCTCCTCACGGCGCCGGCCGCACCGGCGGCCGGCTCCGTGGCCAAGGCCAAGGAGCGTCTGCGCGAGGTCCAGGCCCGCCTCGACGAGGTCTCGACCCAATCCGAGATCGCCGTGGAGAAGTACAACCAGGCGTCGGCCCAACTGGAGACCGTGCAGGCCAAGATCGACGAGAACCAGCGTCAGCTCACGGCCGCACGCGAGAACCTCGAGCAGGCCAACCTGCAGCTCATGCAGCGGGCAGAGAACATCTACAAGTCCCGCGACGTGGGAGTCATCGACGTCATCTTCCAGGCCGACTCGTTCGACGAGCTCATCAGCCAGATGGACATGATGCAGCGGCTCGGCAACAGCGACGTCGACACGGTCCGCGCCATCGCCGCCTACAAGCGCGACATCCGTGACCGCCGCATCCGCCTCAAGGCCGACGAGAAGGCAGCGGCCAAACTCGTGGCCGAGCGAGAGCAGCACAAGAACGAACTTCTCGCCCACCAGACCGACCTCGAGGACCTCACCGGCAAGATCAAGAAGCAGATCAAGAAGCTCAAGGCCAAGGCGAAGCTGCGCGCCCAACTGGCGCTCACCGGCTACAGCGGTCCTATCCCGGACGTCGACCCCAACAGTCCGGGACACCCCGAGATCGTCGCGATCGCCAAGCGGTACTTCGGTGTGCCCTACGTGTGGGGCGGCGCCAGCCCGAGCGGCTTCGACTGCAGCGGGCTCGTGATGTACTGCTATGCGCAGATCGGCGTCAACCTGTACCACGGCGCCACGATGCAGCAGCGCGCGAGTACGCCGGTGCCTCTCACGGACCTGCGACCCGGCGACCTCATCTTCTTCGGCAACGCCAGCTTCAGCCACCACGTCGCGATCTTCGTGGGAGGCTCCACCTGCATCGAGGCGCCGCGCACCGGCGACGTGGTGCGGTACGGTACCTGGACCGGCCGGGGCGCCTGGATCGGCGGCCGCCTCTAGCCGCCGTGCACACCTCCCCGGACTCATGCGCGAAGGGCCCGGCGGCGTGAGCCGCCGGGCCCTTCGCGCGTCCCGGGCTTGCCTGCGCCGCACGGCTCCCCGACGTCGACGCCGCGGCGCACGGCGGCCGGTGGAACGGGCAGGACCCACCTATGGAGGCGCCTGCCCGCAGTGAGGCGACGGCCACGCACGCCGCGCCGCATCGATGGTCCCCGGCCCGGAGGATCCCGGTGTGGGCGCGCGTCCTGCGCCGCGACGCGCGCCTCGTGGCGCGCACGCTGCGGCGTGACTGGCTCGCGCGCGACGAGGAACTGGCGCGGGCCAGGCGTCTCGAGCGTGAGTACGCCGCCGGAGGCCGGGCCGGCCCCCCGCCGCATGTGGTGAAGCAGTCGGCCGTGCGAGACGCCGCACGCGCGGCCTCCATCCACACGCTGGTGGAGACGGGCACGCTGCACGGGGACATGGTCGCGGCGATGCTGCCGTACTTCGATGAGGTCTACTCGATAGAGCTCAGCAGGGAGTTCTGGCTGCTCGCCCGGCTGCGCTTTCTCGGCCGCCGGCGCGTCCATCTGATCCGCGGCGACAGCGGGCAGGAGTTGCCGCGCCTGCTGCGCCGCCTTGACCGCCGCTGCGTGTTCTGGCTGGACAGCCACTACGGAGGCGGCGCCATGGCGCGCGGCGCGAAGGACGTCCCCATTCGGGAGGAGCTTCGCGCCATCCTCGACCACGACGTCGGTGGCGACGTGGTCCTTATCGACGACGTCGGCATCTTCAGACGGGCAGAGGGCGACACGCCGTCGCTCGAGGATCTTGAGGCGCTGGTGCGCACCTCGCGCCCGGGCGCCGGCTGGGAGATCCGCGACAACATGATCCGCGTCGCACTGCCCTGAGCCTCGAGCTCGCGCCGGCGTCGCAGACCGGCCTGCAGGCGCCGTCTCCTCAGGCTCGCGCGCCTGCCCATTCACGACTCCTGCCCTCGAGAAGGTAAGCTTTTCCGTGGTTCTGCCGAACTAGGACACGGAGAGAGAGAACCCGAGCGACTGAGGCTGGTGATGAAACCGATCGACGATCTGCTCAGCGAGATGATGGCGCGCAACGCGTCGGATCTCCACATCAAGGCGGGAAGCCCGCCGGTCATCCGGGTGGACGGCGAGCTGGTGCTCCTCGACGAGCCGTCTCTCACCCCCGAAGACACCAAGGACGTGGCGGCGTCCATCATGACCGACAAGCAGATCCGCCGGTTCAGCGAGCACAACGAGATCGACTTCGCCTACTCGGCCGCCAACCTGGGACGTTTCCGCGTCAACGTGTTCCGGCAGCGCGGAAGCATCAGCGTGGCGATGCGCCAGGTGACGACCAAGATCCCGACGTTCGAGGAACTGCACCTGCCGGAGATCATCAAGCGACTGGCGCTGGAGCCCCGAGGCCTCGTCCTCGTCACCGGTACCACCGGCTCCGGCAAGACCACCACGCTGGCAGCGATGATCGACCACATCAACGCGACGATGCGGCGCCACATCGTCACCGTCGAGGACCCTATCGAAGTCCTCCACAAGGACAAGAAGTCGATCATCAACCAGCGTGAGATCGGTCTCGACACGGACAGCTACGCATCGGCGCTCAAGTACGTGCTGCGCCAGGATCCCGACGACATCCTGATCGGCGAGATGCGCGATCCGGAGACCGTGTCCGCCGCGCTCACGGCCGCACAGACGGGCCATTTCGTGATGAGCACGCTGCACACCATCGATGCGACCGAGACGATCAACCGCATCATCGACTTCTTCCCGCTGCACCAGCAGAAGCAGGTGCGCATCATGCTCGCCGGCACGCTTAAGGGCATCATCAGCCAGCGGCTGCTCGTGCGCGCCGACGGGCAGGGCCGCGTGCCGGCGATCGAGATCATGGTGTGCACCAACCGCATCCGCGACTTCATCCTCGACCCGGATCAGGCGAGCCTCATCGGCGACGCCATCCGGGAGGGCGACTTCTACGGCATGCAGACGTTCGACCAGGCCCTGTTGAGCCTGTACGAGGACGGGCTGATCACGCTCGCTGACGCGGCCCAGGTGGCGAGCAACCCGCACGACTTCAAGCTGCTCGTGCAGTCGCAGGGCCACGACGTGAGCCTCATGACCTTCTGAGCCCATACGGGGAAGGAGACTGCGAAGGGCGGGGCTGCCTCACAGGCAGCCCCGCCCTTCGCGCGTGTGTCTTCGCACTCCGCCTGCGGACTCAGGAGGGGACCCGGCGGCCCTCCAGGTGCAGGTCGACCTTGCGCTTGATGCGCTGCAGTGCGTTGTCTACCGTCTTGCAGTCACAGCCGAGCTCGCCGGCGATGCGCTCGTAGCTCAGGCCCTGCAGGTAGAGGCGCAGCACCTTGCCCTCCAGGTCGGACAGCATGCTCGTGAGGCAGGTGGTGAGACTGTCGACCTCCTCCGAGCTGATGACCTGGTTGACCGGATCGTGCGTCGTGGGACCCGGCAGGACGTCCGCCAGGGAGCAGTCGCCGTCGTCAGACGAATCGTTGGGCGACTGGCTGAACGAGAGGTAGCCGTTGAGCGGTACGTGCTTCTGCCGCGTGGCCGTCTTGATGGCAGTGATGATCTGGCGGGTGATGCACAGCTCCGCGAAGCTGCGGAAGCTCGCCTGTCGATCGTCGCGGTAGTCACGAACTGCCTTGTACAGGCCGAGCAGACCCTCCTGGATGAGGTCCTCAGCGTCGCCGCCCGCCAGGAAGTACGAGCTCGCCTTGAGACGGACGAACTGGTGATAGCGGACGATGAGCGCGTGCAACGCGGCCTGGCTCCCCCGACGGTACGCCTGTACGAGCGCGAAGTCCGAACTCTCGCTGAAGAGTTGAGGGTTGTGCGAGGACCCTGCACCGCGGCTGTGGTCAGCCTGGCGTGCCATCGTGAACCCACCTCCGCTGGTGATTGCCCCTGCTAGCTCCGCGTTTTTGCCCTCCGGAGCGACTACTCCGGCTTGTGGCGCAGCTCCTCGAGACGCCTTAAAGTCTCAGGGTCAACTTTATCCTCAAGCCTAGAGGGCATTCTAGTGGAGTCTGAGGCAGAGTCAAGAGCCTGCCGATGACGGCGGTCGTCGGCGGCGAGCTCGCGCTCGAACTCCGACGGCGTCATGCGACTGACGCCGGCTCTCGACGCCGTGCGCTGTACCTCCTGGTCGGCGGAGACCACGACCACCCGGGCGTCGGCCGGTTGGCCGGCGATGCGGCGGGCGATGAGCGTGTCCGCGGTGAAGCGCCCGCCGGCGAACACCACCTCGACCTCAGCGCCCCTGATGGGCCGGGTGCTCGTGCTCTCCGGGCCCCGGCCGTCGAAGACCAGCACGGCCTGCGCGTCACGCAGGGCGACGAAGCCCGCGAGCCGGTCGGCGAGCCAATCGCGGCGCGCGAAGATCTCCTCCTTGTCGGCGCCGCGGAACAGGGCGTGCAGCACGTTGTAGCCGTCGACGATGTAGACGGTGCGGCTCACCGGGCCGGGCGCTGCTCCCCGCGGCGCCGCTCGCCGGCGGGGCGGCGCGCCCCGTGCTCTGTGCGGCGCGCCTCGTTCGGCTCGCGCCGCCCCTGCGCCTCCCGCTGCCGCCGCGCCTCGTACAGGAGCAGCGCGGCGGCAACGCTGACGTTGAGGCTCTCCACGGGAGGATCCATCGGGATGGAGAGCAGCGCGTCGCAGGTGCGTGCCACGAGCGGCCTCAAGCCGCGGCCCTCGGCGCCCGCAACAAGCACGATTCTCCCCGTGAGGTCGGTCTGCAGATACGACGCATCCGCCCCGCCGGCGGCGCCGTAGATCCAGAAGCCGGCCTGCCGCGCCTTGTGCAGAAAGGCGACCACGTTGGTCACCTGGGCAACGGGCAGGTATTCGAGCGTGCCGGCCGACGCCTTGACGGCGGCCGGCGTGACGTGCGCGGACCGGTGCCTGGGCACGACCAGTCCGCCCGCACCCGCTGCGAGAGCGCTGCGCGCCACGGCTCCGAGGTTGTGCGGGTCGGTGACTTCGTCGAGCACGACCAGCACGTCGGTCTGCAGGAGCCGGTCGGGATCGGCGTAGGGGTAGCCAGCGACCTGCAAGGCCACGCCCTGGTGTTCGCGCGTGCCCAACAGGTCGTCGAGCTGGCGTGCGCTCACGGTGTCCACGGGCAGGTCCTCGGGCACGACGTCGGCCACGACGTCCAGCGCCGGCGGCGTGACCGCCAGCTTGTGGGCGCGGCGCCGCGACCCCTCCCCGAGGGCGGCTCTGACGACGTTGCGGCCGTACAACCATTCCACGGAACTCACTCCGTCACCACGGCCGCCGGCGCGGGTACACTGAGCCAATGCCGATCGACATCTCCGCCGGTTCGTTCGCAGCCTGGACCATTGCCTCCCTCTTCTGGTGGACGGTGCTCACGCCGGCGGCGCTGCTGGCGGTCGCGGCGCTCTGCGTCCGCAGGCCACGCCTGCGCGCCGCGCTCACGATCGCGGTGCTCGTGCCGCCGCTGCTGACGCTCCTTCCGGTGGCCGTGCTGCGCGGCGGCCTTGCCGCCGCGCTCGCCGTTGTCGCCGCGCTCGTGATCGGCGGCGCGCTGATCCTCGCGGCCGCCGGCCTGCCACACGCCGGCG
>DAIQNY010000129.1:0-9777 GCA_036788155.1 Actinomycetota bacterium | reverse complement strand
CCCGGTGATCCACGTGCCGGCGAAGGCCACCACGGTCTTGGGGACGATGCCGTACCCGGGGATGAGCCCCACGAGCCCACCTGCCACCTGCCGCCACATCACCGCGGCGCCGATCACCGGCGTGATCTCGAGCATGCGCTTCTGGAACTCGGGCGGCGCCCCGAAGGCGAGCGCGAGCCGGTAGACCATGAGCGCCTGGTTCTTGGTGAGCACGAGGGTGTCCGCGGCCGCGATCGGGATGCCCAGCGCCGGCACCAGCGAGGGCAGGCCGGAGGCGACCACGAAGGCGCCGTTGGACAGCGAGACCTCGTTCGTCAGGCGATGCGCGTAGTGCGGGCGCAGGCCGGGCAAGCGGCGCGTCGCCGCGAGCTGCCGGCTTGCCGGCAGCGCGTCGAGGACCGCCGCCGCGAGCCGGTCGCCGGCGTCCGCGGCTCGCGGCCGCAGGACGAGCGTGCTCCCCTGGTCCAGCCTGCGCAGCACGCTCCTCGCCGTAGCCGCCGGCTCCCCCACCAGCACGAGCAGGCGGCGGCGCGGCGAGAGCGTCTCCAGCAGCTCGAGCCCGGCCAGCTCCGCCGCGTCCAGTGTGACCTCGGCGTGCAGCGCCACGACGAGCAGGTCGGCCTCGCTGATGAGCCGCTCGCGGGCGTGGACCTGCTCGAGCGGCACCAGGCCGAGCGCCGAATAGGGGGACGGATACTGATCGGGTCCCAGTTGCAGCAGGTCGTGCATCCGTCCCAGAGCTTCGCGGTCACCCACGCAGGCGATCACCACGTCGTGCCCGGCTTCGGCCCGGATGGCGGAGATGTCCACCTCCCGGATGGTCTTCCAGATGCTCCCGAAGTCACTCCACCTGGCGCCGGCCACAGCCGCCTCCCGCCTCTCGCTCTCGTCGGACAAGATGACGCACCGGGACGGCGCGCCGTTCAGAGACTACGTCATCTCCGAGGTTCTGCGCCCGCTCGCACGCCGGCCGCCGGCCTCCCGCCTACGACAGCACCTTGCTCAGGAACAGCTTCGTCCGCTCCTCGCGCGGGTGCTCGAGCACCTCTTCGGGCGGCCCCTGCTCCACGATCACGCCGCCGTCCATGAGAGCCACGCCGTCGGCGACCTCCTTGGCGAAGCCCATCTCGTGCGTGACGACGACCATCGTCATCCCGTCCTCGGCGAGCTGCTTCATCACGTCCAGCACCTCGCCCACCAGTTCCGGGTCCAGCGCGCTGGTGGGCTCGTCGAAGAGCATCAGCTTGGGCTTCATGGCCAGAGCGCGGGCGATCGCCACGCGCTGCTGCTGCCCGCCGCTGAGCTGCGCCGGATAGGTGTCGAGCTTCTCTCCCAGGCCTACCCGGCGCAGGAGTTCCACCGCCTCCGCCTCCGCCTGCCGCTTCGACAGGTGGTGGACCATCAGCGGGGCCTCCATGACGTTCTCGATCGCCGTCTTGTGAGGGAAGAGGTTGAAGCGCTGGAAGACCATGCCGATGGAGCTGCGCTGGCGCGCCACGTCGCGCGCCTTCATCTCGTGCAGCACCTTGCCGCGCTCCTGGTAGCCCATGAGCTCGCCGGCGACGTACAGCCGGCCGGCGTCGATCTTCTCGAGGTGGTTGATGCAGCGCAGCAGCGTCGATTTGCCGCCGCCCGACGGGCCGAGCAGCACCAGGGTCTGCCGCGGCTGGACTTCGAAGTCGACCCCCTTGAGCACGTCCAGCCGGCCGAAGCTCTTCCAGACCTGCTCGGCCTTCACCATCGGCTGCCCCCCGGTGTCGGCGTCCGTCACCTGGACGAGGTGACCGGAGCCGGGAGCGGCGATCTCGCCGGCCGGGGCGACGTCCTCCTCGTACCTGCGGTCGTCGTCGCTCATCTGGCTCCTCTGCCTCCCTGAGACGGCGTGTCGCCAGGGCCGCCCGTGGCGGCGCCGGCCCCGCCCGAGGCCTCCATGGCGCTGTCCCGCAGCGCCCTCTTGGCCGCGCGCCGCTCCGCGGCTTCCGCCTCCTTCTCGCCGAAGCCGCGGCCGAAGTACGCCTCGAGCCTGGCCTGGCCGAGGGTGAGCAGCGATGTCACGACCAGGTACCAGATCGAGGCCACGACGAGGAGCGGCATGATCTGGAAGGTCTGCGCGTACACCTGCTGCAGGCGCCCGAACATCTCGACCCCACCGCCGATCACGGCGAGCAGCGACGTCGTCTTGAGCATGCTGATCGTCTCGTTGCCCATGGTCGGGATGATGACGCGCATGGCCTGCGGCAGGACGATGCGGCGCATGGTGAGGGTCGGGGACATGCCCAAAGACGATGCCGCCTCCTTCTGGCCGGCATCCACGGAGATGATGCCGGCCCGCACCAGCTCCGCGGCATACGCCGCCTCGTTCAGGCCGAGCGCGAGAACTGCCACCACGAAGAGGTTGTTGACGAGCCTCCCGCTGTCCACCGAGGCGAACTCGAGGCCGGTGAACGGCAGGCCGAGATAGAACTGCGTCCAGAGCACGCCGATGTTGGCCCACAGGATGATCTGGACGAACACGGGGGTGCCGCGGAAGAACCAGATATAGCCCCAGGAGATCCAGCTGAGCACCGGGTTGTCGCTCAGCCGCATGACCGCCAGCACCACCCCGCCGACGGCGCCGACCGCCATGCAGAGGAAGGTGAGCTCGATGGTGCGGAGCAGGCCGTACAGGGTCAGCGGCTTGAACATGTACTCCCACACCGTCGGCCAGTCGATGTTGGGGCTGCGGATGAAGGAGTAGAGCAGCGCCGCCAGGAGGTACAGGACGACGGCGGCGCTGATCCAGCGTCCCCAGTGCCGCACGGGGACGGCCCTGATCGCTTCCGGGCGGCCGGCGGCCTCGCCTTCGGCCGGGCCGCCGGCCGCCCTCCTCCCGTGATCCGCCTCGGTCGCCACGGTGTCGTCTCCTCAGGCTGGTGAGGCCGCGTCCCTGCTCATTCCGCCGGGGACGGCACCGGGACCGGCGTCTGGCCTCCCAGGTTCACCTCGGCCGACTCGACCGGGATGAGCCCGTACTTGTCGACGATCTGCTGATAGTGACCCTCGTCGATGAGCGCCTGCAGAGCCTGTCGCACCGTCTCGATCAGCTCCTGCTCCCCCTCAACGATGCCGATGCCCATGATCTGCGGCTCGTACCCCTGCGGCGCCTCGGGATCCTCGATCACTTCGAAGGCTTCGCCGTCGTCGGTCGTCTGGGCGATCCAGGCCGCCGTGGAATGGTCGGTCACGTCGGCCACGGCCCGCCCGCTGCGCAGCGCCAGCAGTGCCGCCGGCTGGTCAGGGAACGTGAGCACCCGCATCGGCTCGAGCCCCTGGTCCTCGAAGTCCCGGTTGACGCGCTGGAGCAGCGCCTGCTGCGTGGTGCCGTTCTGGCACGCCACGGTCCTTCCCGCCAGGCTCTCGAGGTTGCTCAAGCCCTCCGGATTGCCCTTGAGCGTGAGGATCGAGGTGCCGTCGTAGGCGTAGTTGACGAAGGAGATGCCCTCCGCCTGGCGCTCGGCGTTGTCGTACATGGCGGACATGATCATGTCGTTCCTGCCGCCCTTGATGTTCAGGATGATGCCGTCGAACGGAACGTCTGTGAACGACACCGGCACGCCGATCTTCCTGCCCAGCGCCTGGGACACGTCGTAGTCGAACCCGGCCGGCTGGTCGCTGTTCGGCGGGTCGTAGTACTCCCACGGCGGGTACGGGATGTCGCTGGCGACCCGGATGCGGTCCATGCCCTCCGGGAGCATGTCCTGGAGCGCCGGGTCGGCCTCGATGGCGTTCAGATCGAACTCGGCGGGAGAGCCGGTGGCCGTCGGCGAACCGTCACCGGCGGCGTCGTCGCCGTCGTCGCCGCACCCGGCCGCGACGACGACCAGGGCGAGGGCGAGCAGCGCCAGGAGCAGCACCATCCGGGCGCTGAAGGACCGTCGGCCCACGCTCAGTCCGCTCCCTCGCGCTCCGCCCCCTCGAAGCCTGCTGGTTGTGTGCCCGAAACCCATGGTGAACCTGGCCTTTCCGCAACGACCGGTCCCGTCGCTTGTCTCCGCCTGTGTCCTCGGAGACCGCCCGGCGCACGCGCGTGCAGAACGGCCTCACCGAACCTGTACCCGGAGGGTCGGCGCTGGGGTTGCCGACTGTTCCGCCCGGGCAGCGGCCGTCCGCCCTGTGGCGCAGCCGATCGATGGTGTGGGTCCTGAGGCCGCACGGGGCCGGCGCGCGGCGGGAGGAACGGCCGGCGCGACAGCGCGAGGGGGCGCGGCTAGCTCGTCAGGCCGAGCCGCGCCCGGCAAAGCGCCGCGTCCGCGGCGGAGAAGCAGCAGAACGTGACCGTCCGCGGCGCCTCGTGCGCCGCGAGCCACTCCACGACGGCGCCCACGGCGACGTCGCACGCCTCCGCCTTGGGATAGCCGTATACACCCGTGGAGATGCCGGGAAACGCGACGCTCTCGAGGCGGTGCTCGGACGCCAGGCGCAAGGACTCCGTGTAGCAGGAGCGCAGCAGGGCCGGTTCGCCGCTGTGTCCGCCGTGCCACACCGGGCCGACCGTGTGGATGACGTGCCGCGCAGGGAGCTCGTACCCTCGCGTGATGCGCGCCTGCCCCGTCGGGCAGCCGCCGAGCGTCCGGCACTCGGTAAGGAGCCCTCGTCCGGCGGCGCGGTGGATGGCGCCGTCCACGCCGCCGCCGCCCAGCAGCGAGGTGTTGGCGGCGTTGACCACGGCATCCACGTCGAGACGCGTGATGTCGCCCTCAACGACCAGGATGCGGTCCCTCGGGGAAGCTCCGGCTGACGGTGAGACGCCCACGGCCGCAGCTTACCAGAGCCGAACGCCGGCTCCGCCGCTCGCGGCGCCGCTCAGGGCGCGGCGATCGTCACGTCGCGCACGCCCCAGCGCTGCCACTTCGGATACTGACCGCGGGCCACGAAGCCGATCACGTTGCGCGCCTTCGTCTTGAGCATCGCACCCGGGATGGTGACCGTGCGGAACGGGCTCCACTTCTTGCCCGGCCCTGCCTCGAGCGGCCCCATGTCCTTCCAGTTCACCACGAGCCGGACCTCCGCCTCCTGCGCGTCGTACAGACGGAAGCGCAGCACGCGGTCGCCCTTCTGCCCGCCGGTCTGGTAGAAGACCTCTTTGGGATGCTTGCGGTCGGCGGCGCAGTACCCCAGCGGCGCCGCGAAGGGCAGGGTCCGGGGGAGCGGCGGCGACTGGCGAGGGTTGACGCGCACGTTGCGCAGGGCACGCCAGCTCGCCTCGTTGGTGCCCGGCCAGTCGTACATGCTGCCCCCGAGGGCGCCGTTCTCGCGAAGGGCGCGCACGTAGGCCGTGGTCTCGCTGCCGGACGACTTGGAACTCTCACCCGCGATCACGTGGATCGGTACTCCCGGACGGCCGGTCTTCGCGCGGATGATGCGGATGTTGTCGCGCGTGTCGCGGTAGGCGTTGGAGTACCCGTCGCCGTGGTACGTGTAGTACCCCATGGGCACGAACACGTCGTAGATGCCGGCGAGCATCTTGAACGGGAAGTTGGGCCAGTAGCTGGTGTGCATGGCCATGCCGGCGGGCGACGGCGTACAAGCGCCGAGGGGGTAGTTCTTTCCCACCGCGGCACGGATGCGCTTGGACAGCGTGCGCAGGCGGTCGGTGCGGCGGCTCACGTTCTTGACGATGCTGGCCTCGATATCGAGCGTGAACGAGTCGAACCGCTGGCCGGACGGCGTGCGGAAGCGGATGGCGGCCATGCTGCGGCGGTAGTCCTTGGCGATGTCCTTGAAGCCGGGCAGGTACCAGGCGACGACCTTGATGCCGCGCGCGTGGGCCTCCTCGATGAGACGGGCGACATCCGCGCGGCGGTAAATGGTCGCCGAGCCGGACGGCGTGTGGTAGTTGGCCGTCTCGAGGAACAACGTGCGCACGCCGCGCGCCCGCATGTCCTTCACGGCTGCGGCTGGATTGTTGTAGGCCTTGGCGTCCCACATGTCGACCCAGGTGCCGAGACCGCGGTAGCAGTTGATGGACGGTGCGGCGGCGGCCGGCGGCGGCCACGCCGCCGCCCCGAGCACTGACGCGAGCAGCAGGAGCGCCGGCAGTGCATGAGCCGGCCGGCGCGCGGCGCGCGCGAGCCGGCGGCAGCGCACGGCGAGACGAGAGTCGAAGAGGACGGAAGGACGGACGAACACGAGCACACCCCCCACGGTGGCTGGAACTGCGGGGCCAAGTATAGCCGTGGTAGTGTGCTCCGGACACCGAGGCCGACGGCAGGTCCGGGGGCGGCCGTGAGGAGGGGGCACGTGAGCATTGAGTACGTGGAACAGCAGCTCGGCGCCGCCGAGAGGGTCCTGTACACGGAGCGCCACCACTGGGTCTTCTTCGTGGCCGAGATGATCAAGTGGATCCTTTTCGCGGCCGCCGTGCTCGTTCTCGTCATCCTGCTCAGGGTGTGGTGGCTGCCGGACGCCGGCTGGGTCTGGTATCTGTTGCTCGTCTTCCTCGTCCCGGCCGGGCGTATCGGCTGGGGCTTCCTCTCGTGGAAGATGAACGTGTACGTGCTCACCAACCGGCGCGTCATCGAGTCGACCGGCGTGCTCAGCAAGCGCGTCGCCGACTCCTCACTCGAGAAGCTCACCGACATCGTGCTCAAGCAGTCGATCCTGGGCCGCATGCTGAACTACGGCGACGTCATCGTGCTGACGGCCGCGGCGGGGGCCGGCATCAACGACCTCAAGCAGATCCGGCACCCGGCGGAGTTCAAGACGCAGATGCTGAACGCCAAGGAACAGCTCGAGCGGGATCTGGGCGCCAGCAACTGACCCGCGCGGCGCCTCGAGCGCCGGCCTCGGCGGCGATGGCGCCGCTGAGGGCGGGCGGCGCCGCCGGCCCTCAGCCGCTCTGCGGCGAGCCGCTCTGCGGCGCGTACTCCTTGCCGACGCTCCAGCACTTGGCCACCGGCTCACCCAGGCTCCAGTACTTCTTGCTTGCCATGTCGAAGAGCAGCGGCCTGAGCTTGGCGATGTCGATCATGCCGTTGGTGAGCACGTCGACGTCCGCATAGGTCCCGACGACCTCGCCCACGAACAGATCGTGGGTGGGCAGCTTGACGTGCTCGATGAGCCTGCACTCCATGGTCACCTTGCACTCCTCGATCATGGGCGCAGTCTCGAGCTCGCCGTGGAACACCTCGAAGAGGTGGCTCTTGTCCTCCTTCTTGCCGCTGACCATGCCGATGTGGTCGGTGACCGCAGCCATGTCCTCCGAGGGCAGGTTCACGCTGAACGTCCTGTTCTCGATGATGCCCTTGTTGGTCAGGTGAACGTTGCCCATGCCGAGCGTGATGCCCCTGAGGTGGGCGATCCCGACGTGGGCGATGGTCGCGAAGTCCGGGGTCCCGTCCACCGTCGCTCCGACGATGGCGGTGACGAGCGGGTAGAGCGCGTTGGTGGAGCCGAGCTTCTCCTTCACGGTGACCTCACTGGTCCGGTTGTCGGTGTGTCCGCTCCATACCCACGGCGGGGTGGGACGTAATCGGCCCGGTTTCGCGAGTCGCCGGCACCCGTCATCATGGACGCATGCCTGCACGCGCAGACAGCACGGGCCGCCCAGACGGTGCAGGGCGCCGCCGCCCGCGCCGGCCGCGGCGGCGCCTCCCGGCCCTCCTCGTCATCATCGGCATCGGCATCGTGGCGGTCGCGGCCGCCTTCACGGTCGCGACGGCGGTCGACCAGGGCGACCGCCACCGGCCGCACGGGCCTTACCTCGTCGGCGCCTGGACCTTCGGCGACCAGGCATCGCTGGAGGCGGGAGTCGAGGCCGGCGCGCTCGACGAGGTGAGCCTCGACTGGCTTCAGTCGCGGGCGGACGGCAGCGTCGTCGCACCGCGGTTCGACGGCGACTTTCTCGCATCGGCGCGGCGCGAGGACTGCCGCGTCTTCGTGACGCTGACCGACTACGACGAGACGCAGCACACGTTCGACCCGGCCATCTCTGCGGCGATCCTCGAGACGGCCGCCTCCCGGCGTCGGCACGCCGAAGCCGTCGCCGCCTGGTGCCGCGAGTACGGCGTCGCCGGCGTGGACGTGGACTGGGAGGCCGTGAAGGCCTCACGGCGGGACGAGTTCTCCGCGTTCGTGGAGCAGCTCGCGCGCCGCCTGCACGCGGACGGGCGGCTGATCGCCGTCGACGTCTATCCCAAGGTGAGCGAGCCGGGGGGCTGGGACGGCCCGCGCAGCCAGGACTGGAAGCGCCTGGGTCGCGCCGTCGACCAGTTCCGCATCATGACGTACAACTACTCCGGCTCGTGGAGCGGTCCGGGTCCCCTCTCTCCTCCCGACTGGATGGACCGGGTGCTGCGGTTCGCCGAGACGCAGGTGCCCGCGGAGCGCATCGTCATGGGTCTGGGGTTCTACGGGCGCGAATGGCGCCGCGACGGCACGACGGCAGACCTCGTGTGGACCGACGTGCTCGCCGCCCGCCGGGACCTCGACCCGCGGGAGACGCGCACCGCGTCCCGTGAGCTGTATCTTTCGTACCGGCGGGACGGGGAGCGCGTCGAGGCCTTCTTCCCCGACGCGCCGGCAGTGCGCGCCAAGGTACGCATGCTGCTCTCCCGGCATCCGCGCATCCACGGCGTGTACGCCTGGATGATGGGTCAGGAGGACCCGCGCGTGTGGCGCGAACTGGCGCACCTGCTCCACACGCGCGCGAAGGCGGAGCGCTAGCCCCGTCCAGGTTCTGGCTCGACCCTCAGCCCTCGGGCACGAGCACGGTGTCGATGACGTGGATCACACCGTTGGAAGTCTCGATGTCGGCCGTCACCACGGTGGCGCCGTTCACCATGACTGTGCCGTCCTCTTCGACGGTGATCTCGAGCGGCTGGCCGTTCACGGTCTCCGCCTGCATGCCGTCGCTCAGGTCCGTGGACATGACCTTGCCGGACACGACGTGATACGTGAGCACGTCGGTCAACGCGCCCTCGGGGTCGGCGAGCAGGCCGTCGAGCGTGTCCTTCGGGACCGCGGCGAACGCCTCGTCGGTCGGCGCGAACACGGTGTACGGGCCCTCTCCGCGCAACGTCTCCTCGAGGCCGGCGGTCTGGACGGCCGTCACGAGGGTGGTGAAGCTGCCGGCCTCGACGGCGGTGTCCACGATGTCCTTCTGCGCCATGGACGGTGACGGCGAGGGACTCGGCGACGCGGCCTCCTCGGTGGTGTCGCCGCACGCGGCGATCACCAGCGGGACCACCATCAGCGCTACCACGATGGCGATGATGCTTCGGGTCTTCATCGTTGCCTCCAGCTCTTCCGGGTGCGGAACGCCGGCGGGGACCGGCGAGGCCGCCGCGGCCTGGGGACTCCGCGACGCCTGTGGAGGGTGTACCCTGCTTGTGCGTCAAGTAACCCTACGGTCAAGTTACTTTTTGACAGCGTCTGTAACGAGCCCTCTGATCGTGCAGACCGTCTGGGCCGTCGGGCCGCGCCGACCCCGGCACCGATGCTCTGCAGGCTCCGTCGCGGACGCGCCGGCGGGGGAAGCACGGGGCCAGCCGCAGCACGCCGTGCGGGGCAGAAGACGACGAGAGGCCGGGGGCGCGATCGCGCCCCCGGCCTCTTCCCGACGTGTCGCCGCGTCCCTCTCGCCCGCGTCAGGAGCCGGGCGGGCGGGGGGCCGGCGGCGGCGGCGGGGCCGGCGGCTCCGGCGGTCTGGGCTCATCGTCCCGCGGCTGAGTGGCGCCGGTCTGCTCGCCGGCGTCGGTATCGGCCTCGCCGCTGCCCACGCCCGGTGCGGCGGCTTCG
>DAIQNY010000128.1:0-9802 GCA_036788155.1 Actinomycetota bacterium | reverse complement strand
ACGCCGTCGGCGGTGAGGCCGCCGGCGTCGCGATGGCGAGCGGACTCGCGGCCGGCGTGGTCGCAACGTCGTCACCGGCCGGGTCGGGCGACGCCGTGATCACCGGCTCTGGCGTGACACCTTGGGACGGGGCAGTGGGAAGCGGCGACGCCACGGCGGACGGCGTCGCCGCGGCGGCACGTGGCACGGCGTGCTTGACGCTCGCCCTTCCATCCGCGACGACTGTGGCGGCGGCCGGTCGCGGCGGACGCTGATCGACCTGGTGGACGGCGACCTCCGCCGTGCCCATCGTCGCCGCCGCGGCCGCGACCAGCACCGCCGTCTTGACGGACGACGGCAGACCGAGCGTGGCGCCGATGCCGCTCCCGGCCGCGACCGTGAGTGGCGGCAAGAAGGCCACGGGAGGAGCCGGCACGGGGGGCGAAGGGACCGGCGGCGCGAACGCCGGGGACGGCACGGTCAGCGCCGGCGGCAACGGCACGAGCGGCAGCGCCGCGAGACCGCCGGCTGTGCTCGGCAGCGGGCGGCCGGCGGCGCGGCACCGGTCCTTGAAGGCGGCACGGAACGCCCTGCGTGCCCGTGCCAGCAACACCTCGACAGACCCGGGCGTCATCTCGAGGCACGCACCGACCTCGACCAGCGAGAGGCCGTGGACGTCCTTGAGCAGCAGCGCAGCTCGCTGCCGGCGCGTCAAGTCGCCGAGCGCCTCTTCGAGCAGCCGCTGCAGTTCAGACTGCTCGAACGGGTCGTCGGGGGAGGGGACGTCGCGACCCGGCGCGGCCGGCGCCGGCCGGCGCGCCGCCCCGCGCAGGTAGTCGTAGCAGCGGTTCAGCGTCAAGCGGTAGAGCCAGGGCCGGAGCAGCACCTCGCGGTCCCGGGGGAGCCGCTCGAACGCTCGGATGAGGACGTCCTGGGTGATGTCCTCGGCATCGGGGGCGTGCCTCACCACGCGAAGCGCGAGGTTGTAGATGCCGGCAGCGTACTGCTCGTGGAGTCCGGCGAAGGCCGCGGGCGCCCCGCGGCGCAGGCCGTCGACGAGCCGCGCGTCGGTCGAGCCGGCGCCGTCCGCCACGTCGTCCCGCTCCCTGTATTTCCAGATCCTGCCCACGGCCTCCCCTGAGCGCGTTCGCGACCCTCGGCCGCTTCTCGCCTCGACGATGCAACGCCTGCGACACACGAACCCTATCACCGCCGGTCGCTTCCGCTTTCTCCGCCAGGCTCGCCCCCCCCCGACGTTGCTCCTCACGAACACTGCTCCTGCCCCTCCCGCACGGCCCGTCGCGGCTTCAGCCGCGGTCGCGCAGCGTCGATACATGGTGTCGGACGCTCCCCGGGCGAGGGAATCACCGTGCCCGGCAGGGGTGTCGAGCGGAGCAAGGAGGGCGCGTGGGCCGTTTGGGATGGGGGCCGCCAGCTGGCAAGGTGTCCCGGCGGCCGAAGATGACACGGAGGCCGCCGTCGGATAGCGTGCCGCCATGACCGTCGTCCTGACCTTCCTGCCTGCCTGGATCGACCTGGTGTTCTACGCCTACTGGGCGGTCCTCATCGTCATGCTCATCATGGACGACCGTGAGCCGTCCATCACGCTGGCGTGGCTGTTCATCCTGCTGTTCCTGCCGTTCGTGGGCGTGTTCTTCTACATCTTCTTCGGCCGGGACTGGAAGGTGGTGGCACGGCGCAAGGGCTGGGTGGACGAGCTGCGCCAGACCGAGAAGCGCGAGATGGAGCCCGTCTACCGGCGCAACGGGCAGGCCGTGGCTCGGTTCTACGAGGAGTGGGGCGATACCGTGGCCGAGCCAGTCTCGAGGGCGATCAGCAAGGAGAACGTGGCCCGCATCCTGCCGGCGTCGTCGCTCGAGCTGTACAACGACGGCGCGGCCAAGTTCCGTCGCCTCAAGGAGGATCTCGCGGGCGCGCAGCGGTTCATCCACATGCAGTACTTCATCTGGGAACAGGACCGCCTCACGGCAGAGCTGGTGCCTATCCTCCTCGACCGTCTCGAGGCCGGTGTGGCGGTCCGCATCACGTACGACTGGATGGGCTGCATCACCTTCCGAAAGCGCGAGCTCAAGCAGCTCAAGCGCGCGGGCGCGCAGGTGGAGGCCGACGTCACCGACCTCCTGCGCATCAACTACCGCAACCATCGCAAGATCGTCGTCATCGACGGCGAGATCGGCTACACGGGCGGGATGAACGTGGGGCAGGAGTACATCGACGGCGGCGAGCGGTTCGCCACCTGGCGCGACACCCACCTTCGCCTCACCGGCCAGGCGGTCGCCGCGCTCGAGAAGCTGTTCGCGTCGCGCTGGCACGAGCAGAGGCGCAAGAACGGCGGCGAGAACCTGTTCGCCGGGGAGTACATGCCGGCTGCCGACCCCGACGCGGTGGCGGACGGCACGCTGGTCGAGGTGGCCGCGCAGGGGGTCGAAGACCCCTGGAGCGCGACCCGTCGCACGCACATGGTGGCTATCGGGCAGGCCGAGGAGTCGGTGTGGATCCAGTCACCGTACTTCATCCCCGACTACAGCATCTACGACGTCATGATCAACGCTGCCCTCAGCGGCGTCGACGTTCGGTTCATGATGACGGGCATCCCCGACAAGCCGATCGCCCTCTGGGCCGCCCAGACCTACTACCGCAAGCTCATCGACGCGGGAGCGCGCATCTTCCTGTACGAGGCCGGGTTCCTTCATGCCAAGACGATCCAGGTGGACCACAGCGTGTGCGCCGTGGGCACCATGAACATGGACCAGCGCAGCCTCAAGCTGCACAAGGAGCTCATGGTCTGGGTATTCGACAAGGGATTCACGCAGCAGGTCGCCGACGCCTTCACCGAGGATATGCGGCACTGCCGCGAGGTGACTCGTGAGGAACTGGACGCGGTCGGCGGCCTGAAGAGATTCCGCAACCAGGCCGCCCGGCTCTTCTCCAACGTGCTCTGACACCACGCCGAGGGGGGACCACGGCACAGACCCAGCCAGACGAGACGCCGGCGCGGCCGGCGAGCACCGGCAAGCGCGCCGGCCACGCCGTGTGGATCAAGCGCGCCGTCATCCTGGGCCTGACGGCGCTCGGCCTGTACGTCGTATGGCCGAGCCTCGCCGCCGTGTTCTCGTCCGGCCCGCAGTTGAGGATGGTCCATCCCTTGTGGGGCGTCCCCATCGTGCTCGCCGAGATCGCCAGCTTCGCCTGCATGTGGGCGCTGATGCGCCTGGCTCTCGACGCGAAGCCGTGGTTCCCGATCGCCACGGCCCAACTGGCCGGCAACGCCTTCAGCCGTCTGGTCCCGGGCGGCGCGGCGGCCGGCGGCGCGCTGCAGTTCGACATGCTGCGTCAGGCAGGCGTCACCGCGACCTGGGCGGCGACCAGCGTGACGGCCGTGTCGCTGATCTCCACGGCGACCCTGCTCGGCCTGCCGGCCATCAGCATCGTCTCAATCCTCATCACGGGCGCCCCGGTGGAGCGCAACCTCTTCCGCGTCGGCTCGATCGCCGTCGTCGTGGGCCTCGGACTCATCGCCGGCGGCGCGGTCCTCCTGTTCGCCAACGGCCCGCTGCTCTGGGTCGGCGGGGTCCTGCAGAGGGCGCGCAACCAGCTGTTCCGCCGGCGCCGGCCGATGACCGATCTCCCGGAGCGTCTCGTCGACGAGCGCGACCTCATCCGCCGGGTCCTCGGCGTCGGCTGGTGGCAGGCGCTGCTCTACAGCGCCGGGAACTGGCTCCTCGACCTCGTGGCGCTCCTCTTCGCACTCGCCGCGGTGGGCGCCGAGCCCCGCGCGTCGGTCGTGCTCCTCGCCTACGTGGTCGCCGCCTTCCTCGGCATGGTCCACATCACGCCCGGCGGTCTCGGCTTCGTCGAGGCCGGCCTGGTCGGCACGCTGGGCGTCGCCGGCGTCCCGGCAGATCAGGCCGTGCTCGCGACCCTCGTCTACCGCCTGGTCTCGTTCTGGCTGCCCATGCCGGTCGGAGCCTTCGCCTACTACCTGGCCGCGAGGAGGTACGGGCGGCCGCACCACGTGGAGGACGACGCCCGCGGGCGGATCGTCTCCTAGCCCGAGGCCGCTCCCGGTCCCTCGCGGCCTCCGGTGGTCCCGCGGTGGTGACCTGCGGACCCTGGACGCCGCGGCGTCCTGCGGCCGTCGGCGAGATGCGCCACGGCCAGTACCGGGTGCCGCCGGAGCATGCGAGGACCGCTGTAGCGCATCACCTCGCGCACCCGCTCGCGCATCGTCGGCTTGTAGCAGTGCGTCTCGCAGTGCGCGCACGTCGGCTTGTGGGCCCCGTACCTGCACGCCTCGAGGCGACGACGCGCGTACGCGAGCAGGTCCGCGCACTCCTCGCACAACCCCTCGCCGTCGTGCGAGGCCTGCCTCCCATGATGGGCGCGGCAGTACATCGCCACCATCGTGGCGATCGTCTTCTCCTCTCGAGCCAGGCGCTGCGCCGACCTCACGGACTTCTCAGGCATGGTCCGGTGATACCACGACGACAGCGACTGTGACCTTGACTCATGTCAGGACGGTGCGTCCGGTCCCGGCGCGCGTCTCTACCCGCCGGTCCGCCACGCCTCCCAGTGTGATCCGGCCACATCCCACACGGGCTGCCACAGGGTGATGCTGCCGGCCGCCGGCTCCCCGCAGACGAGCCTGACCGCCTTGCGCCAGTAGAGCCTCACAGGCCGTGCCTCTCGGATCTCGGTCCAAGGGACGAGGATCGACGCCTGCGTGCCCTGCGCCGGGGGCCGCGCCTGCACCCAGAGCCCGTCCGGCGCGGCCACGACGGTGACGCACCAGTCGTAGCGCATCCGCCCGCCGAACTCGACGCACTGCCTGTCCCAGCGCTGACCTTGGGGCTCAGGTCCGCCTGGGAAGCGCTCGGCCAGACTGTCGTAGCCGCCGAGCTTGTTGAACGCCCGCGTGAAGATGCTCATCGACGCCTCCCGCGAGGGCCCGCTCCACGGGGCCCGGTGACGTGTTCAGCATACTCCCCAGCGTTCTTCCCGACTGGACACGCCCGCCGACGGAGGGGGTAGTCTTAGAGCAATGAGCGACGATTGGCGTATCGAGCACGACAGCATGGGTGAGGTCCGCGTCCCCGCCGAGCGGTACTGGGGCGCCCAGACGCAGCGCTCCCTTGAGCACTTCCCCATCGGTACGCACGACTTCCGCTGGGGGCGGCGCGTCGTCTGGGCCCTCGGCGTGCTCAAGCTGGCCGCGGCGAGGGCCAACGAGGAGCTCGGCCGTCTGCCGCGGGACAAGGCCGAGCTCATCCAGCGCGCCGCCGCCGAGGTCATGGACGGCGCGCTCGACGATGAGTTCCCGCTGGTGGTCTTCCAGACCGGCAGCGGGACGCAGAGCAACATGAACGCCAACGAGGTCATCGCCAACCGTGCCGACGAGATAGCCGGCACGGGTCTCGGCGCCTGCACGCCCATCCATGCCATCGACGACGTCAATCTCGGACAGTCGAGCAACGACACCTTCCCGACGGTGATGCACATCGCCGCCGCCGCCGAACTCGAGGATGTGCTCCTCCCCGCGGTCCTGGAGCTCCGGGAGACGCTCGCCGCCAAGGCAGACGAGTTCCGGGGAGTCGTGATGGTGGGACGCACGCATCTCCAGGACGCCACTCCGGTGACGCTGAGCCAGGTGATCTCCGGGTGGGTGGCGCAGCTCGACCAGGCCCTCGCGACGGTCCGGGGGACGCTGCCGGGGCTGCACGAGCTGGCGCTCGGCGGGACGGCCGTCGGCACCGGCCTCAACACTGACGCCCGCTTCGCCGAGACGGCGGCTACACACATCGGCCGGCTCACCGGCAAGCCGTTTCACCCGGCCGGCAACTTCTTCGCCGCGCTGTCGGCGCACGACGCCGTCGTCAACGCCAGCGCGGCGCTGCGTACCTTGGCCGGCGCGCTCATGAAGCTCGCCAACGACGTTCGCTGGTACGCGTCGGGACCTCGCGACGGCATCGGCGAGCTGCGCATACCCGAGAACGAGCCGGGATCCAGCATCATGCCCGGGAAGGTCAACCCCACACAGGCCGAGGCGCTCACCCAGGTCGCCGTGCGCGTGTTCGGCAACGACGCCACGGTGGCCCTCGCCGGCTCGCAGGGCAACTTCCAGCTCAACGTCTACAAGCCGGTGATGCTGCACGCGCTGCTGCAGTCGGCGCGGCTGCTGGGGGAGGCCGCGCGCGCGTTCGACACCTTCTGCGCGCGCGGCATCGAGCCGGACCGCGAGGTGATCCGCCGGCACCTCGACGCGTCCCTGATGCTGGTGACGGCGCTCACGCCGCACATCGGCTACGAGAAGGCGGCGCAGATCGCCCAGAAGGCGCACCGCGAGGGCGTCACGCTGCGCGAGGCGGCTGTGGACCTCGGGTACGTCAGCGCCGAGGAGTTCGACCTGTGGGTGCGCCCGGAGGACATGACGCACCCGCTCGACTCGTGAGCGCGCGCTCGGCGCGACCGGACCGGCGGCGCACGCCTCGTGACGCCGGTCGCACGGAGCGAAGCCCCAAGCGGCCTGCCCGCGCCCGCCGCCCGGCGGCGCGGGCTCGCTCAACGACTGCGGCAAGGGCCCGCACGTCTCCCGGCCGAGGCGCCGCCGCACGCCGGAACGGCGGCTTTCTCAACACGCTCATCGTCGCGCTGCTCGTGGTGCTCGCCGTGATGGCAGCCGTATTCCTTGTGCTCGTGGTTCGCGTGTTCGGCTGACCTCCGGCCGGCGCCGGAGCGGCCTCAGAGGTTGGTGAGGCTCTGCGGCTCGATCTCGCCGAGCGCCGCCTGGGCCGCGAGGGCGAGCTCGCGCTCGTGCTCGCGGCCCACCGCGAACACCCTGTACAGGTGCGCCTTGGCCGGCACGAACTCGAGGATCCCCGTGAGCAACTGCTCCTCGATCCGGTCGGTCGCGGGATCGTAGACGGGTAGCCGCTTGGGCCCCAGGAACGGGTTGAGCGGCCGCGGGTCCTGGGACGCGATGTCCACCACGAACTCCACGTCGCGCGACCCGGGCGGGAGGTTCCGCACGATGGCGGCGTGGAACTCCTCGCGCGTCAGGTCCCGGGCGGCCGGCAGAGGCTGCTGCCGCTCCACGTGGTGCTCGTACACCATGCTGTACTTGACGTGCCGGTGGATGATGCTCTGCCACTCCTCGGCGAGCTCTCGTCGCACGCTCTGGAGCGGCTCGTCCAGCCAGGACTCCACGGTCGTGAACAGCGACCATTCCGTGAGGCGGCGATAGACGCCGGGATCCTCCAGCGGGCTCGCCGGCAGGACGAGCTCCAACGTGGGGCGGAAGATCTCGTGCAGGTGCAGATCGATGGCGTGACCGACGCGGTGGAAGTACACGTTCTCGTACATGTAGAACCGCGCGTTCAGGAAGGCGCGGAGCGAGCTGAGCGCGCGCTTGTGGAACGTGAGCCCCTCGTCCGTGCAGAAGGCGTAATAGATGAGTCGGTCGATATCGATTGGACCGAGCCCGACGCCGCACATCTGCGCGTCGCGTCGCACGTAGTCGAGGTTGTCGACGGTGACGGCACCCGAGAGCGCGCGGTGGAGCAGCCGCACCCATCGCGGGATGGGGTCGGCCGGCGGCTGCGAGCCGGGACCGCCGGCTGACGGGGCGGCGGCGTGAGGGCCTTCGGCCCCGCCGCCCTCCTCCGCCCGCACCAGGAACGCCACGTGCCAGGGATCGACGGCCTCGCCGGAGGCGAACGGCCCCGACGGGCTGCGCCGCAGCTCGGCGAGCAGGGGTCCGAGCTCCCCCACGATGAGCTGCTGTGAGATCCGCTCGTGATCGATCCCGAACACCGGCAGCAGGTACTCCTCGTCGCAGAAGTGGCTGAACGGGCCGTGTCCGATGTCGTGCAGCAGACCGGCCATGCGGAGCGTCTCCTCCACCAGCGCGAGGGAGGGGGTGCCGGGCTCGACCTCGGCGAGCGTGGGGTAGACCTGCCGCGCCAGCTGCCCTGCGAGGTGCATGGTGCCGAGGCTGTGCGCAAAACGGCTGTGCTCGGCCGTGGGGAACACCCACCAGGAGCTCTGCAGCTGATGGATACGCTTGAGGCGCTGCACCCACGGGTTGTCGATCACGTCCGGCTCGGCGATCTCGCCGGCGCGGGAGAGCGTGATGCGCAGATACCCGTACAGGGGGTCGGCGATGAGGTGGACGTCGTCGTACGGCAGTCTCATGCCTCCAGCCTACCGCCGGGAAGGGATGAGCCTCAAGGACCGGCCCGCTTCATCGCGCGGCCGCCGCTCCGAGCAGCCGCGCGTACGCCTCCTCGTGCGCCGTGATGAAGGCGTCGTGCCCGAACCGCTCCTCCACGGAGCTTCTGCACTCGGCCGGGTCGATGTCGTCGATGCGGCCGAACGCCTCCACCATCTCATCGACAGTGTCGACGATGAACCCGTTGCGCCCGTGCTCGATCACCTCGGGCACCGAACCCTGGCGCATGGCGATCACCGGGGTGCCGCAGGCGAGCGACTCGATCATCACGAGGCCGAACGGCTCCGGCCACTGGATCGGGAACAGCGTGCAGCGAGCCTGCTGGTAGAGCCGCGCCTTGGTCTCATGGTCCACCTCGCCGCGGAAGTGGACCTTGTCGGACAGGTGCGGCTCGATCTGCGCCTCGAAATACTCGTGCTCCGGCCCCTCATTGACCTTGCCCCCCATGATGAGGCGCCGGTCCAGCCGGTGAGCCACCTCGATCGCCGTGTGCGCGCCCTTGTCCGGGGTCATGCGGCCGATGAAGAGCAGGTAGTCGTCCTTCTGACGACTGAATGGCATGTGCTCGACATCGATCGCGTTGGGGATGGTGCCGACGAAGTCGAGGTCCGGGAACCCCAGGCGCTGGTAGTCGCTGATGGCGATGAACCTGAGCTCGGAACGCAGGGATCCGAGCGACTGCTGGGTGATGGGATCGGCAGGGCCGTGCAGCGTCGCCACCACCGGGGTGCCGGTGAGACGGTGCACGAGGGCGCCCATCGCGCGGCTGGCCAGGCCGTCGTGATCGTGGATGACGTCGAACTCGTCCGCCCGCAGGTAGGCACCCAGACTGTGCATGACCTCGAGATGGAGACCGTTCTCCATCTGCTCGAACGGGGCGCGGGCGAAGATGTAGCTCAGCCGCGCCCGCGTCTCAGAGTCGCCGCTCGCGAACAGCGTGACGTCATGACCGCGCGCGACCAGTCCCTCCGTGAGGAGGCTCACGACGAACTCGATGCCGCCGTAGCGCTGAGGCGGCAGGGGGAACCAGGGTGGCGCGATCATCCCGATGCGCATCGCGACCTCCAGAGAGGGACGTTGCCGATCGGGCGCGCGACGTCCGCCGTCGCGCGCCCTCCGGCTTGAATCTTACCCAGCGGAGCGGCGCACCCAGCACGTCCGGCGACAGAGCGGGGTAGGGTAGAGACGTGATCGACCTGCACACGCACACGACCTACTCGGACGGATCGCAGACGCCCACGGAACTGGTCGAGGAGGCTGCGGCGATCGGCCTCACGGCGATCGCCGTCACCGACCACGACACCGTCGACGGGCTGCCCGAGGCGCTCGCCGCCGGCGGGCGCCTCGGCGTGGACGTCATCCCCGGCGTGGAGATCAACCTCGAGCACGACAGAGTCACCATGGACATGCTCGGATACTTCCTCGCCGGCATGCCCACGGACGAGCTCCAGCGAGAGCTGGCGGAGCTGCGCGCGTACCGCGACGAGCGCAACGCGCGCATCGTCGAGCGGCTGGCCGAGCTGGGGATGCCGCTGGACCCGCTGGAGCTCGCGGCGGCCGGCGAGAACGGCGCCG
>DAIQNY010000127.1:0-9874 GCA_036788155.1 Actinomycetota bacterium | reverse complement strand
ACTGGCCCGCGGCAGCACCCCGCCGCCCGCCGGCGACGATGCGAGCGCCGGTCAGGCGCGCGTCGCCGACCCGGGCGGGCCGGACGACGACGCCGAAGCGGGCGCCGCGATCACGGATCCTGAGGGCGGCCGCACGTGGCTGCTGGTGCTGCTCGCGCTCCCGCTCGCCTGGCCTGCGTACCGCGCCATCTCCCGCCGTCTGCGCCTTCGCCACGGATCGCCTGAGCAGCGCCTCGAGGTCTCCGTCGGCCTCCTCTACGACGACCTGCGTGCCTACGGGTTCACGGTGGCACCGTCTCAGACGCTCGACGAGACCGCCGACCAGCTGCGGCAGCACCTGGGCGTGGACGCGGGAGACCTGCCTGGGCGTGTGCAAGCCGTGACCTTCGGAGGGAGGCCGGCGACGGATGCGGACCTGCAGGACCTCTCGGTCCTGCGCCGCCGCATCCGTCGCCGGCTTCGCGAGCGCTCAGGGCTCATTGCCTCCCTGTTCGCGTTCCTCGGCGTCCCGCCGGGGAGCGGTCGCGGGCGCCGCCTCGGCGAGGCGGGACTCAGCCCTCAGTCCTGAGCGACCCGCCAGTGGCGCGTCAGACTGAGCGGCCGCCGTTACCCCCGCCGCCGGCGCCGCCCTGACCGCCCCCGGATCCGTCACGGGTGCCGCCGCCCGGGCCGGATCCGTCACAGTCCCCACCGCCGGGGCCCGATCCGTCACAGTCTCCACTACCGGGACCGGATCCGTCACAGTCTCCACTGCCGGGGCCGGATCCGTCACAGTCTCCGTCGGGCCGGCCGTTCTGGCCCTGCTGCCCGTCCTGCGCCTGCTCCCCAGTCTGCGTCTGGGTCTGCCCCTCCCGCACCCGGGTCTGGCGTCCGTCGCCCGCCGCGTCGCAGTCCCTGTCGCGATCCCGTACCTGGTGCGAAGGCGCATCATCGTCGGTCGGCACGCCATCGCGGTCCCGCACGCGGTCGGGCACGCCGTCGCACGTGGCGTTGGGGGTCGGCGTGCAGGTCCCGGCGGCGAACGGCGTGCAGTCGCGGTCCCGCTTCCTGTCCGGTACGCCGTCACACGTGGCGTCGGGCGCCGGCGTGCAGGTCCGCGCGGCGACCGGCGTGCAGTCGCGGTCCCGGGTCCGCTGCGAAAGCTGATCGCTCGCCAGTGCGACACTGCTGCCGAGCAGCAGCGCCACTCCCGCGAACACGACGACCTTGATGAACTTCATGGTTCCTCCTCGCTCACGCCATGGTGCCTTGCACTCATGAAGACGCCGGCGGGCCCCGAAACTTAGGGGCCCGCCGGCGTCACGGCGGAACAGGGATGCAATCAGCCTGTAGGGGCGATGCGATCAGCTGGGCAGGGCAGCCATCCGTTCGCTCGACGGCCGGGTCCCGGTCAATGCCGGGGCGGCTCCTCGCGCTCGGCGCTCCGCGACGGGTCCGCACCGGCATCCCGGTCGGGTTCGGCTCCGTTGGCGGCGGACTCCCGCCGCGCCTTGCTCGCCGCGTCTGCCCCGCCTTCCAGACGGGACTCCTCGCGCTTGAGGAAGTCCCGCTCCACGATGTCGCGAAGATGCGCCGGCGTCGGTCCTTCCTCCTTCGGCGCCGCAGCCTCGTCGAGCAGGTGGCTCATGGCGTCACTGATCTTGACCTCGCGGATGACGCCCTTCTCCCGCTGGGCCTCTTCTATCGCCCGGCGCCTGCGTACTACCTCTTCGTAGGGGATGACGTGATCGTCGAAGCGACTCATCGACTCTCCAGTTGGATCTGGGACGGTACATGTCAGGTGCTTGTGAACACTCAATACCCCCGCTCGTGGTGGCCATGCCACATCCCGTGGACGCTTCTCACTGCGCGCTCGCAGGGGAGTGAGTGACGGCAGCCGCAGATGGGAATGAGGCACTGACCGGCGACCGAGGAGGAGCTCCATGAGATGCCCAGTGTGTGACGTCGATCTGCAGATGTCGGAGCGACAGGGGATCGAGATCGACTACTGCCCCAAGTGCCGCGGCGTCTGGCTGGATCGCGGAGAGCTCGACAAGATCGTCGAGCGGACCAGCGCGGAGTATGGGCCGGGGCGCGGCGGCCGCGACGAGCCGCGCCGGGAGGAGCCGCGCCGCGACTACCACGACGACCGCCACTCGTACGAGCACTCCGGCAAGCACGGCGGGCACAAGCACAAGAAGAAGTCGCCGGCCAGCTTTCTCGGCGACATCTTCGACATCTGAGGCGTCCGGGCCGGCCGTGCTGCCGGGATGGCGGTGCCCCAGCGCCGTCACCGGTCCGGCGGTCGATCCCGCACGCCCTCCGGGTCGCGCCACGGCACCACCGTGATGCCGCCGTGGCGCTCCAGCACGGCGTACTTGACCTGATCCATGCGCTCGAGGCCCAGGTACCGCCGGCCGGCCTCGAGCACGTCGTCGTCCGTGACCCGCGCCCTGTCCATGCGGTCGCGGAGGGGCACGCCCCTGTCCACGATCACCACGGGCGTGCCCTCCATGACCTTCTCCACCCGCTTGTTCGTGTGCTTGAGCCAGCTCACCGCGATGTCGATGCCGACGAGGGTCAGGATCACGACGGCCGCATTCGTGAGCGAGAAGTCGTCGCCGATCATGGCTTGCTGCGTTGCCTCCGCGATGATGAGCAGCAGGATGAAGTCCAGCACGGTGATGTCCGACATGGTGCGTTTGCCGGCCAGCCGCAGGATCACCAGCAGGATCACGTAGATCGCAGCGGCTCTGAGCACTGTCTCCACGACGCCTCCTTCTCCTCACGGCATCACGAGGACTGTCCCTCGGGCCGTCGCGCCGCCGGCGTCGCCGCGCGCCACCAGGTCACCCACCCCCCAGGATGGGTGCTCGAACCGGAGGATGACTCGAAGGGGACGAGGGGCGGACACCCTGAACCTGTACGTCGTGCCGGCGCCGTCGGAGCTCACGGAGTCCGGCTCCGGCTGCAGGGAGAGGATCTCGGCGTCCCGGAGCAGGCGGCCCCCGAAGAACACCGCGGCCGCCGGCGGCGTGACCCGCCGGAGCTCCACGACCAGGTGCTCCGGCGTCTGCTGGCGCATCACGCGCGGGTAGTCCAGGCGTAAGCCCGCGTCGCCGGTGGTCGTCCGGGAGAGAGGTCCACCGGCGCCGCTGAGCCCGAGCAGGGCGAGGAGGATGAGCACGGCCCCAACGGCCCACGCCGCGCGCTCGAGGCGCCGCCAGCGGCGCTCGAACGGGAAGTCCTCGCTCGTCTCGAGCCCTGCATGCTCCTCGGCCACCGACGCACTCCTCGTCGCCGACCCCTTCTCTCGGCGGTACCCCTGCCTCCGGCCACGTGACGCGGGCGCCGTCGGCGGCGCGGCCGCGGGATCGGCGCCGGGCCTGTGTTCAGGCGCGCTCGTCCCTGACCGGCGCTCCGTCGTCAGTCGCCGGCGGGAGGGGGCGACTTCAGCGGCGCGATAGCCGGCCCGTGCACCACCTCGCCGCGCTCGTCGAAGCGTGACCCGTGACAGGGGCAGTCCCAGCTGCGCTCAGCCTCGTTCCACTTGGTGGTGCACCCCATGTGCGTACAGGCCGGGTCGCCGCTGATCAGCTTGTCGATGACGAGCCCCTTGATGCTCTCGGCCGCCTGGCTGAGCAGAGCCCCGGCGCCCTTGGTGAACGAGCGATCCCACGGGTCGTACAGGCCCGCCCAGTCGTTCTCCTTGCGCTGGATCGCATCGCTGATGACCCTCGCGGCAACCATGCTGTGCGCCATGCCCCAACCCTTGAATCCGGTGGCGGTGAAGATGCGCGCGTCATCCTTGCGGTACCGGCCGATGAAGGGCAGGTCGTCCACGGTGAAGATGTCCTGGGTGGCCCAGTCGTAGTACTGCGGCCGGAGCACGAAGCGTTCGTCCGTCCAGCCCTGGATGCTCAGGTACCGTTCACGCTCGTCGCCGCCCTCGCCGGTGCGGTGCGGCTCGCCGTTCGTGATGGTCCACTGCTGCCCGTCGATCTCCTGGGTGCGCACCGAGTGGTGGTTCTCCGAGGCCGAGATGTACATGCCGGAGAGCGGATCGGGGAGCGGCGCAGCAACCACGTAGGAGCGCCGCGCCATCAGGCGCATGCTCAGCGGGCCGTGGTCGAAGACGGGCGCGTGCGTCGCCACCACCACGTACTGCGCCTGGATCACGCCGCGGTCAGTCTTGACCCGCGCGGCGTCCTCGTCCAGCTCCAGCGCGGTGGTCATCTCGTGCACGCGGCAGCCGCCGCCGTGCACGAGTTCTGCCAGTGCCTTGAGGTAGCGCACAGGATGGAAGCAGGCCTGGCCGTCCAGCCAGGCGCCGCCGAGCGTCTCGTAGGGGAGCGGCAGGCCGTCGCGGAACTCGGCCGCCAGGCCGGCGTCCTGGGCCGCCCGGACTTCGCGTTCCACCTGCCTGCGCTCGTCGTCCGTGGTCGCGTAGGTGCAGGCGGCGTCGCGTTCCAGGCCGCAGTCGATGGTCTCGCGGCGCACGATGCCGACGATGTCGTCGAGCGCCGCCGTGTTGGCGGCCGCGTAGGCCTCCGCCGCCTCTCGGCTGAAGGTCTGGGTGAGGTGGTGATACGCAAGGCCGTGCAGCGCGGTGATCTTCGCGGTCGTGTGGCCGCTCACGCCCCGCGCCAGACGGCGTCTCTCGACGAGGATGACCGACAGGCCGGCGAGCTTGAGCAGGTACGCCGTCTGCAGACCGGTCATGCCACCGCCGATCACGAGGACGTCAGAGGTGGCGTCGCCGTCGAGCGGCGGGTACTCCGGGAAGTCCGGGGTGGTGGCCACCCAGAGGGAGTGGCGCTGTACGGGCTCGTCCATGACGTCCTCCGCGGTCCTCCGCCGCGGCGCGCGGCGGCCCTCCCCCCGCCTGAGGATGTACCCGTGCGGCGCCCGGCTAAGGAGTCGACGCGCGGCGCACCGACCAGCCCCCGTCTACGCCCGGCTGGTCCGGTTGGCGATCCACGTCACCATGGCGAGCACCACGATGGCGCCGATGATCGCCCCGATGATGCCGCCCAGGTCGAACATGTCCTCGTCGCCGATGCCCAGCAGGCCGGTGAAGACCCACCACCCCAACCAGGCGCCGACGAGCCCGAGGACCAGAGTGAGGATCCAGGAGAGCACCCCGCCCATGCGCTCCAGGGCGTCGCCCTTGATGAGGAACCGGGCGATGGCTCCGGCCACCAGCCCGAGGATGATCGCGCCTATCATCGTCCGTACCTTTCTTCGCGAGTCAGCGTCCCGCGTCGCTGCCGCCCCCGGCAGGGGCGATGCTGAGCTTGTACCCCGCGTGACCCCGGTCGCGCCCACGAACGTCACGAGTGGCCTCGCCGGCGGGACCCGCGTTGCCCGCGTCTACCGCTGCAGCGGATACTCGCGGCAGAGCTTCTGCGGGTTGCGCCCCGTGGGCACGACCAGCTCGCCGTCGACCTCGTCAGGCGCGAACCACCACTTGCGGGTGCGCTCGGCCGGGTCGACGAAGCCGTTGGCCTCGTTGCGGGCGCGCTGCTCGTCCACCGTGGCGTGCAGCCAGGCGAGGTCGCCGTCCCACTCGGCGAAGTCGCGCGCGTCCATGTGCGGGCGGTGCCAGGGGCACACCTTGGTGCACCGCCCGCACACGCAGCCTTCCTTGTTCAGGATGTCGAAGTCGCTGCACACGCGGTCGTTCAGCTTCCACGTGTAGTAGCCGTTGTGGAGCGTCTGCTTGCCGCGCGTGATGGCGTGCGACGGACACTGCTCGGCACAGATCGTGCAGGAGGAGCAGTACTCCTGGAGGCCGAAGTCGGCGTAGCCGTCGGCCTCCAGCTCCATGTCCGTGAGCACGGCTGCGATCTTGAAGTTGGCGCCCAGGAACGGGTTGAGGACGATGCCCATGCGCGAAGCCTCGCCGATGCCGCAGTCCAGAGCGATCTGCGGCATGAGCGTCACGTAGCTGTTCATGTTGGTGGCCACGGCGTTCCAGCCCAGGCGACGGATGTAGTTGGCCATGACTTCGGTCTGCAGCGCGATGCGCTGGTATGCCTGGAAGCTCGCCGGGTCGACGATCTCCTCCCAACCGTTGGACGCGCACAAGGTGGGCTCGTGCTTGCGGACGACGAGCGCGACCGCCCAGGTGTAGGGTGCGTCGATCTCCCGGCCCTTCATATCGTGCGAGTACACGGCCGACTGGGGCAGACGGCCGATACCGACGATGTCCGCCCCCAGGAAGTGGCCCAGGCACTTGAGGTGCCGGCTGAGCACGCGCGGGTCCGTCGGGATCGGCGCCCTCTTGTCCGCCACCTCGTTGGCGCGCCGCGGATACAGGTTGATGCGGTTCTGCAGGTCCACGAGCGCACCGCCGATCGGGTAGCGCACCGTCATCCGCTTGAACTCCCGCTCGAGCTCCTCGCCGAACTCACCGAGCAGCGAGCGCGCGAACACACTGGAGCGCTGGTCCTTGCGCTCCACCGGGCCCGGGACACGGTTGGTGGGCTCGTCCCGTCTCCTGATCAGATGCGTGGGGTACGGCCCTATGGGCGAGTCGTCGTAGAGGATGTCGTGATGCGTGAGCTGCTCCATGCGGTGACGCCTCCTCGAGCTGGTCCTGCCCTCCGACTATCCCACAGACGGTTCCACGATGCGAACTCCAGTTCCGCATTGCGGAACGCAGGAAGGGGGGTGCGCCGGCCGGACGAGCGAATCCGGGCGGCGGAAGAGACCCCGCGTCAGCTAGCATTGCCTCATGCCTGCCGCGACCTCCAGACGCGCCCGCGACTTCGGGATCCTCGCACTCGCCACGATCGCCCCCTTGTGGGGCTACAGCTGGATCGTGAGCAAAGTGGCGCTCGGCTACTCCGGGCCCTTCACGTTCGCGGGACTCATCTCCGGCCTAGGCGCCCTCTGCCTCTTTGCCGTACTCGCCGTCACGCGCCGGCCTCTGCGGCCTCCGCCGCTCCGCTGGACGCTCGCGATCGGCCTCCTGCAGACCACGCTGTTCAACGGTCTGGCGACAGCGGCGCTCGTGGTGGGAGGCGCCGGCAAGGTCTCGGTGCTCGTCTACACCATGCCGTTCTGGCTGCTGGTCCTCGCCTGGCTGTTCCTCGGCGAGCGGCTACGCGGCCTGCAGTGGCCGGCCGTCGCGCTCGCGTTCGCCGGCCTCGTCCTCGTCGTACGCCCATGGGACATCGGCGGCGCGCTCAGCGGCGTCCTCGCCTGCGCCGCCGGACTCGCGTGGGCGGCCGCGGCGCTCCTGGTCAAACTGCTGCAGCGCCGTACGCACTGCGAGACGCTCCGGCTCACCGCCTGGCAACTGCTGGTCGGCTGCGTCCCGCTGCTCGCGGCGGGGCTGTTGGTGCAGGAGGGAGCGCCGGACTGGACCGGCGTCTTCGTCGCCTGCCTGCTGTACTCGGTCCTGCTCGCCAACGCCGTGTGCTGGGCGCTGTGGCTCTTCGCGCTCCGCTCGCTGCCGGCGGGCGCGGCCGGGATGGGGACGCTTGCGGTGCCGGTCATCGGCGTCCTCGCCGCCTGGCTCCAGCTCAACGAGACACCGGCTCCCGTCGAGGCCGCCGGCATGGCACTGATCATCGGCGGCCTCGCCGCCTTGGCGGCGGCAGGCCTCACGTCCGGGCGCCGAGGTGGGCCGGGCGGCGAAGAGGAGCCGGCCCTGCTCCCCGTCATCGACTGAGCGTGACGCCGAGGGCCTCGTGGCGCCGCGCCCGGGCGCGCGACGGCGCGGCGCGCTATGCTCTCGCCCATGAAGCGGCTCTTCTTCATCCTCATGGTCGGTGTGTGGGGCGCGTTCATCGCCCTCGCCTTCACCTCCCCGGACACGCTCACCGACATCTGGCGATGGGTGGGCGATCTCTGGTGGCCTCTGCAGGTCGTCGTCTGGGTCCTCCTTCTCCCCTGGATGATCGGGCTGCTCGTGTGGCAGACGGACTGGCCCTTCACAGCCCGCCTGGCGGTGATCGTGGTGCTCGCGGTGGGCTGGTCGGCAGCGTCGTTCCCCCGCAAGTAGCGTGGACCGCCGCGCCCGCGACCTCGGCGCCCTCGCGCTCGCTCTGCTCGCCCTGATCTGGGGCTACAACTGGGTGGTCATGAAGATCGGGCTGGAGTACGCCCAGCCCTTCACCTTCTCGGCGCTGCGGACGCTGCTGGGGGCGCTGAGCCTCTTCCTGCTGCTGCTCATCCTGCGGCGGCCCCTACGCCCGCCGCCCCTCGGCTGGACGGTCGCCGTCGGCGTACTGCAGACCACGGGCTTCGTCGGCCTGCTCATGTGGGCGCTCGAGAGCGGCGGCGCCGGCAAGACCAGCGTGCTCACGTACACGATGCCCTTCTGGCTCCTGCTCCTGGCATGGGCCTTTCTGGGCGAGCGTCTTCGCGGCGTCCAGTGGGCCGCCGTCGCGCTCGCCCTCGCCGGCCTGGTGCTCGTGCTCGAGCCGTGGTCGCTTCAGGGCACGTTGAGCAGCGCGCTGGCGGTGGCCGGCGGGTTCTGCTGGGCCGCCAGCGCCGTGGTCGTCAAGCGCATGCAGGTCCGGCACGAGGTCGACATCCTCTCGCTCACCACGTGGCAGATGCTCGTCGGCTCGCTGCCGCTGGTCCTCATCGCGGCGGTCACCTGGCAGGGTTCGCCCGAGTGGACCTGGCAGTTCGCCCTGGCGCTGCTCTACAACGTCACGCTCGGCAATGCGCTCGCCTGGTTCCTCTGGCTGTTCGCGCTCCGGCGCCTTCCGGCGGGCGCCGCCGGCATCGCCACGCTGGCGACGCCGGTGATCGGCGTCACCACGGCGTGGATCCAGTTGGGGGAGCGGCCCTCCGCAGGCGAGGCCGCGGGAATGGCGCTCATCATCGCCGCGCTGGTGATCGTCACGGCGCGCGGCCTGCTCGGCGGGAGGCAGCCGGCGCCCGAGCTCGCAGACTGACACCTCGCCCGCTCGTGAACGTGCGAACGGGACTGGGGGCGGGGCGGGGCGGGCGCCGGAGCGCACCCGCCCCGCCGCGCGCCTCACGCCGCCTGGACCAGCCCGGGCGACTCGTCGAGGAACACCTCGTACGTCTCCACAGAGACACGCTCGCCCCACCCAGCGCTGGACGGCGACATGTCGTTCATGATCCGGTCTATCTCCCGGATCTGGTCCTCCGTCTGCGCATACACGAGCATGGCGACGGAGCCGAGCTCGCGATCGATCAGCATCTCGATCCTGCTCACGAGCCGGGTGAGCTCCGGCGGAAGCTCGGACGGCGACTGCGTGCCGCCGGTCCCGCCGAGGTCCCGTCGGATGCGTGTGCCCTCTGCCTCGATCTCGGACGGCGTGCCGCCCTCGAACCGTGCGATCCGAACGAACATGAACGGCCTCCTCATCAGGGTCATGGATACGTGGAACCTACCCGGCGATGAGAAGCAGGACCGTCGGCGCACAACGGCGACGGCTCCTGTCCGGCCTCCTCCAAGCGTACCATCCTGCGGACACCTGCAGGCGGACGAGAGGAAGGCACATGGCCGGCACCCGCGGAAGGTCGTGGAAGAGGACCCTGCTCTGGATCGCAGGGATCGCAGTCGCAGTCTTCCTTCTCATCCAGCTGGTGCCGTACGGGCGCAGCAGCCACACGAACCCACCGGCGGGCAACCCGTTCCAGTGGACCGACCCGCAGGCCGAAGCCATCGCCCGGGTATCGTGCTACGACTGCCACAGCAACGAGACGGACTGGTGGTGGGCGACGAGCATCGCGCCGTTCTCCTGGCTCACTCAGCGAGACGTCGACGATGGTCGCGCGATCCTCAACTTCTCGGACTGGAACGGCATGCCGGCCGCCGTCGTGGAGCGGGTGGTGAACGAGGGTGAGATGCCGTTGTCCCGGTACACACTCATCCATCCGGACGCGAAGCTCACCGATGCCG
>DAIQNY010000126.1:0-9954 GCA_036788155.1 Actinomycetota bacterium | reverse complement strand
GAGGGCAACAAGACGCCGGAGACGGTCATCGGGGTCATCCCGATCGACTCCATCTTCAGCCCCATCAAGCGCGTCTCGTATCACGTTGAGAGCGCGCGCGTCGGTCAGCGCACCGACTACGACAAGCTCATCCTCGACATCACGACGAACGGCTCGCTCATGCCGGAGGAGGCCCTCCGCGAGGCCGCCGAGATCCTCGTCGACCGTATGTCGATCTTCACCGACCCCGACCGCACGCGCAGCACCGACGAGTTCCCCATCGAGGGTCTCACGGCGGCGCCTGCGGGCGGCGGCATGGACGACGTGCTCATCGAAGAGCTCGAGCTCGGCGTCCGTTCGTACAACTGCCTCAAGCGCGAAGGTATCCAGACCGTCGGCGACCTGGTCTCGAAGTCAGAGGCCGAGCTGCTCAACATCCCCAACTTCGGCAAGAAGAGCATCGACGAGGTCAAGGACAAGCTCACCGAGCGCGGGCTCTCTCTCCGGGGTGACGAGTAATGCGCCATCAGAACTCAGGCCGCAAGTTCAATATGGCTCCCGACCAGCGGCGCTCGCTGCTGTCGGGCCTGGCCTGCCAGGTCCTCGAGCACGAGAAGGTCAAGACCGGTGTCCAGCGGGCGAAGGAAGTACGTCCGATGGTCGAGGAGGCGATCACGCTCGGCAAGCGCGGCGACGTGCACGCGCGCCGGCAGGCGATCGCCATGCTGCGGAACAAGAAGATCGTCTACAAGCTGTTCAACGATGTCGCGCCGCGGTATGCGGACCGCAACGGCGGCTACACGCGCATCATCAAGATCGGGCCGCGCCCCGGCGACGGCAGCGAGCAGGCGTACATCGAGCTGGTCTGACCGCCGGCTGCAGACGATGGGGCGAAGGGCGGGGGGCCGACGGGCCTCCCGCCCTTCGCCATTCCGGAGATCGGGTCGGCGCGGCACCGCCGAACGCCAGGTGCCGGGCTGAGTGCCGTGCTCGGGGCGCCCGGCCACACGCGGTGATGTGCTCGTCCGCCCGCTCGAGGGCCGATACGGTAAGCTTCGGCGGTCATGAAGCCTCCCCACGACCCCACCGCCGCCACGCCGGGCACGCCGGACGATGCCGGCGCGGCCGGCTCTCCTGAAGCAGGCGTCGCCGCCGGGGCTTCGCTGTCCCACGGGGCCACCGGCCCGGTCCTCGAAGTGCGCGGCCTGAGGTACCGCTACCCGGGCGCTGCGACCGACGCTCTCGGCGGACTCGACCTCGCTGTCGAGTCCGCCGAGTTCGTGGCGGTCGTCGGAGCCAACGGCTCGGGCAAGTCCACGCTCGCGCGCCTGCTGGGCGGCCTGGAGACTCCTGCCCGGGCGACACTCGCCATGGCCTGTGGACACGACCTGTTGACCGACGAGGGCCGGACGGCTGCTCGGCGCGAGGTCGGCGTGCTGTTCCAGAACCCGGAGAACCAGCTGGTGGCGGAGTGCGTCGAGGACGACATCGCCTTCGGTCTCGAGAACCTGGCGTGGTCGCCGGAGCGGATGCGGGCTCGCGTGGACGAGATGCTTGCCCGGTTCGGGCTCACCGACCTTCGCGACCGCGAGCCGCACCTGCTGTCCGGCGGCCAGAAGCAGCGCACGGCGCTGGCCGGTGTACTGGCGGTGCCGCGCCGCGTGCTGGTGCTGGATGAGCCTACCGCGATGCTCGATCCGGCGGGACGACGGGAGGTGCTGGAGGCGGTCGCCGCTCTCAGGGAGGACGGCCTCGCCATCGTCTTCGTCACGCAGGAGATGGACGAGGTGGTGGGCGCCGACCGTGTGGTAGCTCTCGAGGGGGGGGATGCGGTCTACGCGGGCGACGTGGGCGGCCTGTTCGGGGACGAGCGCCTTGTGCGGCGACTCGGCCTCGGGCTGCCCGCCGCCGGGGATCTGGCGCTCGAGCTCGCGGCAGTGGGGCGGCCACTCGATCCGCTGCCGCTCACCCTGGACGCTCTGGTCGCGGCTCTCGGAGCCCCGTCGTGAGCGCAGGGTCCACGCACGGGCAGGCTGGGCCGCCGCGGGCGGCGCGGGTCGGCGCACCCGGCATGCAGTTGCGCTGCGACGGGCTCGACTTCAGCTACGTGGAGGCACGCATGCAGATCCCGGCACTGCGCGCGATCACGTTCGAGCTGGCCGCTGGTCGCTCACTGGCGTTGCTCGGCCCGTCGGGCTCGGGCAAGTCGACGCTGCTCCAGGTGATCAAGGGACTGGACGCGCCCGAGTCGGGAGTCGTGTGGTTGGACGGATTGCGGCCGGATGCGCCGGGGTACGACGCGGCTCGGCGCGAGGTCGGCCTTGTGTTCCAGACGCCGGAACTGCAGCTGTTCGCGACGTCGGCGCGAGAGGACGTCGCCTTCGGCCCGCGCCGCCTGGGGTGGCCGGAGGAGGAGGTGCAGGCGGCGGCCGGAGAGGCGATGGAGCTTGTCGGCCTGCCGCCGGGGGTGTTCGCCGACAGACACCCGTACGCACTGTCGGGCGGCGAGCAGCGGCGGCTGGCGCTCGCCGGGGTGCTGGCGATGCGGCCGCGGTTGCTGCTGCTGGACGAACCGTTCGTGAGCCTGGACCCTGCCACGCGGCGCGAGCTCGTGCGTATCCTCGCGCGCCTGCGCTCCGGCGGAGTCACGCTGGTCCTGGCGACTCACGACGTCGATCTCGCGTGGGCGCTCTGCGACGACCTGCTGGTGCTCGACGGCGGCCGCGTGGTCGCGTCCGGCCCCTGGGACGCCGGCGAGGCAGGCCGTGCGCTGCGTGCCGCAGGGAGGCTGCGCGAGCCGTTCCTCGTGGAGCTGTGGCGGCGCCTGGGCCGGGATCCGGCGGAGGCGCCGCGGACCGCCGCCGAGGCCGCGGAGGCGCTGCGATGAGGGTGGCGATCGCGCAGTACTACCCCGGCGACTCGATCGTCCATCGGCTGGACGCACGCGCGAAGTTCGTCGCGGTGGCTGCGCTGGCCGTCGCGCTGTTCCTGCGCGACTCGTTCGCCGGCCTGGCCGTGTTCGCGTCGGCCGGCGTGATCGCCTACGTGCTGAGCGGTGTGCCCGTCGCATGGTTCTGGCGCGCCTTCAGGCCGCTGCTCTGGCTGATCGGCCTGACCTTCCTCACGCAACTGCTGTTCGCGCCCGGCGATCCCTTCTTCAGCTGGTGGATCTTCGACTTCTCCTGGGAGGGACTGCAGTTCGCGGCCTTCCTGAGCCTGCGCCTGCTGGTGCTCGTCTTGATCGGCTCGGTACTCACGCTGACCACGGCGCCGCTGGCGCTCACGGACGGCCTGGCGTGGCTCGGCCGCCCACTGCGGCGTCTGCGCGTGCCCACCGATGAGCTCGCGCTGATGGTCACCATCGCGCTCAGGTTCATCCCGACGCTGCTGGTGGAGCTGGACCAGATCATGCGGGCGCAGCGGGCCCGCGGCGCCGAGTTCGGGAGCGGCGGACCGATCAGGAGGGCAAAGGCGCTTGTGCCTGTGCTCACGCCGCTCTTCGTGTTGAGCTTCCGGCGAGCGGACGAACTGGCCCTGGCCATGGAGGCACGGTGCTATCAGCCAGGAATCGTGCGCACCCGTCTGCATCCGCTTCGCGCCGGGACTCCCGACGCAGTGCTGCTCGCGGTCACGGCGGCGATCATCGCCGCCGGACTGCTCGTGTAGGGAGCTGCGGTGAACCATCGGACGCAGGCACACGGAAGGGGTGGTGACGCATGACGGCCGGCGCCTCCGTCACCTGGCGTCTCGACCTGCAGTACGAGGGCACGGCGTACCGCGGCTGGGCGAAGCAGCCCGGCCACCTCACGGTGGAAGGGCTGCTCGAGGACGCGCTCGCCATCGTGCTTCGCGAGCGCGTCCGTCTCAGCGTTGCCGGGCGCACGGACGCCGGGGTACACGCATGGGCGCAGGTGGTGTCGTTCATCACACGCCGCGCAGACGTCGCGCCGGAGCGTCTCCGCCTCTCGCTCAACGCGCTTCTGCCCCCGGACGTCGCCGTGCTGCGTGCGGCTCCTGCCGAAGCCGGGTTCGTCGCGCGGGAGGCGGCGTCGCGCAGCTACCGGTACGACCTCTGGGCGACGGCGGTGAAGCCGGTGCGGGAGCGCCCCTTCGTGTGGGTGGTGCGCGGCGCCGTGGATGGGGCGGCGCTGCAGGCGGCCGCGGCCCTGTTGCCGGGCCGCCGCGACTTCGCCGCCTTGACACCTTCGGCGCACCTCTATCACACGTGCGTGCGGGAGGTGACGTCTGCGGTCTGGACGGACGGCGGCCCGACGCCGGACGGCGAGGGCCGTCGCTGGCGTTTCGACATCACCGCCGGCAGCTTCCTGCACACCATGGTGCGCACCGCCGTCGGCTCCATGGTGGATGTGGCACAGGGACGAATTGGCCTGGACACGTTCAAGGCGGCGCTGGCCTCCGGCGAGCGCCGCCGCATGGGCCAGACGGCGCCGGCCCGAGGCCTCGCGCTCGTCGCGGTCCGGTACCCGGAGGGGATGCAACGATCTGGAGCTCGCCGCTGAGGGGAGACCCGAGCCGGCGTCACTCCCCGAGGAAGCGGTCGATCACCTTCTGCCTGGCGGCGTCGCTCGGTGGGAGCACGACCGCCTGGCCCTCGTGCCAGCCGAACTCACCCTTCAGGACCAGCTTCCTGCCGGAGTCGGCCCGCCACTTGAGATAGGCCAGTTCGAGGATCTGGTTGGTGGTGAGGTCGGTGGAGACCCCGCTCATGAAGCGCTTGCCGATCTCCGGCAGTCTGGTGATGTTGCCCGGCTGGACGATCTTCTTCTGCAGCGCGTCGATGAAGGCCTGCTGGCGCCTGGCGCGCGTGAAGTCTCCCTCGGCGTACGCTTTGCGGATGCGCACGTAGAGCATGGCGTCCTTGCCGTCGAAGTGCTGCATGCCCTTATCGAACGTGACCACCCGCTGCGTGGAGCCCGGGATGCCGGGACCCGCTCCGGTGCTGACCGTCTGCGGCACGTACATGTCGATGCCGCCGACCGCGTTGACCAGCCGGGGGAAGCCCTGGAATCCGACGACCATCACGTGGTTGACGGGGATGCCGGTGAAGCCCGTGACGGTCTTGAGGGCGAGCGACGGTCCGCCGTACCACATGGCCTGCGTGAGCTTCTGCTGACCGTAGCCGTCCACGTTGACGAGCATGTCGCGCGGAATGGAGAGCTGGTTGATGGAGCGCGACGACGGGTCGAAGCGCATGAGCATGACCGTGTCCGAATGCGCCGGGAGGCCGGCCTCGTCGAGGCCGAACAGGGCGATGGTGGTACCGCTCCGCCAGATCCACCCGTCGTCCGGCGCGAGCTGGGCGCGGGTCTTCTTGTCCACGCGTTTGTTGGCCTTGTCGACGGCCCGGTCGAACTTCTGGTACCCGGGCCAGGCCAGCACGGTGAGGACGACGCCGGCGATGACGAGCACGGACACGAGGATCGCCGGCACGTGCCACCAGCGGAAGCGGCGCCGGCGGCGGGGACTGCCCCCGGCGCCCTTCGCGCCGGCGCTCTTCGTTCCGGCGCGGGCCTTGCCTCCGTCTCCGGCCGCCGGCCCGTACGTGCGGTAGGCCTTGTCGGTGTGGCGCGGGTAGCATCCGCCGCCGTCGCCTGAGGCTGGCGGGCGCGAGCGCGCCGGGCGCGCGCCCGCCAGCTCGTCGTCGAGCGAGCTCCGCCGGCCCCGACCGGCCTTGTAGGTCCTATAGGGCTTGGCCCCTTCTCTGTCGTCGTCCCGTCTTGCCATACAGTGGGCGTCTCCCGTCGGCGTGCGCACGCGACGTCGTGGTGCATGCGGTGGGGGGCAGGGAGCGCCGGATGTTCTCCCAGACTACGCCCGTGTGCGGGCGAATCCTCTAGTCCCGAGTCTACACCATGGTAAGCTCGGGGACGTCATGGCCCCGGAACGCATCGTCATCGGCGTCGACATCGGCGGTACCAAGGTGGCCGCGGCACTGCTGCGAGGGCGCGTACCGGCAGCCGGCGCTCGCTCGAGCTCCGAGGTGGAGACGCCCGAGATCCTCGACCGGTTCACCGTGCCCACGGACACCGGCTCTCCGGAGGCTACCCTCCGCAGCATCGAGGACTGCATCGCCACCCTCGAGCACGACTCGGCCCACGTGGAGGGCATCGGGGTGGGCGTGGCCTCCATGGTGGACTTCGCCGCCGGCCGGATCGTCGAGTCCGTTAACCTGCCGCTTGCGGACGTCCCGCTGCGCGACCTGCTCGGCGAGCGCTTCGACGTTCCCGTCGTGATCGACAACGACGCCACGGCGGCAGGCATCGGCGAGTGGGTCTACGGGGCCGGCGTCGGTACGAGCGACATGATCATGCTCACGCTCGGCACCGGGGTCGGCGGCGGCATCGTCAGCGGCGGCCGCGCGGTTCGGGGAGCGAGCGGAGCCGCCGCCGAGCTGGGCCACCTCATCGTCGACATCAATGGTCCCAAATGCCCCGCCAACTGTCCCAACTGGGGGTGCCTGGAGGTGTATGCGTCGGGGCCGGCGATGGGCGCCGCCGCCCGGGCAGCGGCGGAGCTCGAGCCGGAGTCGGCGCTGGGCCGCGAACTCGCCGCCGGTCGCACCGTGGACAGCAGGGTGCTGACCAGACTGGCGCTGGACGGCGACGCCGGCGCCGTCGCGGTGCTCGAACGCACGGGTGAGTACCTCGGTGCCGGGCTCGTGACGCTGAGCAACATCTTCGACCCGGAGTTGTTCGTGATCGGCGGCGGCGCGGCGGCGGCGGGCGAGCTGCTTCTCGAGCCGGCCCGCCGCGTCCTCGCCGCCCGTGCGCTTCCGCCGGCTCGGGATCGCGTACGCGTGATGCCGGCGGAGCTCGGCTCGGACGCCGGCTTCATCGGCGCCGCGGCTCTGGCTCTCACCGAGCTGTTCCCGGGGGACCGCGGAACCTGACGCGGCCGCTCGGCGGCCCCCGACGCGACCGTTCGCGGCCGGTGTGTCGCGGCGCGCCCCGCCGCTCGCGGGAGTCCGGCCCGAGGCTTGCCCCGAGCCTGGTTGACTTCAGCCTCTCCATGCCTGTAAATGGTCGCTGGAATCCCGCGCGTCCTGCGTCTGCAGCGCGCCGACAGGAGGTGACATCACCACATGGCCCACAAGATCACCGACGAGTGCCTTGCGTGCGGCGCCTGCATCGACGAGTGCCCCAACGAGGCGATCTCCGAGGGCGACGACATCTACGTCATCGACCCGGACAAGTGCGACGACTGCGGCACCTGTGTGGACGCCTGCCCGAGCGAGGCGATCGTCCCCGAGTGATCTCACTCGAGAGCTTCAGCTGAGACCGTCACCGGGGCCGGCTCTGCGAGCCGGCCCCGTTTCTATGCTGGCGCCGTCGCCGTCCGGCGGCGTCGCTCCGGCGGCCGCCCCCGTGGACCTCAGCCGGCCGTGCCGGACCCGTCCACGACCTGCGGCCCGTCCCAGGCCAGCCGCTCGGCCATGACGTGCACGGCCTCGGGGTTCTGGTCCACCAGCAGGTAGTCCCTGCCGAGGCGCGCTGCGGCCTCTCCCGTCGTTCCGCTCCCCGCGAAAGGATCGATCACCAGGTCGCCAGGGTCAGAGTGCACGCGCACGATGCGCTCCAGGATCCTGACCGGCTTCTGCGTCGGGTAGCCGGTCCTCTCCCTGCCGGTGGGGCTCACGATCGTCTGCCACCACACGTCTGTGGGAGTCTTGCCTCGCGCCGCCTTCTCCGGTCCGACGAGCCCGGGGGCGAGGTACGGCACGCGGTCGATGTCGTCGTAGCGGAACACGTACCTCGCAGGGTCCTGCGCGTACCAGAAGATCACGTCGTGTTTGGCGGGCCAGCGCTTGCGGGGCCGGGCGCCGTAGTCGTAGGCCCAGACGATCTCGTTGATGAACGAGGCGCGCCCGAACAGCTGGTCGAGGAGCACCTTGCAGTAGTGGGCCTCGCGCGGATCGATATGGAAGAAGAGCGACCCGTCGGCGGCGAGCACGCGCCGCGCCTCCTCCAGGCGCGGTGCGAGGAATCCCAGGTAGTCGTCGTAGGCGTCCATCCAGGCGGAGCTGCCGAGGACCTCCGTGCGGTAGCGTCTTCCCTGAAAGCCGACGCGGTCGCCCTGCGTGTCCCTGATCGTGCGCAAGCGGAGACGCTCCTGCGCCTTGCCCGTGTTGAAGGGCGGGTCGAGGTAGATCAGTCGTGCGCAGCCGGCGTCCAGGCCACGCAGGACGTCGAGGCAGTCGCCGAGGACGATGCGCTTCACAACGTGAGCTCGTACACGTGCTGCTGTTTGAGCTTGCGAAAGCCGAGGCGCTCGTAGAAGCGCGGCGTGACCTCGCGCCAGAGACTGACCCGCACCCAGAGCTTCGGCAGGCGACGGGTGCGCGCCCAGCGCACGGCCTCGGCGACCAGCTCCGAACCGACGCCCTCGCCGCGACCATCCTCGTTGACGACGAGGGCGATGAGCTCGGCGAACGGGTCCTCTTCGAGGACCAGCCGGACGTGCACGTCGACGACGCCACGCAGTCCGCCGCCGGCGTCCTCGGCCACGAACAGGCCGTGCTCTGCGCCGTTCAGCCGAACGAGTCGCTCGCGTACCTGTGCCTCCGTGGAGGGGTAGCCGAGCTCTCTGCAGAGGCGCGCCAACTCGGAGGCGTCGCCGTCACGTCCGGGCCGGATGTGGACGGGAGTGGTCTCCATGCGGGTAGCATATCGCGCCCCGCCTCGACTCCTGAGAGAATGGGGAGGTCAGCCGCGGAGGGGTCATGGGCGATCACGTCTGGCGCGAGTTCTTCGACAGCTACGCGCCGCAGTACATGAACGAGGTCTTCACCGCGGACAGCGTGCACGAGGTCGCGTTCCTGCTCGAGCTGCTCGAACTGCCGCGAGGCGCGGCGGTCCTCGACATCGGCTGCGGGACCGGCCGGCACGCCGTGGAGCTGGCCCGCGCCGGACTCCGGGTGACCGGCCTCGACATCTCGGGCGGCATGCTGCGAGAGGCGCGCCAGGCCGCCGAGGCGGCCGGGGTGGAACTCGAGCTGGTCGAAGCCGATGCCACCACCTTCGACCTCGGCCGCGCCTTCGACGCGGCCGTCTGTCTCTGCGAGAGCTCCTTCGGTCTCCTCGTCGGCGACGATCCGTTCGAGCACGACACCGCGGTGCTGGGGCGCGCCTTCGCCGCCCTTCGGCCGGGCGCGCCGCTCGTGCTCACCGCGCTCAACGGCCTCCGTATGGTCCGTGCCGCGACGCCGGAGGAGGTGGAGCGCGGCACGTTCGACCCCGTCACGCTCACCACATACAACGAGATGACGTGGCAGGCCGAGGGCGGGCGACGCAGCCTCCGGCTGCGCGAGCGCGGCTACGCGCCGAGCGAGCTGGCCTTGCTGTGCCGCACGGCCGGCTTCGACGTGGAGCACGTGTGGGGCGGCACGGCCGGCGACTGGGGGCGTCGTCCGGTGCAGCTTGACGAGTACGAGATCATGGTTGTCATGCGGAGACCCCCGGCGTGAACAGGGCGACCCTGACAATCCGCCGGGCGACGCCCGACGATGCGGCCGGCGTTGCGGCCGTGCTCAACGGAGCGATCCTGGGCGGCAGCCCCACGATCCTCGACACACCGGTCTCGGTGGAGGACGAGCGCGCCTACATCGAGGACCTGCCGGCGCGCGGGTTCATCCTCGTTGCGGAGACGCCGGACGCCGGCATCGTCGGCTTCCAGGCCGTGATCCCATGGAGCGACTTCGCGACCACGGCCCACGATCACGTGGCCACGATGGGGACATTCGTGAGCGCCGCCCACCGCCGGCTCGGGGTGGGGGAGGCGCTCGCGCGGAGGAGCTTCGCCGCCGCGCTCGACCTCGGCTACGAGAAGATCTTCACCGACCTGCGGGCCGACAATGTGGCCTCGCTCGCCTACCACCTTTCGCTCGGCTTCACGGTGGTCGGTGCGGCCCGGGGGCAGGCGCGGGTGGGAGACCGCGACGTCGACGTCCTGTTCATC
>DAIQNY010000125.1:0-9986 GCA_036788155.1 Actinomycetota bacterium | reverse complement strand
TGGACCTGCCGTACGCGGTCGCGCTGCGCGACCTCTTCGGCGAGTACAAGATGCGTGCTCAGGAGAACACGCGGTACATGGAGGCCGACGGGCGCGACGCCACGGTCAGCCACGTGATGAACCTGATGATCAGCCGCCTCACCAGCGCAGACATCCAGAGCACGATCACGCCCGACGAGGGCCGCAACGTGCCCTGGCACTACAACAACGTGGCGGCGGTCAACACGGCCAAGCAGAGCTTGGTGGGCATGGACGGGTTGCGCGAGATGGTCAAGCTCGACCGCGACGCGCCGGAGCTGAAGGGCAAGGTGCGCGAGATCAAGGAGCGGGCGGTCCTCTTCCTCGAGGCGATGCTCGAGGACGGTGGCTACTTCGGCGCCGTGGAGGAGGCATACTTCGTCGACTCCGGCATCTACCCCGAGACGCACGACGACGGCATCGCCCGCAAGAGCGACGGCGGCGTCGCGGCGGGCACGATAGTGCCTCGCGCCGCCGACTACCTCGCGCCGGTATGCCACCACTTCGGCGAGAACCACCTGCCGGAGGGGTACGACGCGGAGGGCGGCCCGGCCGCAGGCGGGGCCGCCGGCCCCGGCGCGCCGCACAAGCCGTGCGACCTCATCGGCGGCTGCACGCTGTGCGACGCCGACAAGGTGCCGTTCATCGACGAGCTCGACCCGGAGGACAACGTCAGCGTCCGGCTCGCGCAGACGAAGGAGCTCCGCGAGCAGCACCTCATCAAGCCGGAGGTGGAGTGGGCGGCCGACGGCTGGGTCGTGGTGACGCTGTTCCTGCCGGCAGCGCCGCGCGTCGCGGAGTTCGCGGCGCTCGAGTTCGGCAAGGCGATGAACCTGCAGGACTGCGAGGTCATCAACAAGCAGGTCATGCACCCCGCCGAAGGCACGTACATCGAGATGAAGGGTCGGCTGGACGTGGTCGTCGACCCGGCCCGCCTTGTCATCCCGCCCGAGCCCGTGGTGATGAAGGACGCCGAGATCAAGGAGTTCGTCACCGAGAAGGGCCTCAAGTGCGTGGCCGCCACCGTCGGCGAGGACGAGCACTCCGTCGGCATGCGCGAGATCATCGACATCAAGCACGGCGGTCTCGAGAAGTGGGGCTTCTCGTGCGAGTACCTCGGCACCAGCGTGCCGGTCGAGAAGGTGCTGGACGCGGCCATCGAGCACGCGGCGCAGATCGTCCTCATCAGCACGATCATCACGCACGGCGACATGCACCGGAACAACATGGAGAAGCTCGCCGACCTGGCGGTGGAGAAGGGTGTGCGCGACAGGCTGATCCTGATCTCCGGCGGCACGCAGGTCACCGACGAGCTCGCTCGCAGCTGGGGGATGGACGCCGGCTTCGGGCGCGGGACCAAGGGCATCAACGTCGCCTCGTTCATCGTGGAGACGATGCGCGAGCGCGGGATGTGACAGGACGACGAGACGTGCGGAGGGAGTGCGCGTGACCCATGGGCGCGGTGACACGCCAGCCGGGACCATCACGACCCGCCCTCGTGGTATGGGCGGTGGTGAACGCCGTCTGCCTGCTGCAGGCGGCCGGCTTCGTCACGCGGTCGTTCTGGCCGGGGGTGAACGATGCGCTCGGCGTGGCGATCGCGCTCCTGGCGCTGCCGGCGACCTGGGCGCTCGTCGCGTTTCTGCGGGCCGGAGCCGGTTCACTGGCGGCGGCCGGCCCCTTCGCCTTCGACCTCTTCGTGGTCCTCATGCTGGTCGTGGACTACGAGCCCGGCGTGGAGTGGCGCGACCCCATGGTGCCGGCGATCGCGGTTCCCTACCTGTGTCTGTTCTTCGGCAGCATCGTGTTGATGGGGCTGCCGATGTACCGCGTCGACCGGCGGCGCTGGCTGGTCACCGCGGCGTCCGCGGCCGCCCTCGTGGCGGCCATGCTGTTCGCGGCGCGGAGCGGGGTCGCGTGACCGGCGAGCCGGGAGCCTTTCGTGGGTAGTGAGGCCCGGCCCGTCGACGCGCTCGTCGCCGAGATCGGCTCGACGACCACGGTGGTCTCGGCGTTCGCCGGACTCCGTGACTTCCCGGCGGCGACGCCCTCCCTCATCGGGCAGGGCGTCGCCGCCACGTCGGTCGCCGACGGCGACGTGACCATCGGCGTGGACGCCGCCCGGGCGGAGCTGGAGGCGGCGCTCGGCGGCCCGGTCGAGGCCGAGCTCACGCTGGCGACCAGTTCGGCCGCCGGCGGCCTGCGGATGACCGTCCACGGCCTCACCCAACGCATGACGGCCATGGCGGCGCGAGAGGCCGCACTGGGGGCCGGCGCGGTGGTCAAGTACCAGACCGCCGGCCGCCTGCGGGCGCACGACCTGCGCGAGATCGAGGCCGTGCGCCCCAATCTCATCCTGCTCGCCGGCGGGGTGGAGGGCGGCGACTGCGACACCGTGCTCTTCAACGCGGCGGAGCTTGCGAAGCTCGAAGCCCGGCCCATCGTCGTCTACGCGGGCAACAGCGTGGTCTGCAGCGACGCGCAGGACCTGCTGGAGGCGGCCGGCTTCCGGGTCAAGCTCACCAACAACGTGTATCCGGCCGTGGACGAGCTCGACATTGTGCCGGCGCGCCACGTGATCCACGACGCGTTCGAGGAGCACATCACGCATGCGCCGGGCATGGAGCGCATCGGCGAAGTCGTGAACGGCAGGATCCTGCCGACGCCCGGCGCGGTGCTGATCGCCGCGGAGCGCCTGGCGGAGGACGTCGGCGACCTGGTCGTCGTCGACGTCGGCGGAGCGACGACCGACGTGCACTCCGTCACCGACGGGAGCCCGGAGATCGCGGCGCTCATGATCGAGCCGCAGCCGCACAGCAAGCGCACCGTGGAGGGCGACCTCGGGACCTACGTGAGCGCGCCGCACGTCGTCGAGATGCTGGCGGCGCAGGAGCGCCCGGTGCATCTGCCGCCGGCGCTGCCGACGACGCGAGAGGAGATCGCGGCGGCGCTGACACTGACGCATTTCGCCGCCGTCACCGGGGTACAGCGGCACGCCGGGCACCTGGCGCACCTCTACACGCCGACCGGCCGGCAGACGGTGGCGCGCGGCCGCGACCTGACCGCCTGTCGGCTCGTGATCGGCACCGGCGGCGCCCTCACGCGCCTGCCCGGCGGCGATGCGGTGCTTGCGGACGTGCGCGCGAAGAGCGGCGGCGGGGAGCGCTTGCTGTCGCCGCCGGACGCGCGCGTCGCCCTCGACCGCGACTACATCTTCGCCTGCTGCGGCGCCCTGCTGCAGCACTTCGCGCCGGAGGCCGTGACGGCGCTCATGCGCGCGAGCGCCGGCCTCTGACGGCTCTCGGAGGCGCTGGGCCCCCAGAGCTGGCCGGGGTGGTGCCCGAACCCTCCTTGCGCGACAAGCCGTCCGTGCCGTATCGGCCGCGGTCGGTCGGCGCGCCGACATTCGACGCTCCGGCGTGCCGCCGCCACCTCACGCGAGGATCACTTGCTCACGTGTCGCGGTGGTATTTGAACGACACCTTGACCTTGGCGCGGTACGCGACCACCTTGTTGTCCACGAGGTGCATGTCGAGCTGCTCGATCTCCGCGACGCGGAGGTCCTCCAGGTGACCAGCCGCTTCCTCGACCGCCGCCCGGGCTGCTTCCTCCCAGGACTTCTCACTGGTGCCGATGATCTCGATGACCTTGTAGACGCTTCCTGCCATGACTCCTCCCTCCGAGGGCTGGACTGTGCCGGTCCATCGTCTCGCTGCGGGGCGGTTCTGTGGAGCGTTTGCTCCGGGTGCGGGCTCGCGCGCTCAAGGGCGCGACGCGGCGAGCCGATAGGCCGGGTGGGCTACGAGGGGAGGGGATGTGATCACCGTCATCGTGATCGTGGTCGCGCTCGCTGCGGCGACCGTGCACCTGGTCGTGAGCAAGCAGCCGCGGACGGGCAAGCGTGCAGCCGAGCTCTGCCTGCTCTACACACTGGTCGTGGGCGTGGGCTTCGGCGGCCTGTTCGGGGCCACGGGCCACCTCTTCGCTGCCGACATGGTCGCCGAACAGCTCGGCTGGCCCAGCGGCAGCCCGTTCCAGACAGAGGTGGGGCTGTTCGACCTCGCCTTCGGCGTGCTCGGAGTCTGCTGCATCTGGTTCCGCCGGCAGTGGTGGTACGCGGTCACGGTGGGGTGGACGGTGTTCGCCGTCGGCGCCGGTGTGAACCACCTGATCGAGATGTCCCGGACCGGGAACAGCGGGTCGTTGAACTCCGGCTCCGTCCTGCCCGACCTGGTGGTCCCGGCGCTGCTCGTGGCGCTGTTGATCGTGAGGCACCGGCTGAGCGGCGCGACGGAGGCCGAGCGGGCCGCGGAGGTGCGCGCCGGCGCGTGAGCGTAGCCGGCGCCGGCTCTCGAAGCCGGCCGGCGCCTCGTCTTGACTCCGCCGGTCGTCTCTGGCGCCCATCCGTCCCGCGACTGTGTGATGCTAGGCTCGCCCGAGGGCATCCACACAGCACATGAGCACACCTGATGCACATCCAGCGCTCGCGCCGTTCACACCGCGCGTGCGTGAGTGGTTCACGCGGGCCTTCGCGGAGCCCACGCCGGCGCAGGTCGAGGCCTGGCCTGTCATCTCGGAGGGTGCCCACGCGCTGGTCTCTGCGCCCACAGGCTCCGGCAAGACACTTGCCGCGTTCCTGTGGGCGCTCGACCGCTTCGTCGCCGATCCTCCGTCGGCGAATCCAAGAGAGCGTACGCTACGCCTCGTCTACGTCTCGCCGCTCAAGGCGCTCGGCTACGACGTCGAGCGCAACCTCCGCGCGCCGCTGCGCGGCATCGGTGCGGACGTGAACGTCGCGGTCCGCACCGGCGACACGCCGCAGAAGGAGCGGGCGGCCATGCTGCGCACGCCGCCCGACATCCTCATCACCACTCCCGAGTCGCTGTATCTCATGCTCACCTCGCAGGCGCGCAGACTCTTCACAGGCACGCAGTGGGTCATCCTCGACGAGATCCACGCGGTGGCGCAGACCAAGCGCGGGGCGCACCTGGCACTGACTCTCGAGCGCCTGGCCGAGCAGGCGGGCCGCGACGTGCAGCGCATAGGGCTCTCCGCCACGCAGCGCCCGCTCGACGAGGTAGCGCGGTACCTGGTCGGTCCGTCTCGCTCGTGCAGCATCGTCGACGCCGGGGTGAGCAAGCCGCTCGACCTGCGCATCCACGTGCCGGTGGAGTCGATGGTCGAGCCGGACGTCACGCTCGAGCTCGACCATCTGCCGGGCGGGGGCGAGGCCACGCGGCGCAGCATCTGGCCGGCGATCTACCCGGAGCTTCTCAGGCTCGTCCGGGAGCACCGGTCGACGCTGGTGTTCGTGAACAACCGCCGCGCGGCCGAGCGCATCGCTCTGCGGCTCAACGACCTCGCCGCGCAAGAGGCAGAGGCGGCGGGGGAGAGCGCGCGGGAGATCGCCCGTGCCCACCACGGGTCCCTCGCGCGTGAGGAGCGCGTGGTGGTCGAGGATCAGCTCAAGTCGGGGGCCCTGCCGTGCCTCGTGGCTACGTCGTCCCTGGAGCTCGGCATCGACATGGGCGCGGTGGACCTCGTCATCCAGGTCGAGTCGCCGAAATCGGTCACGCGGGGGCTGCAGCGCATCGGCCGCGCCGGCCACGGCGTGGGAGAGGTCTCGCACGGCCGGATCTTCCCCAAGTTCCGTGCCGACCTCCTCGAGTGCGTCGTCGTGGCGCGGCGCATGCGCGAGGGGCTCATCGAGACCACCACGGTGCCGCGCAACCCGCTCGACGTGCTGGCGCAGCAGGTGGTCGCCATCGCGGCGAGCGCGGGGGACGAGGGCGTGGCCGTCGACGAGCTCCACGCCCTCGTCCGGCGCACCTGGACCTACGCGGAGCTCGAGCGGCGACAGCTCGAGAACGTGCTCGACATGCTGGACGGCCGCTATCCCTCGTCGGAGTTCGCCGAGCTGCGGCCCCGCGTGGTGTGGGACAGGCTCGCCGGCACAGTGCGGGCACGGCAGGGTGCGCGATCCCTCGCGGTCGCGAACGCGGGCACCATCCCCGACCGCGGGCTCTTCAGCGTCAACCTGCCGGACGGCCGCCGGGTCGGTGAGCTCGATGAAGAGATGGTGTACGAGGCGCGGGCGGGTCAGACGTTCCTGCTCGGGGCCACCAGTTGGCGCATCGAGCAGATCACCCGCGACCGCGTGGTGGTCACGCCGGCGCCCGGCGTGCCCGGCGCCGTGCCCTTCTGGCACGGCGACAGCGTCGGGCGTCCACGCGAGCTCGGCGAGGCCATCGGCGCGTTCGCCCGAGAGGCCGTGCGGCGCGACGAAGAGCGGCTGGCCGCAGAGTACGACCTGGACGAGCGGGCCGCCTCCAACCTGCTCGCGTTCCTACGCGAGCAGGAGACGGCCACCGGCGTCGTGCCGTCGGACAGGACGCTCGTCGCCGAGCGCTTCCGCGACGAGATCGGCGACTGGCGGCTCTGCGTGCTGTCACCCTACGGCGGGCGCGTCCACGCGGCCTGGGCCCTCGCCCTCTCGGCGCGTATCCGCGACGCCTTCGGGCTCGAGTCGGACGCCATCTGGTCCGACGACGGCATCATCGTGCACCTGCCGGACGCGGACGAGCCGCCGGGAGCGGAGCTCGTCCTGGTCGAACCGGACGAGGCGGAGGATCTCGTCGTCGCCGAGCTGGGCGCGAGCGCGCTGTTCGGCGCGCGGTTCCGCGAGAACGCCGCGCGCTCGCTGCTCATCCCGCGCGCCTATCCCGGGCGCCGCACGCCGCTCTGGCAGCAGCGTCTGAAGGCGCAGTCGCTGCTGGAGGTCGCCAGGCGGTACCCGCAGTTCCCGGTGATCCTCGAGACCTACCGCGAGTGTCTCCGCGATGTGCTCGACGTCCCCGGTCTGCGGGAGGTGCTGCGCAGGCTGAGCACCCGGGAGATCTCGCTGATCGAGGTCGAGACCCAGACGGCTTCGCCGTTCGCGTCGTCGCTCTTGTTCGACTACGTGGCCGCCTACATGTACGAGAGCGACACACCGGCCGCGGAGCGGCGCGCGGTCGCCCTGTCGCTGGATCGCGAGTTGCTGCGAGAGCTGCTCGGGCAGGAGGAGCTGCGCGACCTCATCGACCCGGCGGCTCTGGAGCAGGTGGAGAACGACCTCCAGCACCGGTCCGACCACCTGAGGTCGCGGAACGCCGACGCGCTGCACGACGTGCTGCGGCGCGTCGGCGACCTCACGACCGGGGAGGCGGCGGAGCGGGCTGAGCCGCCGGAGGACGCCGGCGCCTGGCTGGCGCGACTCGAGGACGAGCGCCGCGCGGTGCGCGCCCGGCTCGGCGGCGAGGAGCGCTGGATCGCCGCCGAGGACGCCGGGATGTACCGGGACGCTCTCGGCGTCGTGCCGCCCGCCGGGCTGCCGGACGCCTTCCTGGAGGACGTGCCGGACGCGATGGTGGTACTGGTGCAACGGTACGCGCGCACACACGGGCCGTTCGAGACCGGCGAGGTACACGCACGGTACGGCGTCGACCCCGGTCCGGGGCTCGCGGAGCTCGAGCGCGCCGGCGAGCTCGTGCGGGGGGAGCTCCGCCCGCTGGGGACGCGGCGCGAGTGGTGCGATCCGGAGGTGCTGCGCCGCCTCCGTCGGGCGTCTCTGGCGGTCTTGCGCAGGGAGATCGAACCCGTCGCGCAGGAGACGCTGGCGCGCTTCGCGCCGGCCTGGCAGGGTGTGGACCGGTTCGCGGCCGCGGGCGCCGGCGTCGACAGGCTGCGTGACGTGCTCGCGCCGCTGCAGGGGCTGCCGTTGGCACCGGAGGTGTGGGAGAAGGACGTGCTGCCGCGCCGGCTGGGCACGTACTCACCGTACTGGCTCGACGAGCTGTGCGCCGGCGGCGAGGTCGTGTGGGTCGGCGCCGGGCCGCTTGGCGCGCGGACGGGGCGCGTCGCGCTCTACTTCCGTGACGACGCGCCGCTGCTCGGTCCCCCGTCGGCCTCCGGCGCCGCGCCCCAGGGCGAGCTGCACGACCGCCTGCGGGAGCGCCTGGCGCGTGGCGGCGGCTTCTTCTCGGACCTCCTCGTCGAGTTCTCCGGGCACGAACCGGACGAACTGCGTGAGGCGCTGTGGGATCTGGCCTGGGCGGGCGAAGTCACCAACGACGCCTTCGCGCCGCTCCGGTCGAGGGGCGCAAAGGCGTCGCCCGTTCCATCCCACGGCCGGCGAGCCGCGTCCGGGAGGTTCCGACGCCGCCCCCGAGGCACGCCGCCGCTCCAGGGCAGGTGGTCGCTGGCGTCGGGAGTCTTCCCGCCGTCGCCGGCCGACCCCGAGGCACGCCGTCGGGCCTGGGCGGAGCTGCTGCTCGAGCGGTACGGGGTGATCACGCGCGAACTGGTGCGCGCCGAGGGCTACCCGGGCGGCTTCTCGGCGCTGTACCCCGCGCTCTCGGCGCTGGAGACGCTCGGCGTGGCGCGCCGAGGCTACTTCGTCGAGGGTCTTGGCGGCGCCCAGTTCGCGCTGCCGGGCGCCGTCGAGCGGCTGCGCACGCTCGAGGACGCACCGGAGCGGGCGCTCGTGATCGCGGCCGCCGATCCGGCGCAGCTGTACGGCGGCGGCCTCCGCTGGCCGGACGGCGAAGCGCGGCCGCCGTCGCGGCGGGCCGGAGCCCAGCTGGTGACCATCGGCGGCCGCCCCGCGCTCTCCGTGCACGCCGGCGGCAGGTCGCTGCGCGTGCTGGGCCGGCCCGACGACGTCCAGCCGGCCCTCGAGGCGCTTGCGGCGGAGGTGCGCTCCGGTCGCCTCCGCCGCCTGGTCGTCGACAGGATCGTCGGCGAGCCGGCCGTCACGAGCCCGCTCGCCGAGCGGCTGGTCGCCCTCGGGTTCCGGCGCGGTCTGCACGACTTCGCCCTCTCTCCCGGCGATGCCTGAGGGCGATACGCTCCATCATGCCGCGCTGCGCGTGGGTGCGGTCCTCACCGGTCACGTCCCCGACGCCATCGAGACGCCGCACCCGCGCTTCGAGCGCGACCGCTGGCCGGAGCGTCTGGGCGGACGCCGGGTCGAGGCGGTCGAGGCGGTCGGGAAGCACTTGCTCGTGCGCTTCGAGGGCGGCCTCGTCATCCACTCGCACCTGCGCATGAGCGGCACCTGGCGCGTACTGCGCACAGGTGAGCGCTGGCCGCGGTCTCGGCGCTCGGCCTGGCTCGTCGTCCGGCGGGGAGAGCACGAGGTCGTCCAGTTCAACGGCCCAGTCCTCGAGCTCATGACCGCCATACGCGCGCGCACCGATCCACGCCTCGCGAACCTGGGTCCCGACCTGGTCGCCCCGGCGCCCTTCGACGAGGCCAGGTTCTTGCGCCGCCTTCGCGAGGACGACCAGACGCGCGGCCTCGGAGACGCGCTGCTGGACCAGCACGTCGTCGCCGGCGTCGGCAACTTCTGGAAGTCCGAGGGCTGCTGGCTCGCCGGCGTCGACCCGTGGCGCCGGCTCTCAGACCTTGCGGATGAAGAGGCGCTCGCCGTGGTGCGCACCCTTCGCCCGCTGATGCAGGAATCGGCGCGCCACGGCCGCCAGGGCGAGTTCCGCGTCATCTACGACCGGGCGGGTCTCCCGTGCCCGCGCTGCGGGGCGCCGGCGCTGATCGCTACGCGCGGCCAGGGGGACGACAACCGTACGACGTACTGGTGCCCGAACTGCCAGCGGTAGCATCGCGGACGGCGCCGGCAACGCCGGCGGCCGGCTTGCACGGGGCAGCTCGGGGAAGATACTCTCTTGCATACATCTTATGCATGGGAGGGTCATGCCGGCGAGAGCCACTGTCACCGTCGATCTCGGCAAGGTGCGCGCGAACGCGCGGACCGTCGTCGACAACCTTCCCGGCATCTCCGTCGTCGGCGTGACCAAGGTCACCTGTGGGTCGCCGCAGGTGGCTCGCGCCATGCTCGCCGGCGGCGCGCGGGCGCTCGGCGAGTCGAGACTTGAGAACGCCGAGCGCCTCAGGAACGCCGGCCTCACGGC
>DAIQNY010000124.1:0-9987 GCA_036788155.1 Actinomycetota bacterium | reverse complement strand
GGCTCGAGCGGCTGATCATGGCGCGCGAAGGCTACCCCAACATCGAGCGCGCCGGGCGCAGCCTCAGCTACGTCGACGGCGTGCGCCTCAATCTGTAGCGCCGCCTACGCGAGCAGGATTCCTGCCCGTCACGGCCGCTTCGCCGTCTGCACCACCCACTTGGCGTCGGTCCAGGCGGAGCCGCCCTGTTCCGCCACGTGCGCGAGCAGACGCCGGACCTTCTCGGCGCGCGCACCCCGACACCCCGTCCCCGACAGCCAGTCGGCCATCGCGTGCCGCTTGGCAAACCGGGCCTCGCGCAGCACGCGCAACCCCGCCGCCTCGGTCATCGCGACCAACTCCTCCCGCGTGTACTGCCGGACGTGGCTCGCGTCGCGCAGCTTCTCCGCCCGGTGCACCCGCTCGTCCACCCACAGCGTATCCTCGAGCACGACGAGCCGGCGCGTGACGCGGGCCATCTCGGCGACGGCTCGCGCGGGCTCCGAGAAGTGGTGCACAGCGACGCGGCACACCACGACGTCGAAGGAGCCCGAAGGAAACGGCAGGTCCTCGGCCGGGCAGACCACGTCTGGGCGCATGCCGGGGGCGGCGTCGCAGGTGGTGACGGCGCAGCCGAGATCGCGCAGACGACGCCCGACGTGACCGCCGCCGGTGGCCACATCCAGCGCCGCGACACCAGGCCCCGGCTCGCACCAGGCGACGACCTGGTCCAGGTCGTCGCCCTCGGCGTGTGAGCGACTGCCGCGGTAGTACTCGAACCTGTCGTCCCACTCGTTCACACGGCGATGATAGCGTCCATCGCGGTGCGTACGCGCCGGAGGGGCGAGGGCGCCTCGCGCCCTCGCCCCTCCGGCGAACTCGACGTGAGCTGCGGCTCTTACTTGCCGAGCAGCGCGTCGATCTTCTTGACGCCGTCGTTGGCGTCTTCGGCGTAGGCGTCGGCGCCGATCTGGTCGGCCCAGCGCTGCGTGCAGGGGGCGCCGCCGACGACGGTCTTGTACGAGAGGCCCTCTTCCTTGATGGCCTTGATGACCTTCTTCTGCTCCTCCATGGTGGTGGTGAGCAGGGCGCTCATGCCGATGACGTCGGCGCTGAGCTCCTTGGCCTTCTCGATGAAGGTCTCGGCGGAGACATCGCGGCCGAGATCGGTCACCTCGTAGCCGTTGGCCTTGAGGTAGGCGATGACGATCGCCTTGCCGATGTCGTGCACGTCGCCCTGGACGGTGCCGATGACGATGGTGCCCTTGGCCTCCGCGGCCTCGCCCTCGAGGGCGGCGTTGGTGACCTCGGTGGCGCCGGCCATGGCGTCGGCGCTCATCATCAGCTCGGGGAGGAAGACCTCGCCGCTCTCGAAGAGGTCGCCGACCTCCTGGATGCCCTTGACGAAACCCTGCTGCATGATGTCGGCCGGGCTGATGCCCTCGGCGATGGCGCGCTTGGCGACCTCCTCCGCACCGGCACGGTCGGCGTTCACGATGCTCTCGGCTGCTTCCTGGTAGATGTCTGCCATGACCCTGGACTCCTCCCGACTTTGCTCACGACTGTTTCCGCGCAACTAGGTATGGCGGGTGCAGGACTCGGGCGACGACACCGCAAGCCGGCGAAGTGTGGGCGGCCACACCCGCCCGGACGCTCCCCCGCACCCTCCTTCTGCACGTGCCCGCGAGTATATCAGCCCCTCGCACGCGCGACCACAAGTGCACAGGGTCGAACATCGAAGGACTTCGCCGCCCGGCGGCGCGCCCGCGGGGCGCGCCGCCGGGCGGCCCATGCTAGCATCGAGAGCGTGAGGTACCACGGCGCCGTCATCCGCCCCCCCAGCGAGGCCGACAGCCTGATCCTGCAGGTCACGTACGGGTGCTCCAACAACACGTGCGACTTCTGCGGCACCTATCTCGAGAAGCCATTTGCCGTGCGCCCGTTCGACGAGGTCGTCGACGACGTCACCGGCCTGCCCACGACCGTCCGCCAGCGCGTCCGCCGCGTGTTCCTGGCGGACGGAGACGCGATGGCGCTCAGCACGCGCAAACTCGACCAGATCCTCGACCTGTTGCATCGCGCCCTGCCCAATCTCGAGCGCGTGAGCAGCTACGCCAACGCGCGCAACCTGCTGGGCAAGCCGGTGGAGGAGCTGACGGCGCTGCGGGAGCGAGGCATCCAGCTGCTGTACCTCGGTCTCGAGTCAGGCGACGAACAGACTCTCGCCGACATCCACAAAGGCATGACCGTGGCGGAGCAGATCGAGGGCTGCCGGCGTGCCTCGGACGCCGGCATGCAGCTCTCCGTGACCGCAATCCTGGGGCTGGCCGGCCGCGAGCGCTCGCTCGTGCACGCGGCCGCCACCGGCGACGCACTCAGCGCCATCGACCCGGAGTACATCGGCCTGCTCACGCTCATGCTCACGCCGGGGACGCGCATGGAGCGCAAGGTCGCCGGCGGCGAGGTGGTGCTGCCGGACTCCATGGGCATGCTCCGGGAGCTGCGCGAGATCGTTGCCCACCTCGACGTCACGGACTGCCTCTTCCGCTGCAACCACGCCTCCAACTACCTGCCCATCGGCGGCCGCCTGCCCGGCGACAAGCAGGCGATCCTCGCATCGCTCGACAAGGTGCTGGAGGCGCCGGCTGCCACCCGGTTGCGCCCGGAGAGCTGGCGCCTGCTGTAGCCGGCGCCAGGCGCCCGCACGGCGAACGGCCCCGCTCCGCTCAGAGGTCTCGCAGGTGCGACCCGTACCCTCGCTTGAACTGCGTGGAGGCGTACTTCTGCAGCTTCCACTCCGGGATGCGGCACTGCGGGCACGCCTCGGCGTACCACTTGTTGCGCAGCCAGCGGGCGGCGCGGCTGGTCTTGGAGTCGTGGACGACCATGTGCTTGTTGCAGTGAGTGACCACGACGGCATAGGAGCCGCGCTCCTCGAACTGCTTGATGCCGTGCAGGATGCCCCGGCGCGAGGGCCACAGCTTCACCTTCTCGACCAGGCGGAACAGCGGGACCTGCTTGCGATAGTAGCGCGCTTTGGTGGGGTCGGTCGGCATGGGGAAGCCAGTGTAGCACGGCGCCCGGCCGCCCCGGAGCGCGCCGGAGGAGCGAGCGGAGATGCGGCCGGCGCAGCCTGTTCGGCTGCCCAGAAGGCAGGAGCACGCGGCCGGGACGTCGAAGGTTCGAGCCCGGCCGATCCCCGATGTGAGGTGGTTCCATGACGCGCCGCGCCGCAGCCGGCTTCGCCCGCCTGCTCCCGCTCCTGCTGATCGCCGCGGCCGTCGCCGTGCTCGTGGCGGCAGCCCTCATCGCCGCCTGCGGCGGCTCGTCCGGCAGTCCGTCTCCCGCGCCCACGGCGACCGTCACCGTCACCGAGGAGCCCTCGGAGACGCCCACAGGCGTGGCCACGCCGTCCCCTTCCGCGGCTCCGGCACACACGACCATCTCGCTCTACTTCCTGCGTGGCGAGAAGCTCGGCGTCGCCGAGCGCCGGGTCCCGGAGACCACGATGCCGGCGACGGCCGCCGTCAAGGCGCTGCTCGCCGGTCCCGTGCGGACCGAGCAGAGGGCCGGGTTGGGCAGTGCGGTGCCGGCCGGCACCCGTCTTCTCGGACTGTCCATCGACGACGGCGTCGCCAGCGTGGATCTCTCGAGCGAGTTCGACTCGGGCGGCGGAAGCCTGTCGATGACCGCCCGCGTCGCGCAAGTGGTCTACACGCTCACCCGGTTCCCCACCGTCCGCGCCGTCGAGTTCCTCATCGAGGGCGAGCCCGTCGCGGCGCTGGGCGGCGAGGGCGTGGTGCTCGACCTCCCGCAGCGGCGCGGGCAGTGGCGGGACTTCGAGCCCAACATCTTCGTCGAAGCTCCGGGAGTGGGCGCGGTGATCGCCAGCCCCTTCACACTCTCGGGCACCGCGATGGTCTTCGAAGGGTCCTTCCTGGCCCGGCTCACGGACTCGTCCGGACGCCGGATCGTGCACGTCGTCATGCAGGCGAGCCGCGGCGGGCCCGAACGTGGACGCTTCAGCAAGGAGATCCCGTTCTCGACCTCCTCGAGGCGCGGCACGCTGATCGTCTTCTCGCAGTCCATGGAGGACGGCTCCCGCCAGGACGAGGTGCGCATCCCCGTGGCCTTCGCCCGCTGAGACCCCCCGGCGGCGCAGCGGCCACCCCCCGGGGCCGTCCCTAGTCGAGCAGGCGTCCGCGGCGCTGCAGCAGCGGCAACACGTACCACAGCGCCACCAGCCAGGCTGCGATCGCGCCACCGGCCAGCGCCGCCCATCCCGGCGCGAACAGCATGCTCGTGACCACGTAGATCGAGAGGGCCACGGCGGCTGCCAGGAAGACCGATCCGGCGAGGATGAGCTTGTTGAAGCCCAGCAGCATGCGCTCCTTGTTGCGCTCTCGAAAGCGCAGGCGGTGGTGCATCGTCGGAGCCATGAGCATGGAGGTGCCGATCGCGGTGCAGATGAAGGCGGCGAAGTAGGCGTCCCTGTCGAGCGGCTCCAGGCTCTCGAACCGGGGCGTGAACGGCAGGGTGAGCAGGAAGGCGAACAGCACCTGCGCCCCGGGCAGGGCGACGCGGATCTCGTTGAGGAGCTCGATGAGCTCCCGGTCGACGCGCTCCTTGCGATCCTCGGTCACCCTGGCACCCTCCGCAGGAGAGAACGGAGTGGCGGGGAGTGCGGGAGTCACACCCGCCTACGTGGGTTTAGAGCCCACGCTGATCCTTCCGATCGACCCCCCGCGTCCAGATTCTACCGCACAGGCATGCCGGCCGAACGCGCCGTCAGACCAGCGCGCGCGCCGCCATGACGGCGACGCCTACGGCCAGTGGATCATGGATGTGGCGCACGCCGAGAACGTCCTGCGCTTCCGCCGTGAACGCCGAGGGCAGCCCCGGCACGGCGGCGATCGTGCCGGGCTTCAGGTCGCCGGCGTCGATGATCCCGGCCGCCGGCGACGCGTCGAAGATGAGGTCGCAGCGCGCGAGCCCCGTCGCCAGATCCACGGGCTCGAACTCGATGCCCACCTCCCGCGCCGCCGAGACGCGCTCCTCGTCGGGCTCGGACACGAAGACAGACGCCCCGAGCGCCGTGAGTCGCCGCGCCGCCGCACGTCCTACGGGGCCGAGCCCCAGCACGAGCACGCCGCGGCCCTCGAGGTCACCGGCGGCCGCCCGAAGCGCCGTCGCGTAGCCGTCCGCCGTCGCGGGGTCGTCGTCCACACTGCTTGCCTTGGTGAGATTGAGGGCGATGAACCGCTGGTCGTCGGCGAGGAAGATGATCTCGGCGCCGGCGGCGACGGCGGCCTGCATGCCGCGCACGTCGGGCTGGGCGGTGACCCAGGCTTCGCACCCCAGGTGCTGCAGAATGGCGACGACGCACTCGGTGAACCCGGGGATGACCCCCTCGCCGGAGGACATGGGAACGGCGGCGATGCGGGAGCCGCGCAACTGGACGCAGCGATCCTCCTCGATGGTGCTCCGCAGCGCGAGAGTCCGCAGATCGAGACCTGTGGCCTCCATCAGGCGCGCCTCGAACGCCTCGAGGTCGCGTGTCAAGGCAGTGACGTCCGCTTCGGTCAGTCGTGTCATCGCCGGTCTCCTGTCCGCGTGATCGCGTCTCCGTCCTCCCGCGCCGGGCGCAGGCCTTCGTGTCGCGCGAGCTCGGCGACGACCGCTCCGGCGCGGGCGCGCGCCTCGTGCACGCGATCCGCCGTGACGATGAGCGTCGCCGCCCACTCCTCGCCTCCGGGAGCGTAGTCCGTGAGCGCCTCATCGGCGCCGAAGAAACCGGGGACCAGCCGCAATGGCCGGGTAGCGCTCATGACGTGCTCTCCGAGGACCTCCAGCATACCTCGCACGGCGCGCACGTGCTGATAGACGCAGGCGCGGCGAGGCGACCGGTCCACGACCGGCGGCGAGCCGCGGAGCACCGTCTGGGCCAGCAGTTCGACGATGTTCAGCCCGCTCGACCAGTAGACCGCCGTCGGCGTCTGGCTGGGCAGGCGGGCGTCGATCTCAAGCAGCTTCGGCCGGGCGCCGCTCACCATGACCTCGACGTCCATGAGGCCGTTCAGGCCGAGCCCTTCTGCTACCCGGACACCGGCGGCGTCGAGCGCGGCGAGCGCCCCCGGCTCCACCGCGCACTCCCAGTCGCAGGCGCCGCCGGGGCCGGCCGGCGCAGCCTCGCCGGCCCCGCTCTCCCCCACTGGCGCCACGACGCGCTTGCAGTCGTACGCGCCGTCGAACTCCAGACCGGTGACCTGCAGCGGGACGGCGCGGCCGCCCCAGGAGAGGACCTCCAGCGAGAGCGACGGCCCGGGAACGTACTCCTCGACCACCACTTCGTGGCCGGCCAGCTCGAGCGTACGGGTCGCGGCAGCCAGCGCGTCCTCGTCGTGCACCACGGTCACACCCTCGCTGCCGCTCGCCGTGCTGGGCTTGACCACCGCCGGAAAGCCGCAGGAGGGCCACTCCCTCGGCCGGGGCACCCCGAGTCCTTCGAACAGACGCCGCGAGGCCAGCTTGGAGGCGGTCACCCGGTAGGCGTCCAGGTCGAACAAGAACGGGACGCCCCAGGATGGGACACGCTCGGCCAGCCAGGCGAGCGTGACGTCGTCCTCGCACGCGGGCAGGACGACGTCACAGGCGGTCGCGAGGCTGCGCGTGCGCGCTTCGTCGGCGGTCACGTCGGTCACGATGTGGACGTCCGCCAGTCCTGAGGCCGGCGGTGCCTCCCGGCGATCCACGAGCACCGTCTCCCAGCCCGCCTTGCCGGCGAGGTAGACGGCCTCCGTGCCCTGGAGCTTGCCGCCGACGACGAGTGCTTTCACGCGCCGTCCGTCGGGGCGAGGGACGTGTGCACCTCGGCCATCCGCTCCCGGTAGTCGCCCACCCCGGCCGGCCGCAGTCCCAGCCGCTCCAGGTGGGGCAACACGCCGTGCACGGTGCGGTACCCTTCGTCGATGTCGAGCTCTGCCTGCGACACGCCGGCGAGGCCCACCGTGGGAGGTACGATCGACGTCACGACGTTGGCGCCGGCCTGCAGCCTGCGCTCGAGGCCGGCGATGCCGTCCACGTCGAGCGAGGCCGGGATGAAGCGCCCGGGCATTGCGAGCCGCATCGCGGCGATGGTGAGCAGTTCGTCCAGGTCGCCGGCCGGATGCATCCCGGCCATGGGGGTGCCGGCCTGAGGGACGAACGTCATGACGCGCACCTGCTCCCAGCCCGCCTCGCGCATGGAGATGATGGAGCGAGCCCGGTCGGCCGCGGTGTCGCCGATGCCGGTGAGCAGGCCGTCCTCGACGAGGAGGCCGGCGCGCCGGGCGGCGACCCTCGCGTCGGCGCGCTCCGCGTAGGGCTGCCCCACGCGCAGTCGCTCGTAGAGCTCCGGCGTGTGGGTCTCCTGGTACAGCGCGTACCAGTCGGCGCCGGCTGCGCGCAGGGCACGCAGCCCCCGTTCGTCCATCACGCCGGGCGAGACCATGACCGGCGTCCGGGTCTCGCCCGCCACGGAGGCGACGAGCTCGACGAGCGCCTCATACCCCGGCTCGTCGTGGATCAGCGGATCCTCTCCCATCGTAAGGTCGAGAAGCACCACGCCGGAGTCGGCGAGGTCGCGACAGATGCTCACCACCTCGTCCGAGGTCTTGCGGTAGCGAGGGCACTCGTCGTTGTCGGCCCTGTAGAAGCAGAAGGCGCACTCGTTGCGGCAGTAGGTCGAGAAGTAGACGAACCCGTAGAGGAAGACGGCATCGCCCGAGTGCCGGGCGCGCGCCTCCCGGGCGGCGGCATAGACGACCGGCGCGGCGTCGCCGGCGAGCAGCAGCGTCTCGATGTCGCGCGCGTCCGGGACGTGGCCGTCCAGGATGCGCGCGCAGAGGTCGCCCACGGCGACGCCGGTACCGCCCTCGTGGCTCACCGGAACTCGAGGACGTCCGGCAGGGGCCGTCGCGACGAGGGTCTCGGCGCTGTGAGCGGCCGTCCCACAGGCACGACGGCGGCGAGCTGGTGCGGCGGCTCTACACCGAGCAGCGCCTCGATGGCAGGCGCCGCGAGCACGGGCGCCGTCATCCAGCACGTGCCGTACCCCAGGACGTGCGCCGCGGTGCAGAGCAACTGGATCGCGGCGCCCAGGCTCTGCAGGTCGGGGCGCTGCCGCAGGCGGTCGCGCTCCTCACGTGAAAGGCCGTGGCGTTGGTGCAGGTCGTCGGCGAGGGACTGGTACGGGCCCACGACGACGGCGAGCACCACAGGGGCCTGCTCGAAGAAGGTGGCGTAGGTCCGATAGGCCCTGAGCTCCCTCTCCAGGCTCTCGGCCTCCGGCCAGGCGGCCATCTCGTCGATGGCCTCGTCGACCGCCTGGCGCATCGCCGCGCGCACCGCCTCGTCCTCCACGGCGATGAAGCGCCACGCTTGGGCGTTGCCGGCGTTCGCGGCGCGCACGGCTACGCCGACCATGGCCTCCACATCCTCCCGCCGGACCGGGTCGGGGGCGTACCTGCGCACGCTCGCCCGCCCGTTCACCGCGTCGGCGAAGCCGGTGGTCTCGAGCCTCGATCGGTTGCCGTGACCGCTCATGCGTCAAGTGTACCAACGCGGACGGGGCCGGCGCTCCCTGGGAGCGCCGGCCCCGTCCCCAAGAGCCTGCTGCAGCCGCCTCAGCCGCCGGAGATGGGCGGCACGATGCGCAGCACGTCGCCGTCCTTGAGCTCGGCCTCGAGTCCGCCCGCGAGCTTGATGTTGCGTCCGCCGACGAACACGCCGGCGTACATGCGGCCATCCTCACGGTAGATGCGGAGCCGCGTGCTCGGCTCGAGCTCGATTGCCTTGTCGAGCGCCTCCTGAACCGTGACCGCCTCGACCTCGACCTCTGTGCGCCCGCCGGCCGACACGGCGCCGGCGGGCAGCTTGACCGAGACTCTGGCCATGTCAGACGGTAGCCTCCCCGGAGACCGTCCTGAGGAGCTCCTTGTCCTTGCGGTCGATCTTGAGGTCGACGGCGTACACGTACTTGTTCTGGCAGAAGGCGATGCACTGCGGATCGCCGTCGCACAGGTCGCACTTGAACGCCACGTGGCGGTCCGGGTGCTCGTGGATGACGCCCGTGGGGCACACCTCGTAGCACTCGCCGCAGTTGGTGCATTTGTCCTCGTCGACGACGAGGACGTACCCCTCGATGGTGTCGCCCAGCTTCTCCTTGCTCTCGAAGAAGCCCCGGGGCTTGACCGTGATGCGCCTGGTCACGATGGCGTCGTGGGGGCACGCCTGCTGGCACTTGGCGCAGCCGGTCTGCAGGCAGGTGTGGCCCTTGATCTCGGCGGTCGTGGGATTGACCTCCGAGAAGAGCCGGGCCACCGACGGTCGATACGCGTTCTCGTGATACGCGGAGCACGCCAGTTCGCACATGTGACACCCGGTGCACTTCTTCCTGCTGATCATCACGTGTGGCATCGGGATCCCCTTCCTAGAGCCTGACGTCGACGCCGAGCTCGACGAGCTTCGCTTCGGTGGGGACACCGTGCTCGTCCCAGCCGCGCAGCCTGTAGTACTCCTGGGTCTTCTCGGCGAACGCCTCCGTGGTGATGACGCGGCCGGCCGACGGGCCCCGCTTGTGCGGCTTGGTGAGCAGCAACTCGGGCAGGTAGTCGTCTGCCGTCGTGAGGCCCTCGCGGATGTTGAACAGCCGGCCGAGGTTCCAGACGCGCTCGCCGGCCTGCTCCAGCTCGGCCTCCGTGACGTCGCGCTGCCAGACGTGCTTGAGCAGCTGGCTCATCTGGTTGAGGTCGATGGCCCAGAAGTCGCACCAGATGCCGAGGTACTTCATGGAGCTGAAGTTCTGGCCGTTGATGTTGTAGGCGGCCTTGCCCTCCATGGTGTCGGCCGGCTCGTCGCCGGTGATGATCTCGTCGCCCACGGGGTACGAGCGCATGTGACAGCCGCCGCGGTCCGAGGTGGAGTACGAGAGCGTCATGCCGAAGGTGCCGCGCGGATCGTAGCCGGGGA
>DAIQNY010000123.1:0-10092 GCA_036788155.1 Actinomycetota bacterium | reverse complement strand
CGTGACGAGCTCGCGGAGGCCCTCGAGGCAGGCACCGTGCGCCGCGTCCAGCACGACGGCGCGGAGTACCTGCTCGGCGCCGACGTGGACCGCGTCGCCCGTGAGCACGACCCGGCGAGGATCGCCGCCCGCGTGCGGCGCCTCGATGGCAGCTGGCCGGCGACCAATCCGGACGACGACCAGGACAGCCCGGCAGCGATTGCTCGCAGACTGCCGCGACTCTGAAAGGACGAACATGACCCTCAAGCTCTACGACAATCACGCGAGCACGTCGGCGCTGCGCGAACTGCGCAAGCTGCCCATCGGACCGCAGCGCATGCGCCGGCTCGTCAAGCTCCTTCGAGGCGACATCGCCCGGATGCCGCTCGCCATCGTGGCCCCGGAAGAGGTCCGCGAGGCGCAGCAGGCATTTGAGGCCGCCGTCGCCTTCGCGGAGCAGGTGGCCGGCGAGACCCAGGCCGCCGAAGACAAGGCCAAGGCAGCGGCCCGGGACGACGTGAAGCGCGCCGCCGATGCGCTCCGCGACGGCAAGACGACGCTGCCGAAGATCACGCAGGTCAAGGCCGCTGAGGCCGTGCCCGCCGCCGTGGTCACCTGCGAAGCCGCCGAACGGCTGCTCGAGGAGGCGCACGAGACCCTGGTCGATGCCGTGTACTCCTCGTGGGCTGACTGGCGACGGGAGCTGGTCGACGGCGCCGCCGCCGTGCACGAGGCCGCCGCGGCGCTCGTCTCCGAGGCCGTCGCCGCCGTCGAAGAGGCGCGCGAGCGGTACGCCGCCGTTTCCCGGCTCGACGCCGAGATGCGCAGTCGGTACGCCGACGTGCAGCTCGCGACCGAGAGCGAGAAGCGCGGCGGCCTGAACTGGTTCGAGTCAACGCACTGCGGCAAGCCGCTCCATGCTGCCGCCGTTCCGGGACAGTCGGGACCCAAGGGCCGGCCGGTCATGGTCGACCTCGCCGCCATGCTCGCATCGGTGGAGGCCGCGGTCACGACTTCGGTGGACTTCGGGCCCGCACACTGGCTGCCGCCGACCGACCCGCGCCACGACGATGCACTTGCCGAGCCACTCGACCTCACCGAGCCGTGGCTCCGCCGCGCCGTCGCCCGGTCCTTCGGCAGCTCCCTCTGCGCCGTCTGCGGAGGTACCGGCGCCGACGTCGTGATGGACGGCCGCGGCCTCGCCTCTGACGGCGGGCTCGTGCTCGTGCACACTCGCTGCCGGCAGGACGTCGACAAGGCGGAGGCCAAGGCCGCGCGCCGTGAGGGCCGCCGTCGTGAGGGCGGGCTCAGTCCGAGCGATCCTCGGTATGGGCAGGCCGCCGCCGAGTCCGCCGCCCAGCAGCTCGCAGAAGAGGAGCGGCTCGAGCGGGGCGTGATGACCAGTGAGGAGTTCAACCGCGCGGCCTTCCCGGGGCAGTGACATGGGCCGCCGCCGAGTCAAGCCGTTCGCGGACGCGAGGCGCGGACCGCGGAGCACCGAGTACACGCGGGACCAGCCGCGCCGCCGCCGCTTCGTCAAGGCATGGCTGCGTGACCACGGCGAGCAAGTCGAGCGGAACGTGTGGCGCTGCGAGTGTCAGGTGTGTCACAGGACGTTGACGCTGCCGTTGCCCCAGTGGACGGCCGACCACATCCATCCCGTCGCCCTTGGTGGTGACGAGTCCGGACCGCTGCAGCTCGCCTGCGCGCAGTGCCAGCGGGTGCAGGCCGCCCACGTCGCGAACAAGGTGAACCCCCGGGCGCAGCCGCGGCGCCGGCCAGCCGAGCCGCACCCGGGTGCGATCCATCGAGGCGACGACACGTGAGCAGCTACTACAGCGCGACTACTATGGTGGGGGTAGACCTCTTTTGCCCTCCGACGCCTTTCGGGGAGTTCAGCACTCGAAACTATGCTTGCCGGTATAGCTCCGGGTGTTACAGAGACCAGGTGACACCATGAGCGACGAATCCCGTAGCATCCCACGCGCCCCGGACGGAATCGGCCGCCGCGGCCGGCGCCTGTGGCGATCCGTGGTAGAGGAGTTCGACCTCGGAGAGGGCGAGCTCGCCCTGCTCACGGAAACCTGCCGCTGTCTCGATGACATCGAGGACCTGCAGAAGGCCGTCACCGATGCCCCGGCCGTGACCACGGGCAGCCGCGGCCAGGAGGTCGTGCACCCGCTGCGCGCCGAACTGCGCTCGCAGCGCCTTCTGCTGGCGAAGCTGGTCGGCCAGCTCAACGTGCCCGGCCTTGAGGACGACGGGTCGGAGTGGGATGGGCTCTCTGCCGCGGCCAGGGCCAGGAAAGCGGCCCGGGCCCGTTGGGACGGCCGTGGAGGCAAGCCGTGAGGCGCCGCCCGAAGCCGCAGGAGGGCCCGCCGCCGCTCACGGCTCAGGACGTGTACAACGTGCGCCGGATCCTCGAGCAAGCGAACGCCGCCCGGGAGCGCGGTGAGAACATGCACCATCACCCGCTGCTCGAGCGCCTCGCGGAGGTCACTCGCAAGCCGCTCGCGTACTACGTGTTCGCGTTCTGCCCGGATGACCGCGAGCTGAGCGCCGCCGAGCTCGCGGAGCTGGCCGCGGGACTCTGCCGGCAGGGCGGGGAGCGACCTTGACCAGTGAAGCATCCCCGCCCGTCGACCGCGCAGAGGTCCGCCGCCTGCTCGTCGCCTACGTCACCGGCGGCCGGCCGGAGGCTGCCCTACGGGAACATCCTGCTCAGGTGAACAGGATGAAGGCCCCAAACGCGACGCCTCCGGCCTTCGAGGACCTCCCGGCTCATGAAGTACGTGGAGGAGTGAAGGATGCGCCGGCCGATGACGCCGGCGCGAGCGCCCGGGCACACTTGGCCGTGTCGGCCCCGGGCGCGACAGAGGGGCCCCAGTCTCCTTGTCGGGTCGGCTGGGGCCCCTCGCCCAAAGACTGCGCGAGACGGACTGCACACGATCCCCGCGCACAGAGGGCCGCCGGTAGCGATGACCGGCGGCCCTCGCCTACTCCTTCGCCCGCTGATACGTCGCGCCGCTCATGCCAATCGCGGAGCCGACTACGTCGCGGGTGTTGCCGGATACCCCTGTGTTCTCGGGAGCACAGGGGTTGGATGCAGCCCACTCCATCCGCGCCCGTGCCTTCGGCCGCTCCAGTTCTTCGAGGCGGCGGCCGAGGGCAAGCGCGACGACCCCGCCAATCTGTCGGCCACTACCTCGTGGACTGAACGGCAGGTGGATACGGGGCCGCAGGAGCACGCTACACGGCCACAGGAGCCGCATCCAAGGCCGTTCCCGGCCCGCGCGGGTGACAACGGCCCAGAACGCGAAGAGGGCCGGGACGCGGCTACGTCCCGGCCCTCCGACTCCGACGACGGAGCCTTATGGCTGCCCGGTTCCCTCCCGCTTGGCCGCGACGAACTCGGCCAGGTACTCCGCGCTGTCCTGCTCGTGCAGCGCCGCCAGCCGCTCCCGGTACTGCGTCAAGGTCGCAAGCGCCGCGTCGACGTGCGCCAGCGCCGTCGTGAGCCCGTCCGCGTCACGGTCCTGCCGCTCCCACACGGCATCCCACGCCGCGTCGAGCAGGTGGTCGACCGTGGCCCTCACGTTGCCCGGCGTCTCTTCGGCCAGGTCCGCGAGACGTTCGCTGATGAGTGTCTGTGTCGTGGTCATGTGTCCCTTCCGCTAGATGCCCGACTCTTCACCGGCAATCAAGCGGCGGAGGTCTGACTTGCGGTAAAGGACTTTCCGGCCGACCTTGACCGATGCGATGCGGCCGTCTCGGCGCATCCGGTACAGCGTCATACGCGAGACGCGCAGCACACAAGCCGCCTCGGCTTCCGTGAGCAGCTCGCCGAAGTCCTCGAGGGTTGCGGGTCTTTTTGCTGTGCTCATGGCAGCAGTAAACCACAGGGGCGGGCTCTCTCGTTGCCGTGTGTTACAATCAGATACCTCAAGATACCTTGAGTCAAGATGAGGGAGGATACGATGGGGCTCAGCGCCACGGCGCCGCGCGAGGTCGGACCCGGCAAGTGGGAGTTCACCGTCAACCTGCCGCCTGAGCCCATGCCGGGCCAGGACAAGCTGCGATACCCGAAGACCAAGCGCACGTTCACATTCACGGACGCCACCGGCAAGCCTGTCGGCAAGCGTGAGGGAGCCCGCCTCGCGGAGAAAGCGCGCGAGCGTGTCCTGCTCGAGCTCGAGCAGCACGACTGCACGGACCCTGACCGGCTCACATTCGCGGAGTTGTGCCGCCGCTGGATGACCGCGGAGGAAGCCCTTGTGGGCGATCCTGAGGACGGACTGCGGCCCGTGACGATGGAGTTCTACCGGGGCTATCTGGACCGTCACCTGCTGCCCGCGTTCGGTCGGCGCATCGCCACGACTCTCCGCCCGGCCGATGTCATCCAGCTCTGCGCCGACAAGCGGACCATCGGCCTGTCGGGCTCCACAACGAAGCACATCACGGCCACCATCCGCGCGGCGTTCTCATGGGCCATCGAGGCCGAACTGCTGGACGCCGGGCACCGTAACCCCGGTGTACTCGGCCAGCGCCGCCAGCGCCGGGGCGGAGCGCGCAAGTCCTCCGAGATACGGCCGGAGTTCGAGGTCTGGACGCCGGACCAGATCGCCACCGCTGTACTGCTCGCGGATGGGCAACTGGTGCAGATTCCCGCCATGCTCGCGGGCTGGTGCGGTCTGCGCCGCGGCGAGGTCTGCGGACTCCGCATAGACGACTTCGACGACGAATCCGGACTGCTGCACGTTCAACGCGCCATTGAGCAGACCGGAGGCGGCACCCTGCACGTGACGCCGCCCAAGACCGCCAGCGGAGACCGCTACCTAGAGCCGCCGGAGGCCCTGGCCGATGCCCTGCGCCAGCGTCGCGAGGCAATCGAGGGGATGCGCGTCCGTAGGCCCGGATGGAACCCGGAGGGCTACGTGGTCACGACGGCCGCCGGCCGCCCGGTCAAACCAAGGAACCTGTCTAGCTCATGGTCCGACTTCTGGCGTCGGCGCTGCGAGGCCGAAGGACTTCCGCGTATCCGCCTGCACGACCTTCGCCATTCCTTCGCTACCGACTTGATCCGGCAGGGAGTCGACATCATCACCGTGTCGAAGCTGCTCGGCCACGCGGACCCCGCTATCACGGCCGCCCTGTATGTGCATCCTGATACCGAGATGCGCCACAAGGCCGCCATGCGTCAGAATAGGCGCGTGGCCGCCGCTCTGGCGAAAGCCGATGTGAATTCGCGACCTGTTCGCGACTCCGTCAAGCGGCTGCGCGTGGTCGCGGGATAGAATCCCTGCAAATCACACCGTGCCGGTGTGGCGGAACTGGTAGACGCGCTCGACTCAAAATCGGGTGCCCCGAAAGGGCGTGTGGGTTCGAGTCCCACCTCCGGCACCACCCTTCGCCCGTGCGCGCGCGAAGCTGCCGTCTGGTAGGATTTGATACCCGTACTCCACTGCGGGCCATGACGATTCCCTCCGCCCCGCGACTTTCGCCGGGCGGCCGTGCAGGAGAGGAGCGCTGCGCATGACGGTGCGGCTTCTGGGGCTCAACTGCAGCCCCCGCGACAACAGCAACAGCAACATCATGCTCGAGACTGCGTTCGAGAAGCTGGATGCCAGGTACCCGGGCCAGTGCGAGCACGAGCTCGTGAGTCTGCGCGACCTGCACGTCGAACCCTGCAAGGCCTGCAACGTGTGCGGCAAGAAGAAGGATGGGACGTTCATCCCCTGCGTCCGCGCCGACGAGGACGACGTCCAGAGCGTGCTCGACGCCATGGTCGCCGCGGACGGCATCCTCGTGGCCACGCCGGTGTACTTCGGTTTGCCGTCGGACCTGTTCAGCAAGTTCATCATGCGCACGCGCCCGTTGCGCCACCAGGACTTCAAGCTGGCGAACAAGCCCGTCGGGGTGCTCGCCACGGCCGGCCGTCGTTCGGGCGGCGCCGAGACGGCGATCATCGCCACCTGGCTTCCCTTCGTGCGCAACGGCTGCCTCGTCGTCGGCAACGGCGACGGAACCTGTCAGTTCGGCGCCTACGGCTGGGCCGGCGCCCGCGGCCATGTCCTGAGCGACGAGTGGGGGCTCGAGCAGGCGTTCCAGACCGCCGAACGCGTGTTCACCCTCGGCGGTCTCATCAAGGCCGGGGTGGAGGCCTCGGGCTTCGTGAGCCCCATGGTCTTCTCGTACTCGCAGGGCACCCGCACCTGAGGCTCCTCGCCCAGACCGGAAGGAAACAGCATGTCCGACGCCGACACGATCCTCGAGTTCATCCGCGACGAGGCCGACCTGGAGGACGACGAGGTCACTTCAGACACCTCGCTCTTCCGCGACCAGTTGCTGGACTCCATGAACCTCACGGCGCTCATCGCGTTCCTCGAGGAGGAGTTCGTCATCAAGGTCAAGCCCATGGACATCGTGTACGAGAACCTCGACACCGTGAACCACATGCTCGCCTACATCGCGCGCAAGAAGGCGGGCGATGCCTGAGGCGGGAGAAGACAAGGAGCCTACGGCGGCCACCGAGGATGCGCCGCCGACGGCCGCCAGGGGCCACTGGTTCTACTACCTCCTCGGCCTGAGTCTCCAGACGTTCCTCTGGTTCCTGCTGTTCCTGGCCATCACCGTCGCGGTGCTCGTGGGCGGCAAGCTCACCGAGTTCCGCTACGTCGGCTTCTGAGCGCTTCGCCATCGGATGACGCCCCAACCGCTCATGACCGACGCCGTCGCGCGCCTGCGCCGCTGGGCGGCCGAGCGCGCGGACGCGACGCTCCTCCGCACGCGCGGCCGCGTGTACACGTTCGCGGGGATGGAGGAGCGGGCGACGCGGGTGGCGGCGGGTCTGCTGGCCGCAGCCGGTCGCCGCGGCGCCCGCGTCGCGCTGGTGCTCGAGGAATACGACCAGTTCTTCGTGTGCATGCTCGGCGCCTGGCTGGCCGGCCAGGTGGTCGTGCCGCTCAACGTGAGCCTGCCGCAGGCGGATCTCGACTGGCTCATCGGCAAGTCCGCTCCGGACGTGATCGTGCTGCCGGACGAAGAAGCCTGCCCGGCGGCCGCCGGCGGCCCGCTACGCCTCGTCGTCACCGCGGACGCGGAGGGGCTGGTGGACGGCGTGCGGCAGGCCGGCGGGGCAGCCGCTGCGGCCGCCGCGGGGGACGGGCAGCCTGTGCATGAGGACGCGCTCGAGGCCGTGCGCGAGGACGAGCTCGCGATGATCATGTTCACGTCCGGCACCACCGGCCTGCCCAAGGGCGTCTGTCAGACGCTGCGCGCCGTCTCGAGCAACGCCGGGCACGTCGCCCGGGTGCTCGGGCTCGGTCCGGACGACCGGATCTTCATCAACACGCCGCCGTACTTCACCAGCGGCATCTGTCACTTCCTGACGCTGCTGGCGAACGGCGGCGGCGTGGCCGGCCAGCTCGGCTTCTACTTCGGTACGGGCCTGCTGGACGAGATGGAGGCCGAGGGCTGCACCGGGTTCGGCGGCGCCCCGGCCCACCTGGTCCGCGTGGTCGAGCCGATGGAGGAGCCGCGAGACCATGCCTTCCGCTTCTGGGTCAGCAGCGGCGACCACCTGCCTCTGCCCGTGATCGAGAAGCTGCGCCGGGTGCTGCCCGGCGTCGGCCTGTTCAACATGTACGGCCTCACCGAGGTGAGCGGCCGGCTGTGCGTGCTGCCGCCGGCCGAGCTGGACGCGAAGGTCGGCTCCGTCGGCCGGCCCATCGGCGACATGCGCGTCGTCGCGCGGCGCGGCGACCTCACGGAGGCCGCGCCCGGCGAGCAGGGCGAGCTGTACGTCACCGGATCGCTGCTCATGCAGGGGTACCTGGACGAGCCGGAGATCACGGCGAAGACGCTCACGCCGCACGGCCTCAAGACCGGAGACTTCGGCAAGGTCGACGAGAGCGGCGCCGTGTGGATCGCCGGCCGCAAGGACGACATCATCAAGCGTGGCGGCGAGAAGGTCAGCATCATCCACGTACAGGAGGCGCTGCAGGGCCTGGGCCGCTTCGCCGACGTCGCCGTGGTCGCAGCGCCGGACGACATCCTCGGCCACGTGCCCGTCGCCTTCGTCGTGCCCAACGAGCCGGAGGGCTTCAAGGCCTCGAGACTGCTGCGCGAGCTGCGCGGCGTGCTGCCCTCCACGTCCCTGCCCAGCCGCGTGATCGCCGTGGAGCGGATCCCGCGCACCGGATCCGGAAAGGCGATCAGGGGCGAGCTGCGCAAGCTGCTCGCCGAGGAGCTCGGGTGACCCCCGCGGAGCCCGTGTGAACAGCTTCCGCAGGGGCCTGCGCAACAGGCACCCCCTGGTGCTCGTCGTGGCGCTGGCGCTCCTCGTGCCGGCGCTTCTCGGCATTCAGAGCTGGTTCACGAGCGGCGCCTGGAGCGCCGTGCCCGTGCAGCGTTGGGTGCGCAACTCCACCGACGACTACATGGTCGTCTCCTGGATGGTCGGTCGGCTCAAGCAGGACCCGCCCAGCACCCCGCTCGTGGTCCTCCTGGGCGGGTCGAGCGGCCGCGAGGCCATCGTCAGCGGCCCCTCGCTGGCCCGCTCCATCCGGTCGAACGGCGGCCCCGGGGTCACGGCCCGCAATCTCAGCTCGCGCATGCAGCGCTACGCCCAGAGCTGGGCGATCGTCGACAACCTGCCGGACACGCCGACCACGGTGCTGGTCGGCGTGAACCTCGGCCGCTTCACCACCAGCCCGAAGAGCAACTACAACCAGGTCATCGGGCGCGAGCTGCTGCTGAAGAGCGACTCGCTGCGCCGCTGGGTCACCGACCACTCGGGCGAGCACGCCCACTCGTACACCATCCTGCCGGGCATCTTCTCGGCTCTGACCTCGCACCTGCAGCAGCGCGAGAAGGACCTCCTGTACAAGGGGCGCCTGCATCCCCGCCCGTACAAGCCGCATCCCTTCGACGGGCGCAAGACCCTCACCGACGAGCGGAAGCAGGAGCTCGTGCAGAAGTGGCTGGACAGGTACTATCCGGCGTTCCGCAAGGTGCACGAGTTCGACGCGCGGATGCTCGAAGGACTCGTCATGGAGGGCAAACGCCGGGGTCTCGACATGGTCATCGTCGAGCTGCCCTGGAACCGCGAGGTCGTCGGCGACGCCTTCGACGCGGCGATGGCCGCGTACCGAGTGCGGACGACGGCCATCGCCGAGACCCACGACGTGCCGTATCTTGACTTCAACGACGAGGTCGACATCCCGAGCGAGGACTTCCTCGACCTCTCGCACCTGCGGCCCGCGGGGCGGGCCGTCTGGCAGGCCGAGCTCGCCGCGCGGCTGGCGGCGCTGTACGCGGACGGCACGCTGAGGACGGAGCTCTGATGAGCGCCTTCGGCCGCGGGTTCCGCAACCGCCATCCGCTCGTCCTGGTCGCGGCGGCGTTCCTGCTGGTGCCCGCGCTGCTGGGCTTCGAGTGGCTGTTCACGAGCGGCGCCTGGACCGTGGTGCCGCTGGACACGGTCCTGCGCAACCCGGAGGACTCGTTCACCTACGTCTCCTGGCAGGTCGGCAAGGCCCGGCAGGACGAGCCCGACATGCCGGGCCTCTACCTGCTCGGCGGCTCGAGCGCGCGCGAGAGCATCGTGAGCGGCGACGCGCTCGCCGCCGAGATCGAGGAGCTCGGCGGCCCCCGCGTCGCCGCCTACAACCTCGGCTCGATCAACCAGAACTTCGCCGAGAGCCTCACCGTGCTGGAGAGCGCGCCGGACACGCCGGCCTGGTTGCTCGTGGGCGTGAACCTCGGGCGCTTCACGGCCACCAGAGAGCAGAACGCGGAGCAGGCCCAGGGGCGCGAGTTCCTGCTGGAGAGCGGCGCGGTGCGGTCGTTCGTGTCGTCCCGCTGGGGCCTGGAGGAGTACCAGTTCACGATCCTTCCGGGCATCTGGGCCTACGTCACCGACTGGATGCGCAAGCACGGCGGGTCGCTGCTCGACGGTCGACCGCCGAGCATCGGGTACGAGCTGCACCGGTACTCGGAGAAGACGCGGCGCTCGGACAGCCAGAAGAAGCGGCTCGTGACCAGATGGAACACGAGCCGACGACCCGTCTTCGAGCGCAACCGCGTCGCCAATCTCCAGGTGCTCGAGGAGCT
>DAIQNY010000122.1:0-10129 GCA_036788155.1 Actinomycetota bacterium | reverse complement strand
GCGGCGGCGCGGACGGTAGTGCTCGAGGTCGTAGAGAACGGCGGCGAGATCGAGCTTCTCGGAGGGATCGAGGGGCGGCAGGGCAGCGGATGCGGCTCCCGCCGGCGCAGCGGGTGCGGGCGCCGCGGCAGTTGCGGGCGCCTCGACGGACGCGGGCACCTGGGAGGGCGCGGCGCTGGGCGGCGGCGCGACGGAGGCGGCGAGCGGCGTAGCCGGCGAGCCGCCCCAGCGCGCCGCGACGGTGTCCCAACCCTCGCCGGCGGCCAGGCGCTTGGCCGCCGCGACCACGGGCACTCCCCACTCCGCGGCGCAGGACAGCACGACGTGCCCGGCGCCGTGGCCGAGCAGGCCGCGGCGGTCGCACTCGGCCGCCACCGCGGCGCAAACCAGGGAGTCGCAGCCCATGCGCATCAGCACCGAGCGTTCGACAGACGGCGAGGTGTGCGTGCGCCCCAGCTCAACAAGCGGCGCCACGATCTCGCCGGCGAGCTCCCAAAAGCGCGCCTCGAGCTCGGCGTCGCTCAGCGAGACCAGGTGCAGGTGCTCCTCGAGATAGGTGTCGTCGCGCACGTTCGTGTCTCCTCTCGCGCCGCCGGCGCCGTCTTGCCTACTTCTGCTCCGTCGCGAGCTCCGCCGCCAGCCGCTCGACCATCGCGGCATCTGTGTTCGTGTCGGCGGCCAGGAACTCCACGTCGGCGTCCGTGATCGCGTAGCCCTGCGGCGCCGCCTTGAGAGCGTGACGCACGTAGCTGCGCCGCAGTTGCGCCAGATCCATCTCCTTGGCGCGAATCTGCTCCGGCCGTTCGGGGATGACGATCACCTCGCCGGGCACGTTCTCGGCGGGGTCGCCGGCGCGCACCTCCACGCCCATCTCGCGAGCGAAGTTGAGCTGCGCCCAATGATGCTTGCCGGCTCCGGTGTACTCCGTCTCCTGCACGACCACGGTCGCTTCGCGCGGCAGCTCGCGGGCAAGGCTGATCGCCCCGGCGATCGCCGTGTTGCCCGCCGGGCCGCGCTCCAATCCCTCGATCTTGCTCATCGCCTCGGTGGCGTAGAACACCTCGCCCTGGCTCACGGTGAGGTAGCGATCCATGTAGCGCAGCGAACGGGCGGCGTTGCGCGGCACGTCGGCGCGGTCCGGCCAGGTGGCGAACGGCACGCCGAAACCGGTGTGACCGGTCGTGAAGCTCTTGCGGTTGAAGTCGCTGTCGCTGGCCATGTGCAGACCGCTGAGGTCGACCGAGACGCTGACGATTTGGGTCTCGGTAGCGCCCGCACGCTTGAGCCCGCGCGCCGTGCCGGTGGTGTTGCCGCCGCCGGCGTGCGTGATCACGCAGTGGGTCGGCGGCGCCCCGGTGAGCGCGGTCATCTCCTCGGCGATCTCGACGCCCAGAGTCTCGATGCCCGAGACGCCGAACGGCGAGTACAGCGAGGCGGCAAAGAAGCCCGTCTCGTCGAGCAGCTCGAGCATATGGGCGAAGAGCTCCGGGCCGACGCTCATCTGCACCACCTCGGCCCCGTACGCCTCGCAGACGCGGCTCTTCTCGAGGATCTCGGGCTGGCCGATGTGGCGGCCGTCGAAGGTCTCCTGAACGATGATGCACTTGAGGCCGGCACGCGCCGCCTGACTGGCGACGGCGGCGCCGTAGTTGCCCGACGTCGCCGCGACCACACCGGCGTAGCCCTTCTCTTGGGCCAAATGGATGCTGATGCTGGCCCGCCGATCCTTGAACGCGCCGGCGAGATTGGCGGCCTCGTCTTTGACGAAGATGCGCGCGCCCATGCACGGCGCGCTGATGGAGCGCACCAGCTCGGTGAGGTTGCGCAACTCGAGCAGCGGTGTGCCCCCCACGCCGGCACGCCGCTGAATCGTGGCGATCTCGGCCAGGGAGTAGCCGTGGGCCGTCATCATCGCCTCGTAGTCGAAGGCGATGGGGCTCTGCTCGAACTGACCGTAGTCCATGCCGAGCGCGCGCCGCATGATCTCGCCGCGGCGCGCGAGCACGGCCGCTACGCGGCCGCTCATCGCGCCGCCTCCTGCTCGTGCGCGGCGCGATGAGCCGCGAGCCGGGCGCGCAGGTCGCGGCCGACGTGCGTCAGCTCCGCGATCGGCGCGCCGAACGTGTGGTAGTAGCCGGGGTTCACAGCGAAGAGCCGGCCGCTGACGAGCCGGCCGCTCATCGTCTCGACGGTCAGAGCTTCGCCCACAACGGCTGCGCCCTGGGCGAAGCCCTTGACCCACACCATGAGCGGCTTGCCCGCCGTCTCCGGCGGCAGCCCTTGCGCACGCTCATCCGGTTCGAGCACGATGCGCTCGATCTCGACCCAATCGCCCGGGCGGCACCGCCGCTCCGCGGCCTCGCCGATTGCCGTTTCCGCGTTCACACTCACGGTGTCACCTCTCTCGTCGGCGTGCACACGATCGCTGCCGTTCTCTGTGCCGTTCCCGGCCCTACGTCAGGCCACCGGCGCCCAGAAGCGCGGCAGCGGCAGATCGATCACGGTCTTCATACCCGACGGCGCGTTCTGCATCAACGGGATGTAGTTGCCTGTGCTCGCGTAGGTGCCCTTGCCGCCGGGGATCTCCGGTGTGTTCGCCATGTTGACGTTGGGGTCGCCGAAGATCTTGATGTAGTCACCCGTGTCTTGGCCGGCGAGCTGCGGGTGAATCTGCTGCGGGTGGATGAGGTGGATCTTGAGCTCGCCGTCGCTGTAGCCCTTGCCGACGTGGCGGCAGCCGGCGACGTCGCCGGGCGCGACCGTTACCCACTGCGTCGCGCGCTCGACCTCCGTCACGATCGGCTCGCGCGTCTCCTCGATGCGATCGATCTCCCAGCCCAGCGCCTTGGCGATCAGCATGATCGACTCCGGGAAGCCGATGTGGCCGACGATCGTGCCGTCGGCGACGCCCTTCTCGAACTCGGCCACGGTGGTGCCCACACCCTGACCCTTCATCACTGTAGGGCCGAACGGCGAGAGGTCGTTGACGCGCGACGCCTCGACGCGGTCGACGCGCAGGCAGACCGAGCTCCACATCACGATCAGGGCGTCGAGGATGAAGCCGGGGTTGATGCCGGTACCGAGGACGGTGACGTTGTGCTCCTTGGCCAAGCGATCGAACAGATCGGCGCGTTCGGGATCGCTGGCCCATGGATAGGCGAGCTTCTCGGCGATGCAGATCACGTTGCAGCCGGCCTTGATCGCCGGGACGATCTGCGGCTCCACCTCGTGCAAATTGCTCTGCGTGTTGACGCAGACCACATCCGGCCTCTGCGCGAGGACCGACTCGAAGTCGGTGGTCATGCGCACGTCGCAGGGTCGCCCGAGCAGTTCGCCGACGGTCATCCCCTCTTTGGCGGGATTGGTGACGATGACGCCGCACAGATCGATCTGATTCGGCCGGTCGAGCATGTACCGCAAGAGACCCTGACCCATCATGCCGGTGCCCCACTCCGCTACCTTGATCATGACGCTCGCCTCCTCAGCTCCGGGCTTCGGCCGCTTCAGCCGCCTGCGCTCTCCTTGCATAGAACCTATGCAAGTATAGCGTGCCGGCAGAGATGACACGAGGAGGTCTACGGCGCGGAGTGGCGCGGCGGGGCGAGGGCGCGGTGACTGAGATGGCCCGCGCCCACCGAGCTCGCCGCGCTCGCAGAGCGCCGGCGCTAGCGCACCGTGAGGCTGCGAGCGCTGCTCATCGTCGCCGCGTTCGACGCATCGGCGGCGTGGTAGGCGCGCAGGCGCCAGCTCCCGCTCGCCGGCAGGCTGAGCGTGGCCGAGTAGCGCGAGACGCCGCCGCCCGCCTCACTCACCTTGGCGGCAACCGACCGGCGGAGCTTCCACGTACCGTTCTGCCGGCGGTAACAGCGCACCACGACCGGCTTGGTGCCCGGCGTATGCCGCGGCTCCAGCGTGCCGGTCACGCGAAAGCGCTGCTTGACGGCGACCCGCGCCGGCGAAGACGGCGTGCTCATGCGCACGCGCGGCTTGACCGTGCGCGCCGTGCTCGTCGCCGGCGCGAGATCGCCGGCGCCGGCGAAGACGGCACGGTAGTACGTGAGCCGCTTGGGCGCAGCGACGGTGACGTAGGAGCCGTCGTCCGCCGTCGCGACCGTCGCTGTGGCCTTCCAGCGCAGGCCGTCACGCGAGGACTGAATGAGCACCTGGCAAGCACCGAGAGGGGCGCCCTCCGGCGTCTTCAGGGTGCCCGTGATCTTCGCTGCGGCATAGGCGGACGGCGAGCGCGCCGAGAGGCTCACGACACTCGCCTGCAACGCGCGTACGGTGATGCTCGTGACCGCCGTGCGCCCCGCATCGTCAACCACAGCGAGCGTGGCATGGTACGAGCCGGGGGCGCTATACGTGTGGGTGGCGGCAACACCCTCGGCAACCTCGCCGTCACCGAAATCCCAGGCGTAGCGCACGATGTTCCCGGCCAAGTCGCTGGAGCTGCTGCCGTCGTAGACGACCGTCAGCGGCGCCACCCCTCTGCTCGGCTCGGCGATCGCCTGCGCGACCGGCAGCAGCGCCTCGCCGCTCGGATCGACGACACTCGCCGACAGGACGTAGCGGCCCAGCGAACCGTAGTCGGTGTACCCCGTGACGAGCGGGTCTCCGGAGCCCACGCCTTGCACGCGCACGAAGTACACGCCGGCGGCCGGCAGGACGAGGGAGAGCGAGGCGTCGAGCGTCTGGCTCGGCTCGCTCACGGCGAGCAGGCGGCCGTCGCCGGAGAGCACTTCCAGCCGCGTGTCGAGGTCCGGACCGCGTTCCGCCGGCCGCACCGAGAACGACGCTTGGCCGGCACTCGCCGTGAGGCGGAACACGTCGACGTCGGCGGCATCGCCGATCACCCCTTCAACGGCCAGCACGGAGCCCTCGGGCAGAACGCTGGCGGTACTGCGCGTGTTGCCGTGATCGTCGTGGCGCAGCGCCAGGCCGTGCGCCTGCATGAGGGCGAGGTCGTCCTCGGTGTTGTCGGCGTGTAGGTATTCGCCCTTGCTCCACTGCGTCAGGTTCTTGTCGTAGCCGGCGCCCATGATCGGCGCCCAGCCGGTTTCGCCGTCGCCGTGGCCGCTGTAGTAGGCGGAACCTCCGGCGACGCCGTCGTGCGCCAGCCCGAGCGTGTGGCCGACCTCGTGGGCGGCGACCTCGGCGATGTTCTTCTCGAGGTCGCCGAGCTGCTCGGGAAACACGAGCGCCGGCATGTAGGTCGCCTGCGGGTCGACGCGGTCGAAGACACCCATGTAGGCGATGCCGCCGTACTCGCCGAACTGGACCGCGAGCGGCGTAATCAGCACGCGCGCCCCGTAGCTCGTGTCGTCGACCGAGCTCCGCGCCAGCACATCCGACGACGGCTCCTGCGTGGTCACATCGATGGCGAACGGCGCGTAGTCCTCGGCGACGCGTTGCCAGACGTGCTGGATGGCGGCACGCTCGTCGTCGCCGAACGTGGCGGGATCGCCGTCGGTGTCCCACGGCGGGCAGACGAGAATCTGCGTGTGCGTGTACTCGTTCCAGGCCGAGCCGACCAGCGTGTCGCCGGTGAAGTCGAGGTAGAGGGTACGCGCCGCCCCGGGAAGGCTGTGGAGCGTGAACGTGTCGGCGAGCGGCAGCGGCGTCGTACTCTCGGCGACCGCCTCGCCGGCCGCGCCGGCCTGCTTCGCAGTCGCCGCGGCGCACGTGTAGAGCAGCCGCCCGTCGGCATCCACGGCGAGGCTACGATCGGCGCGCAGACGGTGCTCGAGACCGGCAGCGCTGAGACCGTAGGCGCGGGCCACCTGCGGCAGCCGCGCCCCGAGACGATCGATCGCCCGCGCGCCACGCTGCAGACCCGCGCGGGCCTCCGGCTGTGACGTAGCGGCCGCGGCCACCTGCGGCGCCGCGGCCCATCCCGCAACCGCGAGCAACGCCAGTGCGGCGATACGCCTCCACGCCGCGCGCCCGCGGTCGTTCTCGCGCTTCATACTGCCTCTCTCTCGCACCGGCCCAAGGGCGCGCCCAACGCCCCTCGAGACGCGCGCCTTCTCGAACGTATTGGCCGGTGCGCCGGTGACTCCTGCCGAACAACGGGTTGTGCCCACCGGCGACCCGCGATGCCGGCGCGCCGGAGTCTAGACGGCGAACGGGTACGGCGAGCGCCCGCGACGGCCAATCTCGCGCACGATGTCGGTCGCGCTGACCAAGCCTATCGGGATGTTTACACCGTAGACAACACCCGACGCCATGATCGGTCGCGCCGCCATCTCGCCGGTGATCTCGCCGTGTGCCAGGAGCACGAGCAGCGCATGGATGTGCTTGCCCGCCATGCGCGCCATCGCCTCCTCGAGCGTGCGCCAGTGTTCGATCGCCTCAATGTCTTGCGTCATGACGTCGGCGGCGATCACATCGTCGCGATCGGGGCTGCCGTAGTCCTCCGTCCACGGCTTGAGCACGTCGATCGCCGCCACCACACCCACCATCTCGCCCTCCTCGCTGGCGACGATGACGCGATGCACCTGTTTGTCGGCGATCACCCTGGCCGTCTCGCGCAGCGTCGCCGTGAGCGGCACCACGAGCACGCCGTGCGTCATGACGTCGTAGACCGTCTCGCGCGCGAGCGCCGTCTCACCGCTCGGCGCGACACCCTCCTCATAACGATCGAGTTTGGTGTAGACGCACTCAGGCGTGCCCTTGACTGTCCGACCGATCTCGCGCACCACGTCGCTTGTGCTGAGGATGCCGACGATGTGCCCACCGGCGCGCACCAAGACGCGATGGATGTGGTGCTCGACCATCATCGCCATCGCCGCCTGCAGACTGTCGTCCACGGCGACGGTGAACAAGGGCCGCGACATGAGCGTCGCGGCCGCCACCCCGGCGCCGCCACTCTCGGCGCCGCAGCGCCCGCCACAAGCGAGGATGTCGGTGCTCGAGACCACGCCCACCACGTCGCGCTGCTGGTTGGCGACCGCGACACACGAGACGTGGTTGTCGCTCATCACGCGGCAGATATCGACCGCAGAGGTGCTCTCGGGGACCATGATTACCCCGTGGTGCATCACGTCGCGAACCCTGCGATTGAGCGTCGCCTGCATGTCCCGACACCTCCCTACGCCGAGATCTGCCAGATGTAGATCGTCATCACGGCGATACTTCCCAGGACGGCGAGCGCGACGGAGAACGGGATCGCCGTCTTGATGCCGTCGCCGCGCGTCTCGGCAAAGCTCACCTGGGAGATGCGCCAGGTCGCGTACAGACTGCCGAGCACGCCGAAGCCGGCGACGAAGGCGATGAGCAACCAGCCCCAAACCGCCGGCGGGGCGATGATGGCGCCGGGGACGCTGCGCAGACCCGCGTCGAGCGCCTGCGCCGCCTCCAGCCCGCGCGGGTCGGTGAGCGCCCCTGGTAGATAACCGGCATGCTCGTTGAAGGTCGTGACGAGCTTCGCCGCGTGCAGACTCAGGATGAACGGTACGAAGCCGAGGGCGTAAATACGCACATACTCGAACGGGTTGTGTGTGCGCACCAGCAGGTAGGCGAGGCTGCCGCAAATGGCGAACACCGCCAGCGGCAGAACGATGAACACCCAGAACGCCTCCCAGATGAGGTAGCCGCCGCCGCTGGCGACGGGCAGGACCGTCTCGAAGCCGAAGGCGTTGGTGAGCGCCGTGGGCACCGAGAGGAGCCAGCCGTCGACGACCTTCCACTCCTCCCCGACCTCGCCCATCACGATGCCGAGCAGGACGATCACGGCGAGGGTCCCGGCGACGGTTCGTTTGGGCGACTGCCAGAGGCCGCGCAGGTATGGCCGCGGCGAGAGGCGGACATTGCCGTTGGGGCAGTGCTTCACACAACGCATACAGAGAAGGCACGACTCCTGCTGCTCGTCGTCCATCGTGCCCATGTAGAGTTTGTTCTGGCAGTTCTTGAGGCAACTCTTGTCGCGGCAGCGCTTGCACTGGTCGAGGTCGGCGGAACGCAACTCGGTGGGAGAAACGCGGGTGTAGTTGCCGAGCACGCCGACCAGCGGACAGAAATACTTGCAGAACGAGTGCTTCTCGAAGACGAGTCCCACGACGGCTGCGTAGGCCATGAGCGCAATCAGGAAGATGGCCGTGTACTGGCCGAAGTGGTGTACGTCGTAGCTCACGACGGTGCTGTGCACGACGAAGATCCCCAGACCTGTGGCGATCGGCACCGTGGTGCCGTACTTCTTGAGCAGCCGCGGCACCCTCATCTTGAGGCCGAAGCGATCGAAGATGTCGGCGGTGAGGCGCAGATGGCAGATGCTGCACCAGAGGCGCGCCGCCACGAAGACCGCGACCACGAGAAACGGCCACCAGACGTTCCACACCAGGAACGAGGTGAGGTTGGTGAACTGCGTCGCCTCCGACATCGCGCCGAGGCCGAAGGCGATGAGCGCCACCATGATGGCCATGTTGCTGACGCGACCGGCGAAGAGGACCGCCGGAAGATGGCGCCGCGCGGAGCCGAGCGGCGCCAGGAGATTGATGGGAGCGCCGCCACTCAGAGGATTATGCACGTAGACGACGCTCGTCCCAGAACCGGCGACGTGCGCTGAAGGTGGGGCCGCGGACTGCTTCGCCGGCGCGGCCTCAGGCCCGGATTGCGCTTCCACGACCGTGAGCGCTGCGGGCGCCGATCCCGTGTGGGGCACACCCATCGGCGCCACTTGCCCTCTCGTCACGCCCATGACGACAGGCTCCTCCATGATCGACCCCCTCCCGAGAGCGATCTGCCTCAAACCGAGGCCTAACTAAGATGAAAAAGACTGCCTTACTCCACTAAGAGCGACCAGCGGTTCTCGGTCAGTGGCCGATCGCAACGGGTGGAAGGCAGTGCCGAGCGGCAGGCGGCAGGCGCATCGCCGGAAGCAACCCCAGTATCTCGGTCGATTTACTTTTGAATTGCTACTTCGTCATTGCCCTCGCCCCAGCGGCGAACGAAACAGCCTTCCAACGCTCAACACGGAAGAGAATGGGTAAATATTCCAAGGTTATGCTGTGGTAGGGGAGCCACGCAGCCTCACGTAAGGGGGAGCCCATGAAGCCATCCATCCGCCCTGGAAGGCCCTGGCGCAGGCGTCGCGTCCTGCGGTTGAGCGTCACCGCCACCGTGCTTCTCCTGAGCACGTTCGGCGTGGCCGCCCCCGCGCTGGGTGCGGACACGTCTGGCCCCTCGCGCATCATCTTCGATCTCAACGCCACGCCTTCGTGGGTGCGCGAGTACAACGGCTCCGGCAACGAACCCGACGTAGCCGAAGACGTCGTCCTCGCGTCGCCGAGCGTCGCCTACGTCTGCGGATCCACGGGCACCGGGCCGACATCCGACGCCACGCTCATGAAGTTCGTCGACGGCGTACCCGCCTGGCCGACACCCCGCGTCTACAACAGCCCGGACAACACGTTCGACGAAGCCAAGATGCTCGCGCTGGGCCCTGGCGGAACCAGCGTGTATGCCGCCGGCATGTCGGCGCGACCCACCACGTTCAACGACGTCCTCGTCATCAAATGGAAGTCTAACGGCACACGTCAATGGGCGCGCCGCTGGGACGGATCGGGGGAGATCGACCAGCCCTTAGGCATCGCCGTCGACGCGAACGGCAACGTCTACGTGGCCGCCGCCTCGTGGTCGGGCGGCAACTACGACTGGATGCTGCTCTCGTGGACGAGCTCCGGCACCTTGCGCTGGGCGAAACGCCTCAGCCTGCCCAATGGCACGATGGGCATCCCGACGGACGTCGTGCACGACGGCGGCAGCATCTACGTGAGCGGCTACACGTCATCAGGCATGATGGCCAGTCCCGAGATGCGGACCGTGCGCTACACGACCGCCGGCAAGATCAAGTGGAGCAGGAGCTACCGAGGCGCCGAGGGCGCGGTGGGGTCCGCTCTCATTCCGCGCCCGGGAGGCGGCGTCTACGTCGCCGGCGCCGCCATGTCGTCGGCCACCGGCTCCGACGGCCTCGTCATCAGCTATACCAAGAGCGGCGCGCGCGATGTGTTCACCCTCGACACGGGCCCGGGGGGTCTCACTCACCAGCGCTTCAATGATGTCGCGGTCGCGGCCAACGGCATGGTCGTCGCCGTGGGCTCGTCAACGACGGGCACCAACGAGGATTGTCGCC
>DAIQNY010000121.1:0-10167 GCA_036788155.1 Actinomycetota bacterium | reverse complement strand
GCGTCTGCGTCGCGGACGTGCAGGTGATACACCGCGGCGCCCGCCTCACGGCAGCGGGCCGCGTCGGCGCCGATCTCCGCCGCCGTCACCGGCAGCCCGGGCTGCGCATCCTTGGTGGTCTCGGCACCGACACCCGCCACGGTGATGATGAGCTTCTCCATCGCCTTCCCCTCCGGGCGGTCCGGCCAGCCGGACCGCCCTCGCGTCGGCCTCTCAGCCCTCGTACGGGAACTGCTGGTGCACGAACGCCAGGCTCTCCTCCACGACCTCCAGCGCCCGGTCCAGGTCCTGCTCCGTGTGCCGGTAGCAGATGTACCAGTGGTGGTACGGCTGCACGAAGAGCCCGCGGCGGATGCACTGCGTGTAGAACTCGGTCCGCCGCTCCCGGTACTTGTCGTCGGCCTTGTCGAAGGTGAGGAACGGCATCGGCGGGATGCCGCTCTTGGTGACGGGCACACCCGAGCCTTCGACGATCTGGCCCAGCTTCTCGAGGAACCGCGTTCCCCGCTCCCAGATCGCGTCCTGCACCTTCTCGCGCTCGAGGATCTCGAGGCACTTCATGCTGGCGGCCATCTCGAGGCTGTTGGGGAAGTACGTGGAGCTGAGGAAGGCGTCCTTGACGTAGACGCTGAGGATCTCCCGCCTGCCCACGACCGCGGCGATGGAGTAGCCGTTGGCCATCGCCTTGCCGACGGTGGTGAGGTCCGGCGTGACGCCGTAGCGCTCGCTGGCGCCGCCCATGGCGACGCGGAAGCCGGTGCGGATCTCGTCGAAGCACACCGGCGCACCTTCCTTGTGGCAGAGGTCGATCACGGCCTCCAGGTAGCCGTCCGGGGGTGCGATGACCGGCAGGGCGAGCGGGTGCCCGACGGGGGTGATCATGACGCCCCCGATCTCCCCAGGATTCTCGGCGAAGACGCGCTCGAGGTGGGCGATGTCGCCGTACTCGAACTCGACGGTCAGGTCGGTGACGGCCTTCGGCACGCCGCCGTGATGCTCGACGCACCAGTCGCCCCAGCCGTGGTAGCCGCAGCGCGCGATCTTGTCGCGGCCGGTGTAGGCACGCATGGCGCGCACGGCCGCGTTGGTCGCGTCCGAGCCGGTCTTGACGAGGATCGTCTGCTCGCCGCAGGGCATGATGTCGGCGAGCCGCTCCTCGAGCTCGTTCTGGAGCGGCTGCACGAGGCTGAAGCAGAAGCCCTTGTCCATCTGCGCCTTGGCGGCGTCGTTGATCTCGTCCTCCACGTAGCCGAGGATGATCGGCCCGTAGGCGCAGAGCATGTCGATGTACTCGTTGTCGTCCACGTCCGTGATGTGGCCGCCGCGTCCGTGGGTGATGAACACCGGGTACTCGCCGACGACGAAGTTGTACGGGCGGCGGATGCCGCCGACGCCGCCGGGCGTGAGGCGCTGGGCGTCCTCCAGCATGGCCATGGACTTGGAGACGTTCAGTTTGGGGGCGCTTTCGACGGTCTTCGCCATGTGGGCTCCTTTCGGCCGGGCGAGGCGCGGAGGGCGAGCGGGCGAGCGGACAGTGGGGGCCGCGCGGCAGAGGATTGGACGCGCGCGGCCGCCGGTTCCGTCGGCGGCTCTCCCGTCCGGGAAGTGACTACGGGGGCGAGCAGCGGGCCGGGCTCAGCCCGGATCCGGCCAGAGTCGCTTGTAGATGAGGAGGATGGTCACGCCTGGCTCCCTCCCGGGCCTTCGTGGCGCACGGACGACTGCCGCCCCGCGCCGACACTCCGAGCGTAGCTGATGCACGACGCTTTGACATCCCACACGGGTGCACGCGCAGGCGATGGGCGCTGCTCCCGGGACGCCACGCTGTACAACCGCCTAGCCCCGTGCTCCCGTCTGCTCCGGTGCGTCACCCAGTCCGGGCATCTCGTCCTGCGGCCCCGAGGCTGCCCCGAGCCGCCGCCCGGACGCCTCCGCCTCGGCGACGGCCTCCTCCGGCGATCCGGCGAGACCGTCCTCCGCGGCGCCGAACAGCACGACCAGCACCGCCCCCACGAGGATCAGCGCGCCGCCGACCAGTGTCCAGACCGAGGGTCGCTCGGCCAGGAACACCAGGGCGAAGAGCGGGGCGCTGGCCGGTTCCAGCAGCCCGACGATCGAGGTGTGCTGGACGGGAATGTAGCGCATGCCGTGCAGGAAGATGGTCCCGCCGAGGGCGGTGCTGAACACGGCCAGTCCGAGCACCGCCCAGAGGTCGGACCACGTGAAGGAGAAGCCCGTCCCCGCCCACTGGACGAGGCCGAGCGGCAGCATGACCGCGGCCACGATGACGCCGTCGGAGATCAGCATCGTGCTGCCGTCGACGGCGGAACTGAGCGTCTTGGCGACCAGGAAGAAGGCGGCGAGCAGCAGACCCGAGGCCAGGCCCAGGGCCACGCCGAGCGGCGAGACGCGGAGACCGGGGTCCACGAGCCCGGGCGCCAGCATCACGACGATGCCCGCCACGGCCAGTGCCAGCGCGCCGACGACGACGCGCTCGGTGCGCTGCCCGAGCAGGCGCGGAGCGACCACGGCGATGTAGATGGGCGACATGTACGAGAGGAAGACGGCGAGCGCCACGTCGAGCTCGCGCAGGGCGAGGATGAAGGTGTAGAGCTGCAGCGCGTCCAGGACGCCGAGGACGAGCAGGCGGCGCAACACGCCCGGCTGCATGCACTGACGCAGCCAGCGCCGCCCCCCGCCGAACACGATGACGAGCAGGGCCGCCAGCGCCATACGGAGGACCAGCAAGGTGCTCGCCGGGAGGTCCGTCATGCCGACCCAGACGCCCGTGGCGCCGAACATGATCGCCGTGCTGCCGACCATCAGGTAGCCGCGAAGGCGGCGTGACGATCCGATCATGGCGCCGGCTCCTGGGTCGGCGTCATGGTCAGGAGCGAGCCGCCCGCCGGCAGGCAGCCGCGAGCGGCGCGGCTGTTCACAGCGGTTCCGGTTCCGCGGCCGCGGCGGTCGAGGCTTCGCCCTCGCCGCGGCCGAAAACGATGATCACCAATCCGGCCGCGAGGATGAGCGACCCCCCGACCACGGTCCACATCGTCGGCAGTTGTCCGACCAGGAAGACGGCGAAGAGCGGCCCCGCGACGGGCTCGATGTAGCCCAGGATGGACACGTGCTCCACCCGGACCCGCTTTGTTCCGACGATCCAGAGCGTATAGGGGATGGCCGTGCAGACTACGCCCATGACGATCGCGGCCACCCAGGTCCTGCCGTCCATCTCGAAGCCGGTGGCGCTCAGCTGCCAGACAGCCAACGGAAGCACCAGGAGGGCGTCCCCCGCGGCTTCGGCCATGGAGATGGTCGACGGAGCGACGATCTTCGTCAGCCCTTTCACCGAGACCGTGTACGTTGCGTAGCCGAAGCCGGTGAAGAGGGCCGCCAGCAGGCCGGCCGTGGAGAGCTTGACGCCCTCGCCAAGGAGGTCGGGGACCAGAATCACCGCCAGGCCGGCGAGGGCGAGGCCGAGCGCCGGCCAGACCAGCGGCTCTCGCGGCGACTTGAACACCCGAGGCGCCGCGAGCGCCACCCACACCGGCATCAGGAAGAGCAGGAACATGGCGATGGCCACGCTGGTCTGCCGCACGGCGTAGAAGAAGAGCAAGAGCGTGAGCGACGACATGGTGATCATGACGAGAAGACGCCAGGCCGCTCCAGGCTTGCGCCAGTCGGCGAGCATGGGGCGGCGCAGGAACACCGCCCCGAGCGCCAGCGCCGCGAACGCCATGCGGAGGCAGAGGATGATCGCCTCCGGTGCGTCGGCCCATGCCACGAGCGGCCCGCTCCCGGCCATGCCCAGATAGGAGACGACGACGATGGCGTAGCCCACCAGGTCGCGGCGTTCGCGGGCTGTGCTCCTGACGCTGGTGACGGTCTCGCTCATAGAGGCGGCTCCGGCTCCATCTCCGGGTTGCCGTACAGCACGACGAGAGCGCCGCCGACGAGGATCATGGCTCCTCCGACCGCGATGACCGGCGCGATCCGCTCCCCGAGCAACATCCAGGCGAACAGCGGCGCCACAACGGGCGTGAGGAAGCCGAGGATGGAGCTGTGTTGCACCGGGATCCGCCCAACGCCCTCCACCCAGACCGAGTAGGCGAGGGCGGTGCACACGAGGCCGAGGACAAGGGCGGCCGTCCAGTCCCTGCTCGTCAGGGTCACGTCGAGCGCGATGAACTGCCAGGCGGCGAGCGGGAGGATGACGACAGCGTCGAGTGTGCACTCGAGCGTGACGATCGTCGTGCTCGGCAACTGACGGGTCAGGTCCTTGACCAGGAGCTGGAAGAACGCGTAGAGGACGCCGGCGGCGAGGCCCGCGGCCACGCCGGCGGCGGACAGCGACACGTGTCCGGTGAACCCGGGAGCCAGGATCACGGCGAGACCCGCCAGCGCCACGCCCAGCGAGAGATAGACGAGCTTCTCGGTCGGCGCCTTGAGTAGGCGCGGAGCGAGCAACGCCACCCACACCGGCTGGACGAAGAGCAGGAAGGTGGCCACAGCCACACCGGATGTCCGGATGGCGTAGAAGTACGCCAGCAACGATCCGCCGTCCAACAGGCCCATGAGCATGAACCGCGGCCACAGATCGCGCCGGAGGAACGTCCGGAACGGACGCCGGCGCGCGAAGACCACACCCAGGACGGCTGCGGCGATGACGAGCCGCAGCACGAGCAGCACGCTGGAGGGCGCATGTGCCCAGCTCACGAGCACGCCGCTGAGCCCAACCAGGATGAAGCATCCCGCGACCAGGCTGTAGCCCGTGAGGTCGCGACGAGCCTCCTCGACGCTCGGGACGGCGGGGTCGTGCACGGTGCTCACAGCGGCGGCTCCGGCTCAGGCTCTCCGGAGCCTCGCAGCACCACCAGAGCCCCGGACGCAAGGATGAGCGCACCTCCCGCCGCCGTCCAGAGCGAGAGCCCCTGCCCGAGCAGCAGGAACGCGAACACGGGAGACCCGACGGCGTTGAGAAGTCCGAGGATCGAGGCGTGCTGCACGCGGACGCGGGCCACACCGTCCACCCACATGGTGAAGGCGAGCGCCGTGGTAAACACTCCGATGAGCACCACGGCGAGTACGTCTCGCGTCTCGAGGACCAGACCGGTACCCGACGTCGCCCAGAGCGCCACCGGCAGGAGGAACAGGCCATCCAGCAGGCACATCATGATGACGGTGGAGACGCTGGAGACCTCGCGTGTCTGCCGCTTGATGACGACCTGGAACAGGGCGAAGCCGAAACCTCCAAGCAGCGCCGCGGCGACTCCGGGCAGCGAGAGGGACGCCGCCTGCGAGAACGACGGCCCCAGGACGAGCGCCAGCCCCGCGAAGGCGACCGGCATGGCGATGTAGACGACGCGCTCCGTGGTCACGTGCAGGATGCGCGGTGCGAGCAGCGCCACCCACAGCGGCTGGAGGTAGTAGATGAAGGTGGCGACCGCCACCCCGAGGACGCGCACGGCGTAGAAGTAGGCGAACGCCTGCGAGGCGTCAAGCGCGGCCATGAGAAGGAACCGCTGCCAGACGCCGGGACGGAGGACGCCTGCCAGCGGCCGGCGTCGCCAGAAGACCACCAGGAGGACCCCCGCGGCGATCGCGTAGCGGGCCACCAGCGCGAGGCTGGTCGGGATGGTGGTCCAGGCCATGAGGACCGGGGTGAGGCTGAACAGGATGTACGACCCGACGACCAGGGCGTAGCCTGCGGGGTCGCCACGACGCGGCATGGGCGACCCCGGCTCGCGCCCTCGGCCCGTCCGCCCCTTGAGGACGGTGAGAGGTCTGAGGCGATCGGGCCGCGCCCGCCGTGAACTGCCCCGCGATCCGGGCGTCGGCTCCTGGCGCCTTGATGGCTGCGTGCTCACTCCCTGTCCCCCGACACGGTCACCCGAGCGGCTCCAGCTCGGGCTCACCCCGAGCGTACAGCACCACGAGAATCCCCGCAGCCACGATCAGCGCCCCGCCGGCGATCGTCCAACCGCTCGGTATCTGGCCGAGCAGGACGAGCGCGTAGAGCGGGGCGCTCACCGGCTCAACGTAGGCGATGATCCCGGCGTGTTGCACGCGGATGTAGTGCAGGCCGTCCATGAACAGGCTGAAGCTGAAGGCGGTCGTGACCAGACCGAGCAGCGCCGCCATCACCACGTCGATTCCCGTGTACTCGTAATGCATGGCGTTGACGGCCAGCAAGCCCGGGACGAGCATCACCAGCGCGGTGAAGGCGCTCTGGGTGAAGACGACGGGCGTGCTCCGCACGTGCAGAGCCCGCAGGCTCTTGGCAAACAGCAGGTACACCGCATACATGACGCCGGCCGCCCACGCGAAGAACAGACCGGCGGCCGAGAGTCGTACGCCCTCGAGCGCCAGACCCGGGACCAGGATCAGCGCCATGCCGACGAGGCCCACGACGAGAGCGAGATACACCACCGGCTCGGTCTTCTCGCGCAAGATGCGCGGCGCGACGAACGCCAGGTAGACAGGGGCCAGGTAGCTGAGGAAGATCGCCACGGCCACGCCGGTGGAGCGGATGGCGAGGAAGTACAGGATCAGGTTGAGCGACAAGGCGACGCTGATCCCAAGCAGGCGGAGCGGGGCCCCGGGCGTGCGCAGATCTCGCCAGCTGCCGGTGGCCAGCACGACGGCGCCGAGCGCCGCGGCCGCGAAACCCATCCGCAGGCAGAGCAGCATCGCGGCCGGCATATCGGCATAGGTCACCATGACCCCGATGCTGCCGTTGGCCAGACTTGCCAGGCCGACTTCGAGGTACCCGCGGAGACGCTCGGGCGCAGGGCCGGCCCCGTCGCCCGGTGCACCGACGACCTCATGGCCTGCGCCGACGGGTGCAGGATCCGCGTCGGCGGGCATTGCGCCCGGAGTGGTCACGTCAGCGGCTCCAGGACCCGCTCGGTCTCGCTCTTGCCGAACGCGACGACGAGGATCCCGGCCGCCACGATGAGAGCGCCGCCCGCGTACGTGGTCCAGGGCGGCGTCTCGCCGATCAGCAGGAACGCCCAGAGCGGCGAGGTGACCGGCTCCAGGTATCCGAGGATGCCTGCATGCTCAACACGCACGTACCGCAGGCCGTCCGTGAAGAGACTGAAGCAGAGGGCGGTGTACACGAGACCGCTGACGATCACGATCCAGGTGTCGGCCCACGTCAGCTGATACCCGCTGCCCACCGTCTGCCAGACGGCGAGCGGGGTGAAGAGAACGACGGTACCGACGCAGTAGAACATGGCGAACGTGGACCCGCGGACGCCGGTCTCGCTCATGCTGCTGACGAGTATCATGGCAGCGGCGAACATGAGCCCGGCCAGGAGTCCGAAGACGACGCCGGGCAGCGTGACGCCGCCCTCCGCCGCCGTTGCCGCGGGCAGCACCAGCAGGTCCATGCCGCCGACGGCGACAGCTACGGCGACCATGTCGACCCTCTGGCGCCGCGTGCGCAGCAGCAGCGGCGCCAGCAGCGCCACCCAGACCGGAGCCATGTACTCGAGTGAGACGCCCACCGTGACGTTCGAGGTCCGGATCGAGGCGAAGTAGAAGATCATCTCGAGCGCCACCACGAAGCCGAGCAGGCTCATGCGGCGCAGGCGACCGGACCGGCGGACCTCCTCGATGCCGCCGGTCAGGATGAACACGGCACCCAGCACGATGCCGGCCAGTCCCATCCTCAAGACGAGGAGCAGACTGGCCGGCATCGTCGACACCTGGATGAGCGTCGCCGAGGTCCCGAGGATCAGCGACGACGAGGCGATCTCCGCGTACCCCCGTACCCGGTGATCGGCACCCATGAGTCCCGCGTTCCCCGACGCGGGCCCCGTCGACGTCCGCTCACCGGTCAATCGTCACTGAACCCCAATCGATGTGAGAACACGTCCAGAAAGCGCTTGTCCGTCGCGAGGTCCAGGAACTCGATGCGGTCGCGCACCTTGGCCATGCGTGTCCTCGCCCTGACGTCGATGAGCGCCATCTGCGCACCGACGCCGGCAGCGTTGCCGACGAACGCAACGCGTTCGGTCTCGACGGGCGGGAACAGGCCGAGATACTGCGCCGCCGCCAGATCGAGGTAGTTCCCGAACGCGCCGGCGACGAACACCGTGTCGAGCTCGTCGAGTGACACGTCCAGCGTCTGCATGAGGAGCTCCCACCCCGAATGGATGGCGCCCTTGGCGAGCTGGAGGCTGCGCACGTCGTGCTGCGTGAAGACGATGTCGCCGTGCGGGCCGACGGTGAGCAGGTACTCGGCGCCCTCTTCACCCTGGCGCACTCGCGGATGCTCGACGTTCATTCGCCCGCTCTTGTCGATCACGCCGGCGTGCACGAGTCCCGCGAGGAGGTCGACGACCCCCGAGCCGCAGATGCCGATCGGCTCGGCGCCGGTGATGGTGGCCAACTCGACGGCCTCGCCGTCCTCGTCGATCCTGACGCGCTCGATGGCGCCGGCCACCGCCTTCATCCCGTTGCGGATCTGATAGCCCTCGAAGGCCGGTCCCGATGCGCAACTGGTGACGGTCACGCGGCCGTCGTGCACGAGCGCGATCTCTGTGTTGGTGCCGATGTCGATCGCCATGGTCGGCTTCTGTTTGTCGGCGAGATGTGTGGCGGTGACCACGGCCAGCGCGTCGGAACCGACGAACCCGGCGATGGGCGGCGGGAAGTGCACGCCCCCGTCCGGGTTCATGTCGATGCCGAGCTCGCTCGCCCTCAGGGTGATGGGTTCGGCGGCCGCCGGCGCAAACGGTGCCTGGCCGAGGCCGACGGGAGAGAGGCCGAGGGCGAGGTGGTGCATGGCGGTGTTGCCGACCACCGTCATGTCGCACACATGGCCTGGGTCGATGTCCTGCCGCTCGTAGAGCGCCTTGAGGTTGCTGTTGACGCCCTCGCGCACGGCCTTCGCCAGCAGCGCGGTCTCCTTGTGCTGCGCGGCATGGGCGATGCGGCTGATGACGTCCTCGCCGTAGCGCATCTGCGGGTTCTCGACGGCCTCCTGGTCGATCAGCGCGCCCTTGCCCAGGTCGAACAGATAGGCGATGACCTTGGAGGTGCCGATGTCGACGGCCACGCCGTAGCACTCGCACTCGCGGTCGCCCGGGTGCACGTCGATCACGCGCTTGTCGTACAGAGTCGCCGTGACGTTCCACCTGCCCTCACGCAGCGTGGCAGGCAGCTCCTCGAGCACGTGCAGCGGCACCTCGACGCCGCCCAGGCCCTGATCGAACCGCTCCAGGTCGGAGCGCTTGTCCTCCAGCGTGGGCGGCTCGAGCTGCACGGCCCTGGTGCGTACCGCCGGATGCGCGGCGCCGGTCGTGAGCTGGGACGTCGTCAGGATGCGACGCTGCCCCGCGGTGCCGCGTACTTCGATGCTGACTCGGGCGGAGCGCGGGTACGCCTGGCACGCCAGGCGCCATCCTTCACTGCGAAGCTTCTCGGGGATGCGCTTGAGCTCGCGTTCGGTCGGTGCCGTGAGCTCGCCGGAGCCGAGGCGCACCAGACACTTGCCGCAGGTGCCGCGACCGGCGCAGTCCGTGGGTATGTCGATCTGGGCGCGTATGAGCCCTTCGAGCAGGTGGTCCTGCTCGTCGATGGTCAGAGTGAGCCCGATGGGCTCGACGAAGACTTTCGGCACCGTCTCTCCTTGTGTTCCGTGAGGTCGGGCGGGCGGCTCTCCCGGCCGCCCGCCTCCGGCGCGCTCTTCACCGCCGGACGTCCTCCGGTCCTACCCCTCAGCCTCGGTGGTCAGACCTCGACCTGGGCACCGTCCTCACACCTTGGCCTCGCCGAAGATATCGGCCATCCGGTTCTTGCGGTCCACGACCTTCTGCATGCGCGCGTCCCAGACCTCCGAGAGCGTAGGACCGTGCGTAGGCTCGAACAGGCTCGCCACGCCCAGGCGTTCCTTCATGTCGTCGCAATCCTCGCAGTGGCACTCGCCGGGCACGTAGTCCTTCGGCTCCGTGTACTTGCTGATCACGCCCTCGTAGTTGCGCAGGATGACTCTGCCGGGCGCCTGACTGATGACGTAGTTGGGGAACACCGGGGTCTTCCCGCCGCCGCCGACGGCATCGATGATATAGGTCGGCACACCGAAGCCTGTGGTGTGCCCACGGAGGCTCTCGTAGATCTCGATGCCCTTGGCGACGCTCGTACGGAAATGGGCGGTGC
>DAIQNY010000120.1:0-10180 GCA_036788155.1 Actinomycetota bacterium | reverse complement strand
AGGCAGAGGTCTGCAAAACCTCCATCACCGGTTCGACTCCGGTCGCCGCCTCCAAGAACTTCCCTGCATCTGGCGATTTCCGATTGTGCGCGCCCGCGCACCCAACTTCCGAATCGGCAGAGCTGCCGACATTCTGCCGACGAGACGCGGCGCCACAATTCCGCATGCCAGAACCCAGGCCACCACGCCTGACATCCGTAACCCCGTCCGGCGCTCGTGCTACGGTGCCCTTGGTAGGCGGCATCGGACAGTGCCGTAGTGGCGCCCGTCAGGAACAGGGAGGAGTCATGTGTTCTGCAGAGCACCGTCGTGAGGTGACACTGGTCTGCCCGACTTGCGGGTCCGATCAGTTCGAGTACGACGAGGAAGAGATGGAGGCTGAGGCGGAGGCGATCGTGACCTGCGCCGGCTGCGGCCTGCATTTGACTCGGGATGAGCTGATCGAAGAGAACGCCGCCAATCTGGAGGCGCACGCCAAGGAGGTGGCTGAGGAAGCCATCGGGGAGTCGGTGAAGGACTTCCAGCGGTCGTTGCGGGTCGCCTTTCGAGGCAGCAAGAACATCGAGTTGAAGTAGTCATGGACGCAGGCGATGTCATCGCTGCCCTCGCCTTGGCCCTGTCGGCATACGCGACCTTGGTGACGGTCCGCTTCAACCGAAGGCAGAAGTCCTTGGTCGAGAGCCAGGACCAGCTCAACAGGAAGCTACTTGCGCGAGAGGATGAAGAGGCGAAGGCTGAACTCCGGGCTGATCTTGGGGCGCGCTTCGTCAAGCTCGGAAGCAGCAACTGGCGACTCAAGGTCTTCAACCAAGGCCGGGCCGCGGCGCGCAACGTGACCATCGAATTCCCGGAGGGTCAGGACTGCTTCGTGCCCTCTGACGTCGACTCCAAGTTCCCTCTCGAGGTACTTGAGCCAACCCACGGTGTGGAGCTGCTTGCCGCCATCACCTTCGGTTCAAAGAGCAAGTACGCGATTCGGTTGCACTGGGCGGACGGGCTCAGTGAGTCGAACGAGAAGACCGTGTACCCGACGCTCTAGTCGCGGCGTCCGCAGGCGTCACCCTTCGGCCAGCACTAGCCCCGCGATTCGCTCCGCCGCCTCCTCTTGCAGCGCCGGGATCGCGTGTGAGTAGGTGTCCAGGGTTATCGACACGGTCGCGTGCCCGAGGCGCTCGGAGACCACCTTTGGGTTGATGCCGGCGTGCAGTGCCAGGGTGGCGTGCGTGTGCCGGAGGTCATGGAGGCGGATCCTCGGCAGCTTGGCCGCGGCGATCGCCCGGTCGAACGCCCGTGAGACGCTCTGCGGATGGAGCGGGCGGCCGTCGTCGGTCGTGAACACGTAGCCGGTCTCCTGCCAAGCGACCTCGGCGTTGTCGCGGTCGTCCATCTGCAGCTGGGCCTGCGCCTTGAACGCCTCCACCGTTGCGGTGTCGAGGGCGATCTGCCGGCGACCCTTGGCCGTCTTCGGCTCACTCGTGATGACGCCGTCTTCGTGCGGGATCAGGGCGCGGCGCACGGAGAGCCGGCCCTTCTCGAGGTCGACGTCCTCCCACCGCAGGCCGCACACCTCGCCTCGCCGCATGCCGGTCATCGCGAGCACCCGCCAGAGGGGCGCGAGGCGGTCGTCTTTCACCGAGTCAAGGAATGCCCCGAGCTGCTTGGCTGACCAGGTCTTCATCTCCTTCTTCGCCGCTCCTCGCGTGCTCGGCGGGTCGGCGGCGTCGACCGGGTTCTTGGGCAGGCGTCCCCACCGGACCGCGTCTTTGCAGGCCTTGTGCAGGCAGGTGTGCACGTGGTGGATGGTGAGCGGGGAGAGGCCGCTCTTGCCGTCCTTGGCTCCCGTCTCGGCGAGCTTCGCGTAGAGGTGGTTCACCTGGCTTCCGGTGAGCTTCGCCAGCTTCACTGAGCCGATGTGGGGGGCGATGTGGCACATTACGTGCTGCTCGTAGGAGCGGTAGGTGGTCGGCCTGATCGTCGCCTTCACCGCGGGGAGCCACTCCTTGGTCAGGTATTCGCGCACCGAGGCCTTGGTCGGCGGCACGTAGACCTGCTCCTCGACCTTGACGAGCAGCTTGTTCATCGCCGCCTCGCACTCCTTGGACGTAGCGAACCCGGCCTTGGTCTCGCGGCGGCGCTCCTCGGTCTCGGTCAGCTTGCCCTTGCACTTGGGGCACTCCTTCAGGGGACGGCGCTCGACCCAGAACCTGCGTCTGCAATCCTCGCAGCGCTGCGCTGCGTGCAGGCCGACGTCGACTATGTACTCCCAGGAGCCGCTGCGCTCGCCGCCGCGGTGGCGGACGTGGCCTCTCACTCGGCCTCACCATCGACGTCGTGATCCGTCTCCGGGTCAACGCCTCCGGCGCGGCGCATCTCCGTCGGTCCCAGCAGGCCGACGCGCGAGTCTCGGCAGCGCATGACGAGCTTGGCTGCCTGCGAGCGTGTGAGGTTGAGTCTCTCGGCCACGTCCTTGGTCGGTGAGGAGCTACCCTTGGCGCAGGCTTCCCGATACGTCTTCGCCACGACCTCGAGCATCGCGGGTGAGAACTTCGTTGGGCGACCGGCCTTCTGCCCTGGCGCCTTGAAGGAACCGGCTGCCTGCTGCGTCAGGCGCTTGAACTCGTCGGCGCCGATCGAAGCGCCTGGGTAGGTCGGGTGTGCGCGCCGCAGAGTGGGCCGCGGGCCCTCTCGCAGCTCGAGATCACTGAACTGCTCGCCCATCTCGTCTCGCTCCTTCATCGTCGCATCGCTCCAGCCGCCTTCGCGCTTGACGCGCTGCAGGAGCTCCCAGAAGCGTTGCTCGAGGTCCTCGCGCTCAGGGCTCAGCTGCTCACGGTCCTCGAGCGGTTCGCCGAGGTCCCAGGGGTCATGTGGAGGCTCAAGCTCGATGGGGTGGGCTGCTGGGCGCGGGGTGAGGACGCCGCTCCGCCACGTTGCCGCGACCTGGTCACGGACGCGAGTAAGCAGGTAGCCGAGCGGGAGCTCACGCAGTGTACCCGTGCGCAGCGGCCGCGGCGAGTCCTCGGGGTTCCAGCCGCCCTCCCGGTCGCCGATGACGGCCATGGCCGCATCCGTGTCCTGCCAGGCGGCGTGCTTGGGTCTGATCGGCTCCTCCTCCACAGCCTTCAGCCAGGCGCGCGTCGCCTCCGCGTCCAGCAGGCTCGGCGCGGGGCCAACGGAGGACTTGGGGAGCAGGTCGTCATGGGTCACGTCGCCCTCGAGGCAGGCGCGGTAGCTGCCGAACTCATCCTCCACTTCCACCTCAATGAACGAGCGCAGCTGCACGCCGACGCACTCGAGGCGGCCGTCGACCTCGGCGAAGTCGAAGACGACGAGCCAGGGGTCCTCCCCCGGCGGGTGCCAGAGGATCGATTCCCTGATGAGGGCGTTCTTGTGCAGCCACTCCATGCCACCAACCATTACATTACGGAACAGTAGTGTCAAGGGCGATACGGGACGGACTTGAGGCTACAAGGCGTGAAGAGAGCTGTTCCGAGACGTGCCACGACTCGGAAAAGGGAACAGAACTATCCTCGCTGCGACAGAACCAGCCAACTCAGCAGGACTGACGACGACGAAGGAGCGCGGATCACGTGACAGAGCCAGCCAAATCCATCATCGAGCGGCTGCGCGGCCGCTCCACCTGCAGCGTCGACGAAGCTGCCGAGCTGCTCGACATCGGTCGTTCGACCGCCTATGCGGCGGCGCGCGACGGATCACTGCCAGTGATCCGCCTCTCCCATCGGTTGCTGGTCCCGACCGCCAAGTTGCTCGCCATGGTGGGCGTCGAGGCGGAGCGGCCGGAGTAGCGCGTGGTCGACAGAGAGCAGATCGCCGCCGCCGGATTGGCCGGCGTGCGCTCTGACGGCACGGGTGGACTCATGGCGCTCTGCCCTTGCCACGAGGACCACGACCCCAGCCTGCACCTCTGGGAAGACGAGGGGCGGCTGGCCTTCGCGTGCCTGGCTGGCTGTGAATGGGTCGACCTCAGGGAGACGCTCTCCGGCCTCGGGCTGCCGGTCGCTGATGTCGCGAACGACAGTCGCCCCGTCATCGAGGCGACCCACGACTACCGCGACGAGGCCGGCAAGCTCGTCTATCAGGTGGTGCGCTACCGGCCCAAGGGCTTCCGTCAGCGCCGCCCCGGCGGCAGCAGCGGCTGGGTCTGGAACATGAAGGACACCCCACGCCTGCCCTTTCGCCTGCCCGAGCTGCTCGAGGGCGTCGCCGCCGGCCAGACCATCTACGTCACCGAGGGCGAGAAGGACGCACTCGCCATCGTCGACGCCGGCGGGGTCGCCACCTGCAACTCGGGTGGGGCCGGGAAGTGGCGGGCCGAGTACGCCGTTCACTTCGTCGGCGCCGACGTCCTTATTGTCGCCGACAAGGACGAGCCTGGGCGCAGGCATGCGGCTCAGGTGGCTGAGTCGCTGCGCTCCGTAGCAGCCAGCGTCGCCATCGTCGAGGCGCGGAGCGGCAAGGACGCCGCCGATCACCTCTCCGCCGGCCACGGGCTCGATGAGTTCCTCCCCGCGGCGACTGAGGGCGTGGTGGAGGCGCCGATCGCCCGGATCTTCTGCCGCGCCCCCGAGCTGCGCGACTACGTGAGCCCGCACATCGACTGGGTGATCGAGAAGCTGCTCGCCAGGGGCGTGTTCACCATCTTCGGCGGCAAGCCCAAGGCTGGCAAGACGACCTTCCTCTTCGGGGCCGCCCACGCCATCCTCGCCGAGAAGCCGTTCATGGGCTTCGCTTGCCGGCGCGTGCCGCTCCTCTACATCACCGAGCAGAACAAGACGACCATCCGCCCCAAGCTTGACGAGTACGGTCTCCTCGACTGCCTTGATCTGCACCTCATGTTCCCCCGCCAGCTGCTCGGCCTCGAGTGGGCCGAGATCGTCGATCGGGCCGCCACCTACTGCGAGCAGCACGAGATCGGCGCCGTCTTCGTCGACACCGTAAACGACCTCTGCCACCTCGACAACACCTTCTCTGACAGTGAGTGGCTCGGGGCGCTCGACCCGCTGCAGCGCCTCGCCCAGCACGGCAACCGCGCCGTCTGGGCCAGCCTGCACGCCAAGAAGGAGGACGCCACGCTGGTCGACTTCTTCCGCGGCTCGAACGCCATTGTTGGCAAGGCCGACATCGTCCTCGGCCTCTGGCGCGAGGGCTCGGGCAGCGAGGCGACCCGCACCATCGAGGGCATGTCCAGGCTCGACAACGGCTTCGACGAGCGCACGCGGATCGTGAGGGAAGGTCGCGAGTACCTCACAGCCGGCACCGTCAAGGAGGTGCAGCTGGAGGCCAGGCTGGCGGAGTACCTGCACGTGCTCCCGACCTGCCGCGAGGCCGCGCTCACTCGTCAGGAGATCGCCGCCCGTCTCGATGTGGCCCCAGGCACGGTGACCACCTACGTCAGCAAGCTGATCGAGGCCGGCAAGGTGCTCAGCGACGTGCGGCCTGGCCGCGGCAGCGCCCGCGTCTACTGGGCGCTTGAAGGTGCCCCATGACGCCCTGCTTCGGACCGCTGTCAGGCTGTCAGCTCTATAGAGCTGCTGACAGCTTGACAGCTTCATCCCGCAGCCGACGCTGGCAGGCCGACCGACACCGTCAGGGCGAGCGCCTGACAGCCTCTGACAGCCTGACAGCGTGCGGCGCGAGCACTTGCTCACTGCCTGCGAATCGTGCAGGACCGTCATGCGACACCAAGACAGACGAAAGGAGCCCCTCGTGATCACATCGGCTGCTGACAGGCTCAAGGTCGAGTGGTGGCCCACCGACAAACCGATCCCGTACGCAAGGAACGCGAGGACCTGCCCCGAGGAGGCGGTCGCCAAGGTTGCCGCGAGCATCAAGGAGTTCGGCTTCCGCCAGCCGCTCGTCGTCGACGAAGACGGCGTCATCATCGCCGGTCACACCCGTCTCCTCGCGGCCCAGCGCCTCGGTCTTGAGCAGGTGCCGGTGCACGTGGCGGCCGGCCTCACCCCCGAGCAGGCCAAGGCCTACCGGCTAATGGACAACCGCGCGGCCCAGGAGACGAGCTGGAACTTCGAGCTGCTGCCACTCGAGCTCTCCGAGCTCGCCGGCTTCGAGTTCGACCTCGCGCTCACCGGCTTCGAGCCCGACGAGCTCGACGAGCTGCTCGCGTCCCTCGCCCGCCCGACGGACGGACTGACCGACGAAGACGAGGTCCCGGAGGTCCCCGAGGAGCCGATCACCAAGCCCGGCGATCTCTACTTGCTCGGCGAGCACCGCCTCCTCTGCGGGGACAGCACCGACGCCGCTGACGTGCAGCGCGTCGTGGGAGGCCAGCGGGCAGCACTGATGATGACCGACCCTCCGTACCTCGTGGGCTACGACGGCGGCCAGCACCCGGCCTCGGAAGCGAACGGCGGCGCCGAGTCGAAGGACAAGCACTGGGACGCCTACATCGACCACGAGCACTCAGTCGCCTTCTACGTTGACTTCCTGCGCTACGCGCTCGAGCACGCCCTCACCGATGACGCCGCCGTCTACCAGTGCTACGGGATCATGAGAAGCGAGGTCGTCTGGGAGGCGTGGCGGAAAGTGGGCCTCCTCGCCCACCAGGTGCTCGTCTGGAAGAAGACGCGGAGCGTACTCACCTACTCCTGGTATCTTTGGGACTACGAGCCGGTGCTCGTCGGCTGGCCCCAAGGTCACCAGCCCAAGCAGCACCCACCTGCCGATGCGCGGGCCGTCTGGGAGATCGGGAGCGCGATCGAAGACGGCGCGGCCGGCATCCACCCGACCATGAAGCCGGTCGAGCTCGTGCGCCGCCCGATCCTCTACCACACCAAGCCCGGCGAGGTGATCTACGAACCGTTCTCCGGCTCGGGCACCGCGATCATCGCCGCCGAGAGCGAGGGCAGGGCCTGCCATGCCATCGAACAGAGCCCGGCCTTCTGCGACGTCGCAGTGGCCAGGTGGGAGCGCTTCACGGGGAGAGAGGCGACCAAAGAAGGAGGGGCCGATGCGTAGCCAGACGCGGGCTGTGCGCGCCCACGATCGGCACCTGCGGGCGCTCGAGCTGCGCAAGGCCGGGGCCACCTACCAGCAGATCGCCGACGAGCTCGGCTACTCGGGCCCGCGGGGCGCCCACAAGGCGGTGGCGAGCGCCCTCAAGGCGACTCTGAAGGAGCCGGCCGACGAGGTGCGCGCCCTCGAGCTCGCCCGCCTCGACGCCGCCCTGCTCGCCATCTGGCAGCGGGTCCGGCGCGGCGACGAGAAGGCGATCGATCGCCTCCTGTCCATCATGAAGCGGCGCATGGACCTGCTTGGCCTCGCCGCCCCGAAGCGCCACCACCTCTCCGGCGTGCTCGCCACCCTCTCCCGCGACGACGTCGACCTCAAGGCGCTCAGCCGCGAGGAGCTTGAGATGCTCGAGGCGCTCGTTGAGAAGCTCGATGCTTCCCATCCGTGAGGCCCTGCGGCGTGAGCGCGAACGCCGCTACGGGGCCGCCCTGCGCGCCTACCTCGCCGAGCTCGGGGAGGAGCAGTGGCCGCCCTGGCCGCCCTCTGCCGACGCGGGCCACTGCGCCTGGGTGCGGGAGCACTGGTCGCTGCTGGCCAGCGACCGCTTCGATGCCCTCCTCGAGGTGCTCGGCCGCCACGGGGACGCCGAGCTGCGCGTGCTCGCCCAGGAGCTCGCCGACTGCGAGGACGACGCCCCCGCCGTGGCCGCCTGCCTTGCCCGCTTCAGCCGCCCCGTCTGGGAGGAGGGGGAGGCACCTGCCAGCTGGCGGCGCTGGATCGAGGAGCACTGGCGGGAGGGGGAGGCGGACGAGCTGCTGCGCGAGCTGGGGAACGCCGAGCGCACGCGCAGCTGGAGCGGTGACCACCGCGAGCGGCTCCGCGAGCGCGAGCGCGCCGAGCTCGATGAGCTCACCGGTCTTCTGCGCTTCGACCTCACCGAGGAGGAGATGGCGCCGCTCCTGGCTGACCGCGTCACTGGCGTCCGCGGCCGCTACCGCGTGACCGGCCACTGGCAAGAGGTGAAGGCGGGCATCACCGCCGCCGACATCGATGCGCCGTGAGCGCGTGCAGGCGTCGGCATCAGCTCGGCGGCGGTGCCGCGTGCAGGAGGTTAGGTGCGCGGGGAGGTGTGGCGGACCTGTGACGATTGGTCACCCTATGGCCAAGACGGCCATCCGGCTCTGTGGCGAAGGGCTTATGATGGTCCGACTACTCTTAACCAGGACTTCACGCGACTCTGCGAAACTCCACGTAACTGGGGAGGGGACCTTGGTCAGCGTCTTCGATGTTGCCGCATACATTCTGCAGAAGCGCCACCCGATTTCCGCTCTGAAGCTGCAGAAGCTCGTCTACTACTGCCAGGCGTGGTCCCTCGTGTGGGATGAGCGGCCTCTCTTCGATGAGCGAATCGAGGCGTGGGCCAACGGCCCTGTGGTCCCTGAACTGTATAGAGAGCACCGCGGCGATTACACCGTCTCGACTTTGCGGCGAGGCGATCCTGACTGCCTGAGCAGGAAGGCGAAGGAGACGGTGGATGCGGTGCTTAGCTTCTACGGAGACCGCTCCCCGCAGTGGTTGAGCGACCTCACGCATATGGAGACCCCGTGGATCAAAGCGTACGGAGCGACGCCCCCCGGTCAGCGATGCCGTAACGAGATTTCGCTCGCGGACATGGCTGAGTACTACGAGGGCCTCAGGCCCTAAGCTCTCGTCGTGGGCAAGCTCCGCCGCACCCGGTCGCGCAAGCCGGGGATCGCCCAGTCACCACAGGAGACTAGACTCCCGCGGATTCAAGAGGACCCCGATGCGGAGAGGTTCCGATGGCGCTGCGACCGGCCGGACTTCGGAGGCCCATGGGGCTGGCAGCTCGTTCATCGCTGCGACCTGCATCAGCGGATTCTGAAGCCACTGCATGACTTCGAGGGAATGACCTGGATGCAGCTGCAGCAGGGCAAGAAGAAGGCTGGCAGTGGGTCGAGCATCCCGGTGGTGAAGCTGCACAAGAAGGCTCTCGCGCGCCTCGAGGAGCTTGGCATCGAGGAGGAGCATCTCTTCGAGGTCAGAATCGATGGCTTCGCCGCCCACCCGTACCCTCGCATTTGGGGTATTCGGACTGGTCGCTACCTCAACGTGCTGTGGTGGGATCCCAATCATGAGGTCTACCACACCGACGCGAACAAGAAGGAGCGCCGACGCAAGGACGCGGATCCGAAGGCCCGAGCTCTTCCGGACCAGGAGTCCTGCCCTCCCGGCATCGCCGGAAGCAGCGACAGATGTCCATTCTGCTTCGTCAGGGAATCCGAACGAACCTAGCCCATCGACATGCTGCCCCTGACTGGTCTCACCAGAGTTCGATCCGAAATCCGCGTCCGGCCAGACGACACCACCCCTGCAGCGCAGTGGGCACGCCGTAGTCGCCTTCTCCGTCTCAGCTGCCATGTATCCTCGGACTGTGAAGCCCCGCTACGGCACCTGCGCCATCTGCGGCGAGCAGAAGCCGCTCACCTTCGAGCACATCCCACCGCGCAGTGCCTACAACAACCAGACGGTGGTGGTGCTGCGCGGCGAGAAGGTGCTGAACCACCTCGTCGGACAGGTCGAGCGCGGCCAGCAGCAGCAGCGGGGCGCCGGCGACTGGCTGACCTGCGCTGAGTGCAACAACAAGTCGGGCCGCTGGTACGTGCGCGAGTACGCCGCCTGGGTGGAGCGCGGCATCCGCATCCTCGCGCTGGTCGGCGGCCGCGAGCGACAAGACGAGCGGACCGCGGAACTCGTGGTGCGCGTTCCCTTCGAGGGCGTGCGCCCGCTCCTCTTTCTCAAGCAGATCGTGTACATGCTCCTCGCCGTCAACCCGACCGGCTTCGGGGATGTGCATCCCGACCTGCGGCAGTTCGTGCTCTCGCGCGACGCCACCGGCCTCTCCGGTGCCTGCCATTTCCACCTCGGGCTGGTCTGGGGACCGGGCATGCGGCACGTCGGCACGACCGCCAAGATGGGTCTCCGTCAGGGCAGCGCCTGGCTTCTCAGCGAGGTCGCGTTCCCGCCGTTCTCTTGCGTCATGTCCCTGGATGCGCCTCGGCACGCTCTGCCTCTGTGCGACATCACCTCCTTCGCCCGCTATGGCCCCGACGAGGTTGCCGACGTGGAGCTGCCTTTGCTCCTCGGCTTCACTCACTTCGCCTTCCCCGGC
>DAIQNY010000119.1:0-10208 GCA_036788155.1 Actinomycetota bacterium | reverse complement strand
CGGGGGCCGCGGGCGCTGCGCGCCCGCGGCCGCCGACGCTCACACCGTCGGCGTGTCCGACAGCAGCTTCTTGGTGTAGTCCGCTTGTGGGTCTTCGAGCACCGCGTCGACGAGCCCGTACTCCACGATGCGGCCGTCGTTCATCACCGCGACCTCCTGGCTGATGCTGCGCACCAGCGCCAGGTTGTGCGTGACGAACAGCATCGAGAGACCCATGTCGCGCTGGAGCTGCGCCAGGAGCTCGATGATCGCCGCCTGCACGGACACGTCCAGCCACGAGGTGACCTCGTCGCAGATGAGCACGGTCGGCTCCGCCGCCAGGCTGCGTGCGATCGCCAGGCGCTGACGCTCGCCGCCGGACAGCTGGTCCGGATAGCGGCTGAGCAGCGAGGAATCGAGCGCCACCTGTTCGAGGACCTTGACCATGCGGCCCTCCATCTCGTCTCGCGACAGGTCGAAGAACACCTTGAGCGGCTGCGAGAGGATCTGGGCGATCGTCTTGCGTGGGTTCAGGGAGCTGTACGGGCTCTGGAAGATGTACTGGATGGCCTGCCGGATCGAGCGCGTGCGATCGCGGGCGTCGCGGGCGAGGCCCTTGCCCTCGAACTCGATGTCACCCACGATCTTGTGTGGGTGCAGGCCGGCGATGCAGCGGGCGAGCGTGGTCTTGCCCGACCCCGACTCGCCGACCAGCGAGAGACAGTGGCCCTGGGCGACGTGCGTGGTGATGCCGTGCAGCGTCTCCTTGTGCTGATAGAAGGCGGTCACGTCGCGGACGCTGATGACCTGCTTCTCGTCTTGGCTCATCGTCATAGCCACGCGATCGCCGGCCTCGGTCTCGAGCACGCTTCCCCGAGCGCCGACCTCCTTCTGGCGCCAACAGCGCACCTCGTGTCCGGGGCTCACCGTCTCGACGGGTGGGAAGCCCTCGGTGCACTTGTCGACCGCCCAGTCGCAGCGTGGTGTGAAGGCGCAACCAGGTGGCCGCTGGCCCGGCCGCGGCGCCCACCCCGGGATGCCTCGCAGAGCTCGCTGACCGGTGATGTCCGGGATGGAGGCGAGCAGCTTGCGCGTGTAGGGGTGGTGGCCCTGATCGAACAGCTCGTCGCGGGTGCCCACTTCGACGACCTTGCCGGCGTACATGACGGCGATGCGGTCGGCGAGGTTGCTGACCACCGCGAGGTCGTGGGTGATGTAGAGCGCCGCGACCCCGTACGACCTGGTGAGGTCGCGGACCGTGTCCAGGACGTGCGCCTGCGTGGTCACGTCGAGGGCGGTGGTGGGCTCGTCGAGCACGATGACCTTGGGGCGATTGGCGAACGCCATCGCGATGGCGACACGCTGCTGCTGACCGCCGGAGAGCTGGTGCGGGTACCGGCGCAGGAACTGCTTGTCCGACGGCAGCAGCACCTCGGACATCATCTGCGCGAGCCGTGCCTCACGGTCCTCCTGCGAGGACCCGAAGCCATGCACCTCAAGGATCTCCAGAAGCTGGGTCCCGATGCGGAGCGCCGGGTTGAGGGCGGCCGAGGAGTCCTGCGGGACGTAGCTGATTCGGCCGCCGCGGATGCCGCGCAGCGCCCTCGCGTCCATCGCGAGCACATCCTGCCCGTCGATCTCGACATGCCCGTCGGCGATCTTGGCGCCGCGCCGCTGGTAGTCGAGCAGGCTGGTCCCGACCGTGGTCTTTCCCGACGCCGACTCGCCGACCAGCCCGAGCACTTCGCCGCGACGGATGACGAGCGAGACGTCGTCGTCGATGTCGACGCCGGATGGGTCGAGGACGATGCGCAGGCCCTCGACCTTGAGGACGGCCTCGCCTTCGCGAGTCGGGACGGTGTCCGGAGCCATGGCGGTCTCCATCATCCCACCCCCGTGTCGCGTTCGATGCCGATGAGCGCGCGGCCCAGACCGTCGGCGATCAGGTTGGTGCCGATGGTCAGGATGCCGATGAGCAGCACCGGCACGAGGACCGGCCACGGCTGGATGACGATGCCGATGCGGTTCTCGTTGATCATGAGACCCCAGTCGGCCGCCGGCGGCTGCATGCCGAAGCCGAGGAACGACAGCGCCGCGATGACGCCGATCGAGTAGGTGAGCCGCAGCCCGAACTCCACCAGCAGGGGGCTGGTGATGCTCGGCAGGATCTCGTTGAAGAGGATCTTCCAGCGCGCGATACCCAGGGCCTCAGCGGCGCGCACGAAGTCGCGCTGCGCCACCTCGAGGGTGGCGGCCCGCGCGACGCGCGCGATGCGCGGCGCGTGCGAGACACCGACGATGACCACGATGAGCCACAGCCTCGGTCCCAGGATGGACACGAAGAGCAGCGCGAGCACGATCTGCGGGAAGGCAAGGACGACGTCCAGAAGGCGCATGATGGACTCGTCGATCCAGCGCCGCGCGTACCCGGTGATGAGCCCGAGCGTCACGCCGAGGCCGAGACCGATGACGGTGGCCGCCAGGGCGAGCAGGATGACGGTACGCCCGCCGTACAGCACACGGGTAAGCACGTCGTGGCCGAGGTAGTCGCTGCCCAGCAACAGGGTGGGGATGTCGGGCGGTGAGAACGGCGGCGCGACGAACTCCGTCGGTGAATACGGAGCGACCCACGGCCCGATGACGGCGATCGCGACGATCGCGCCGAAGATGCCGATGCCGGTCTTGGTGCGGCCCATGCGCCACGCCTCGCGCAGCATCATGACCCACTCGGAGGGCCGGCTCTCGGCGTGTACCGCCGCCGGCTCGACGAGCTCTGAGTCGTTGACTCTCATCTCTGGGGTACTCATCGCAGGCCCGTCCTGAGTCGTGGGCTGACGAGGATCGTGAGGATGTCGGCCGTCAGGTTGGCGACGACGTACACGGCGGCGATGATCAGTGTGATCGCCTGCACCATGGGCATGTCGCGGTTCGCGACGGAGTCGACGAGCAGCGAGCCGATGCCCGGGAAGTTGAACAGGTACTCGACCACGACGACGCCGCCGGCCAGCCAGGCGAGGTTGAGGGCCGTGACCTGGAGGGCCGGGGCCAGCGCGTTGGGCAACGCATGACGGTTGAGCACCAGACGCTCGGGCAGGCCCTTGAGGCGTGCCATCATCACGTATTCGCTCTCGAGCACCTCGATGGTGCTGGCGCGCAGGATGCGCGTGATGTACGGGGCCACCGCGAGCGTGAGTGTGAGCGCCGGCAGGACGAACAGCTCGAGTTGCTGGAGGATGGACACGCTCGAGTCCACCCGCGACGTCGCCGGCATCACCTTGAACACCTGGGTCGCGAACAGCAGGATGAGGATGAGGCCGATCACGAACTCGGGCAGCGCCGCCAGGGTCAGGCTGCCGATGGTGACACCTGTGTCGAACTTGGTGTCTCTCCTCAACGCGGTGATGGAGCCCAGGATGAGAGAGACGGGCACGCTCACGAGGGCAGCGATGAACACGAGGATGAAGGAGTTGAGCACGCGGCGGCCGATGAGGCCGGTGACCGGCGAGCCCTGCGCAAGCGAATCGCCGAGGTCGCCTGTGACCACGCCGCCGAGCCAGTCGACGTACTGCTCCGCGACCGGCTTGTTCAGCCCCAGCTGTTCCTTGACGGCCTCGTACCGTTCCGTGTTCGCCGCCTCCCTGCCGAGGATCGCCTTGGCGGCGTCGCCCGGAAGGGCCTGCGTCGCCACGAAGACGACCACCGACACCAGGAACAGTGTCAGCACACCCAGGCCGATCCGGATGAGGATCAGCTTCAGCAGCGGGGGCATGAGCTGCGCCTCCCTTCTGCGGTTCTACCGATCATGATGACTGCCTCTCGCGGGGGGACTACAGGAACAACGGGTCACGTGGGTCTCGCCGTCGAACTCGCGATGGGTGGAGTCTCCGGCGGCGCTACGCCGTCAGATGGAGCCGCGGGCGCGGGGCTGAGCCCCGCGCCCGCGGCCGTCACCCTCTTCGCGATCAGCCCTTCACGAAGTAGACGTCCTTGAAGTACATCCGGCCGATCGGACCACCGAGCTTGTCGAGCTTGTAGCCGGTGGTCGTCGTGGAGTGAGCGTCGACCTGGTTGCGCCACGCCCACACGATGTAGCCGCCCTCGTTGAACTCGATCTCCTGCGCCTGGGCGACGAGCGCAGCGCGCTCGGCGTCGTCGACGGTCTTGAACGCCTGCTGCACGAGCGACAGCCACTCGGCGTTCTCCCAGTGCGTCTCGTTGTACGGCGCGTCGGGCATGGTGCCCTGGCTGGCCTGCTGCAGGAAGCTGCGCGTGGCCCAGAAGTCCTGAGCGAACGGCCACGAGAGGTAGTCGTCACCGTAGAAGACGCTGGCGTCGGTCTTCTTGATGTTGACGGTGACGCCGGCGGCCTTGGCCTGCTCGGCGAACACCTGCGCAGCCGCGACCTCGTCGCCGCCCAGGGCGCCCTCGGAAGTGACGAGCTCGACGGTGAGGTTGTTGTCGTAGCCGGCCTGCTTGAGCAGCGACTTCGCCTGCTCGATGTCCTGCTCGCGCTGCGGCAGGTCGGGCGTGCCGGCATCGTAGCGCCCGTACATGTCGTTGGCCGGCGCACCCAGGCCGCTGTAGGCCTGGTCGATCATCTGCTGGCGATCGACGATGAGCCGGAACGCCTGCCGCACGCGTACGTCGCTGTACGGCTTGGCGTCGATGCGCATGGTGAACGGACGCCAGCCGCCGGTCTCGGCATTGAGAAGGGCGAGCCCGTCGGTGGCCTCGATGACCTTGGCCTGGCTCTTCGGCAGCTGGGACATGGCGTGGATCTGGCCGCTCTGCAGCGCGTTGATCCGCGCCGTGTCGTCGGCGTACTCGATCATGGTGAGGGTGTCGACGTACGGTGGCGTGTCCCAGTAGTCGGCGAACGCCTCCCACTTGAACTGCTCGCCCGGCTTCATCTCGACCATCTTGAACGGGCCGCTGCCGATGGGGTTCTTGGGATCGAAACCGACCGGTACGATCTTGCAACTGCGCTCGGCAAGGGCCTCGTCGAGGATGACGTTCGGCTCCTTGAGGGTGATCTCGACCGTGAGGTCATCCACCTTCTTGGTGCTGCCCGGCCCGACACCGGTGAGCGTGGCGACGCCGACCTTGGGGTCCTTGGGATCGACGATGCGCTCCATGGAGAACACGACGTCGTCGGCCGTGATGGGCTTGCCGTCGTGCCACACCATGCCGTCACGCAGCTTGATCTGCCACACCGACGCGTCGGCGTTCGGCTCGATGGTCTCGGCCAGCAGGTTCTGCACCTGCATGTCCCAGTCCCACGAGGTGAGACCCTCGTACATGATGTACTGGATGGCGATGTCGGGCTCGAACGAACCGGTGTGCGGGTCGGCCGTGTCCTTGGCGGAGCCGCCGACGATGCCGACCATGAGGTCGCCGCCCTTGGTGGGCGAGCCCTCGGCGGCCGCCGTGCTCGTCGCGTCGCTGCTGGTGTCGTCGCCGCCGCACGCGGAGGCGATGGGCCCGAGCGCGGCTGCCGCGCCCATGGCGGCGGCACCCTTGAGCAGACCACGGCGCGAGAACCGCTTGTAGTCCACGAGCTCGCCGATCTCCTCGAACCCAGATGAAGTCTGCCGATCCTTGTCAGTCACGATTGCCGTCCCCCTGTTCGGTCGTTTCCCGAAGGTCGCGCCTTGGTTGTGACTCCCCGGCGCCTCGTGGAGGCTGACCTCGTGACAGTTGAGTCCCGTAGTGTGGTGTAAGTCCTGAAGAGAAGCCCCGGATGCGAAGCGGCCACCGTGGGCTTCAGAATCGTCGGAACCGTTCCAAGGGATACGACGAGAGGAGCACCACGATGGCCGAGACGAGCATGAGTCTGGACGAGCTCGTACGCAAGCTGATGGGCGATGAGCACGCTGACGTTCTCAGAGAGACGCTCGCCTGGTTCGTGCGCGAGCTCATGGAGGCCGAGGTCGCCGGGCAGATCGGCGCCGGCCTGCACGAGAGAAGCGCCGAGCGGACGACCCACCGCAACGGCTACCGCGAACGCGCCTGGCAGACCCGCGCCGGGATGGTCGCCCTGCAGATCCCGCGCCTGCGGAGCGGCACGTACTTCCCCAGCTTCCTCGAGCCGCGCTCGCGCTCAGAGAAGGCGCTCGTCGCCGTCGTGCAGGAGGCCTACGTGAACGGGGTCTCGACCCGCAAGGTCGAGCGCCTCGTCACCCAACTCGGGCTGGCCGGCATGAGCAAGAGCGCCGTCAGCCGCCTCTGCGCCGGCCTCGACGAACAGGTGTGCTTCTTCCGCGAGCGGCCGCTCGAAGGGAGGTACCCCTACCTGTGGCTCGACGCCAAGGTCGAGCGTGTGCGGGAGCGCGGCGGCGTCCGCCACAAGGCCCTGGTCGTCGCCTACGGCGTGCATGAGACCGGCCGAAGAGAGGTCGTCGGCATCGACGTCGGAGAGGCCGAGACCGAGGCCTTCTGGCGGGAGTTCCTGCGCTCTCTGCGCGCCCGCGGCCTCTCGGGCGTGCAGCTCTGCGTCTCCGACGCCCACGAGGGCCTCAAGGCCGCGATCGCCAAGGTGCTCGGCTGCCCCTGGCAGCGGTGCACGGTGCACTTCCTGCGTGACATGCTCGGCCACTGCGCGAAGGCGCAGCAGCCGCTCGTGGCCACCGCCATCCGCCAGGTCTTCGCGGCTGAGAGCGCCGGTGAGGCCCATGAGCGCCTCGCCGGCGTGGCCGCCGCCCTGGAGCAGACGGCGCCCAAGGTGGCGCGCCTGCTGGCCGCCGCCGAGGACGACCTGCTCGCCTTCATGAGCTTCCCGGCCGAGCACTGGCCGAAGCTGCGCTCGACCAACCCGCTGGAGCGCGTGAACCGCGAGATCGGCAGACGGTCCGACGTGGTCGGCATCTACCCGAACGACGCCGCCCTCGTGCGCCTCGCCGGCAGCCTGCTGATCGAGCAGAACGACGAGTGGCTCGTCGGCCGCCGCTACCTCTCGATCGAGTCGCTCGAGGCGGTGCTTGCGAGGGCGGCGGACGCCGAGACGGTCGTGGAGGTGAGCGCGCTGCCGGCGGCCTGACGCGAAGACCAACCCGACGAGGGAGTTACACCACTACTCGGGACTTGACCCTCGTGACGGCGGACGACCCTGCGCCGCGTCCGTTGACAAGCCCCCCAGCTTGTACGCCCGTGTCGTCCCGCCAGACCGGTGACCGTTGACCATCCACCCGGGTGGGTAGACACGATATGCCACTATGGACAACCTGTCGCCGTTCTGTCAAGACTCGTGACGGAGACACTAGCATCCGACCCGCGTGGTGACAAGCCCGAATGACGGAATCATAGCGCTTGCGACGAAATCGGAGTGCTTCCTTGAACGACTTATGCCGAATCGATATACTTCACCTTCATGGATGGCAAAACAGATAAGCAACACGAAAGCCAGCCATTCGTCCGGCTCGGCTCCCTGCCCCACGGGACCATCGAACTGGACGACGTCGACCGGCGCATCATGAAGCTCCTGCGTCACGACGCGCGACTCAGCTACGCGCACATCGCGCGCACCGTCGGGCTGTCGGAGCCGACGGTGCGCAAGCGCATTGACCGCCTCGTGCACGCCGGCGCGATCATCAACTCGGCGCGCATCAACCCCGCCCCCATCGGCTTTCCGATCGACGCGATGATCGGCATCAACGTCGTGCGAGGCAAGGTCAGGGAGGTCGGTCGCAGGCTCGCCGAGATGGAGCACGTGGCGTATGTGGCGTACGTAGCCGGAAGCTTCGACATCCTCATCCAGGTCTATCTGCCCCACATGGAGGGCCTGTTCAAGTTCCTGAACGAGGACCTCGAGAAGATCGACGGCATCGCCGGCATGCAGACCTGGAACGTCCTACGGACCGAGAAGTACTTCTACAACTGGGAGGGCGAGGACATAGGGCTCGGATCCTCGCCCCTCGACGGAGCCGACGGCGACGGCCGCGACGCCTCGTCCTGATCCAGCCGCTGTGGGCCGCCCCGCGGGTCTTTCGCGGCGGGCGGCGGCCCCCGCCGGCGTCCACCCTCCGCGACGGTGACCGCCGCCGCCCTCGCTCTCCTCGCGAGCTTCTCGTGGGGCACCTCCGACTTTCTCGCCGGGCTCGAGTCGCGCCGCTCCACGGCCTGGACAGCGGCGCTCGGCGGGCAGACCGTCGCCTCGCTCACGCTGCTCGTCCTGCTCGCCTTCATCGGGCCGGCGCGCCCCGACCTCGGAGCCCTGGTCGCGCCGGCCGTCGGGGGGGTCGTCGGGGCGTTCGGCGTCATCCTCGGCTACAAGGCGCTGGCGCTGGCAGACATGAGCGTCGTCTCGCCGATCATCGCCGGCGCGGCACTCGTGCCCGTGACGTGGGGCATCGCCACCGGTGAGCGGCCCGGCTCGCTGCCGGTGCTCGGCATCGGCGTCACCCTGCTCGGGATCGTCGTGATCTCGCGAGGCGGTCCCGCGGCGGCCGGCGGCGGGAGGACCCGGAGCCGGGCCGGCATCATCGCCGCCGTCGGCTGTGCCTTCACGCTCGGCCTCTTCCTCGTCGCCCTGGACTACGGCGGTGACGCCGGACCGTTGTACACGGTCGCCGTGGCCCGCACGACGGCGGTGCTGACCCTCGTGGTCGTCGTCGTCGCAGCACGGCCGGCGATCCGGCTGCGGCGGCGCGGGGTGCCCGTGCTCCTGGTCGTCGGCCTGTTCATCGTGGCGGCTAACCTCCTGTTCACCTCCGCCACCACGTACGGCTACCTCAGCGTCGTCGGCGTACTCGGGTGGCTCAACCCCGCCGTCACCATGGTCTGGGCGGCCGCGGTGCTCGGCGAACGGCTCAGAGCCCCTCAGATGGCGGCGGCCGTGCTGGTGTTCTCCGGCATCGTCCTCCTCACCGTGGGCTGACGGCGGCGGTTGGCGCGCGAGGGCGGGCGCGGGGTACGCTCGACGCCACGATGCAGTGTGAGGCTCCGGTGACCATGCCGGGCCCGGACGACGGCACGGGCGCGCCGCAGCCGCCCGCGCAGAAGGGTGCTTCATGGACGAGCGCACGTGCGCGACCTGCCCCTGGTGGTCGCGCTTCCCCGAGCGGATCGAGTATCGCTGGTCGTCGGCCGAGAACGCCCAGACGGAGATCCGCACACCGAACGACAAGGGCGAGTGCCGCAGGACGCCTCCTCGTCCCCCGCGTCAGTTCCCCGTGACGGACGAGGATGACTGGTGCGGTGAGCACCCGGAGCGCCGGGAGGCAACCGGCGACGCGTGACGCCGTCGGCCGGCTGAACGCCGCCGCCGGTCGGAGCCGCTCTAGGTGGCGCGCGGGTCGCTCGGCGGCTCCCCCCCGCGCGCGGCCAGCCAGGATCTGCCCCGCTCCTGGGCCGTCGCACAGGCTCCGTACAGCTCGTCCTTCGCGGTGACCACGGCGTCGGGGCCGAGCAGTTCCAGGACGCCCGTCCTCCGCAGCTGCTCCTGCATCTCCTCTCCCACTCCGGCGAGGTACAGCCGACCCCCGCGTGCGGCTATCTCCTGCGCGTACTCGCGGAGCACCAGGATCGTCGCACTGTGGAGCCTCCCACGACCGCGGAGGCGCAGCACGACCACCGGGCAGTGCGCCTCGCCCACGATGGGCAGCAAGGCCTTGATCCTGGGAGCCGCCGCGTAGAAGAGGCTGCCGTAGATGTCGAGGACGATCACCTCTTCAGTCGGGAGCTCTCGCGGGGCCGCGGTCTCCCTGGGCAATCCTTGCCCATTCAGGACGACCTGTCTGATGTGAACGTCGAGCGACGACAGGTAGACGTGCTTGAGCACGGAGATCACCGCGCCGACGAGGACGGCGTACTGGAGCTGCACCACCAGCACGAGGACGAAGGTGACGACCATGATGGCAGCGGACACCCTGTCGGCCCGCCAGACGTGGAGCGCGTCACGCGGCTTCAGCGCGCTCAGGGCGGCGACGATGAGGATGCCGGCGGTCACCGCCAGCGGGACCTGCTGCACGAGCGGGGCGGCCGCCAGGATCACGAGGACGACGAACGCCCCCGTGAAGACCGACGACCAGCGGGTGCGAGCACCCGCGCTCACGTTCAGGGCGGTCGCCTGGACCGAACCTCCCATCGCAGCGCCTCCGAAGAGGCCCGAGAGGATGTTGGCGGCGCCGTGCCCGACGAAGTCACGGCTGGCGTCGCCGAACGAGCCGTCGGCGTTGGGGACCGTGCGGCTGATACCGGCGGCGATCAAGGCCTCGCAACAAGGCCCGGTTTTA
>DAIQNY010000118.1:0-10242 GCA_036788155.1 Actinomycetota bacterium | reverse complement strand
AGACATCGCCTCAGCTGGAGGGCCAGGCTCGGCCGCCCGTGGTCCCGGGAGAGCCGTCGCAGACGCCGCCGCCGGAGCCCCCGTACGGTACGCCGCCCGTGCCGCCTTCACAGGCCGCGCCGCCGGAGCCGCAGGCCGTGCCGCCGGAGCCGCAGGCCGCGCCGCCGGATGCCCCTTCCGGTGCACCGCTCGTGGAGCCGCCGACCGGCGCCCCCGCCGTGGAGCCGCCGAGCGGCGTCCAATCCATGGATCCGCCGGTCGGGCCCCCGCCGCCTTCCGGCACGGAGCCTGGGGTGGAGTCAGGCTCGGCGCCGGACGTGCCCCGCGCCGGGACGGAGGCAGGGCCTGACGGCGAGCCTCCCGCACCCGGATCGCCCCCGGAGCCGGGCGTGGAGCAGGACGGCTCCGACACAAGGCCCGGAGGTGGCGAGAAGAGCGGCTGACGTCCTCGGAACCCGGCGTGATGGTTCGTTGGAGCGGGCCTCGGGGGGATAGTTGACAGCAACGGGTGGTGGGCCGCGCCGAGAGGCGCGGCCCACCGCGTGCCGCCCGAGGCGGCCACGACCAGAGGGAGACGACGTGAGCGACAACGCCGACATCACGACCGCACGACAGCAAGCCGCGGCACCGACGACCTGCGAGGCGGGCACGACGGTAGGCCTGCCGGACGCGGTCGTCAAGGCGCGCGGCGTGGAGCGCGACTACGGACAGGGAGACGCGCTGGTGCGCGCCCTGGCCGGCGTGGACATCGACCTGCAGCGCAGCGCGTACACCGCCATCATGGGGCCGTCCGGCTCCGGCAAGTCCACCCTGATGCACATCCTCGCCGGGCTCGACCGGCCGACGGCCGGCAGCGTCTGGGTCGACGGCGAGGAGATCACCACGCTCAAGGAGCGGGCGCTCACGCAGCTGCGTCGTGACAAGATCGGCTTCATCTTCCAGACGTTCAACCTGCTTCCGACGCTGAGCGCGGCCGAGAACATCATGCTGCCGCTCACCATCGCCGGTCGCAAGGGCGACCAGGGCTGGGTGGACGAGCTCATCCAGACGGTCGAGCTCGGCGACCGGCTGACGCACAAGCCCGCCGAGCTCAGCGGCGGGCAGCAGCAGCGCGTGGCCGTCGCCCGCGCGCTGGCCTCGCGCCCGTCGGTGCTCTTTGCGGACGAGCCGACGGGCAACCTCGATTCGCGCACGGGGGAGGAGGTGCTCCAGCTCCTCCGGCACTCCCGTGACGCGCTCGGCCAGACCATCGTCATGGTCACCCACGACGCTCATGCGGCGACGTTCGCCGACCGCATCGTCTTCCTCAAGGACGGGGCCATCGCCCACGACTGCGGCCGGCTCGGCCGCGACGAGATCTACGACGTGATCAAGTCGCTCGAGGACGCCTGATGATCCGTATCGCCTGGCGCAGTCTCACCTCGCACAAGCTCAGGACGGTCCTGACCACCCTCGCCATCCTGCTGGGGGTGGCGATGATCAGCGGCACCTACGTGCTCACTGACCAGATCGACCGCGGGTTCAAGGAGGTCTTCACCGACGCGTACAAGGGCACCGACGTCACGATCACCCGCAAGGCGGAGTTCAGCGGGCAGCTCACGGGCGCCATGGAAGGGCTGCCCCAGGGCATGGTGGCGCAGGTGGAGGCGGTCGACGGCGTGGCAGAGGTGTTCGGCTACGTGTCCGGCATGGGCGCCGTGGCCGTGGACGGAGAAGTCGTGGAGACGGGCGGAGCGCCGACCTTGTTCTTCTCGTACTCCCCCAACGACATCGCCCCGCCGCAGTACATCGAGGGCGGGCCGCCGGAGCAGCCGGGGGAGGTGGCCGTGATCCAGAAGCTCGCCGAGGACGAGCAGCTGGGGCCTGGCTCGCCGATCGCCGTGATCACCGACGGCGGCGGGCACGAGGCCACGGTCTCCGGCGTCTTCACGTTCGCCGCGCAGTCGTCGCTCGGCGGTTCCCTCCTCATCCACACCACGCTGGCCGACGCGCAGGAGTGGTTCGACATGGAGGGTCGCGTCTCCGAGATCGACGTCAAGGCGGAGGCCGGCGTGCCGGCCGAGGAGCTGGCCGAACGGATCCGGGCGGAGCTGCCGGCGGATACCGACGTCAAGACCGGGGCGCAGGCAGCGGCCGATCAGACCAAGGCGCTCAGCGACGCCATCGGGACCTTCTTGCGGCCCGTGCTGCTGAGCTTCGGCGGCATCGCCGTGCTGGTGGGCGCGTTCATCATCTTCAACGCCTTCTCGATGACGGTCGCGCAGCGGCGGCGCGAGTTCGCGATGCTGCGGGCGCTCGGCGCGTCGCGCGCGCAGGTGCTCTGGAGCATCACCGGGGAGGCGTTCGTGATGGGAGTCCTCGCCTCGGTGCTCGGCCTGTTCGCCGGCCTCGGGGTGGCCGCCGGCGTGAATCAGGTGTTTCGGGCCGCCGGCTTCGACATCCCACGCAGCGGCCTGATCCTGCAACCGCGGACGGTCATCCTCGCCCTCGCCGTCGGCATCGTCGTGACCGTACTGTCGGCGGTGATCCCGGCTCTGCGCGCCACGAGGGTGCCGCCCATCGCGGCGCTCCAGGAGGGGGCCGAGCTGCCGCCCTCTCGCTTCTCGCGCTTCATGCCGGCGCTCGCCGTGGTGGTCGCGATCCTCGGCGCCGCACTCATCGCGACCGGCATGTATGGACCGGGATCGACGCTCATCCGGCTGGGCACGATCGCCTTCGGCGCCGTGCTCGTGTTCGTGGCCGTTGCCATCGCGAGTCGGTACTTCGTCGGGCCGCTGGCGGCGTGGCTCGGTTGGCCGCTGCAGAAGATCTCTCCCGTCAGCGGCCGGCTCGCCCGCGACAACAGCCGCCGCAACCCGAGCCGCACGGCGCTCACGGCGGCGGCGCTCATGATCGGTCTTGCCGTGGTCGTGTTCGTCGCCGTGCTGGCCCAGGGGCTCAAGAGCTCCTTCATCGACAGCTACGACCGCGTGGTCCGCGCCGACTTCGTCATCGGCAGCTCCAACTTCATGACGATCCCGTCGGACACGGCCGAGAGGGTCCACGCTGTGCAGGGCGTCGAGACGGCGGTCTCTCTCGACGCGCAGCAGGTCCAGGCCGGGAACGGGTCGCTCCAGGTGGTGTGGGGTATCGACCCGACGGCCATCCGGAGCGTGTGGCAGTTCGATTGGATCAGCGGCGACGACGAGACGCTGCAGCGTCTCGGTACGACGGGAGCCATCGTCGAGGAGCAGACGGCGGCCTCCCTCGGTGTCGAGAAGGGCGACACGGTCGACGTGACGACGGTCGAGGGGCAGCAGGGCGAACTCGAGGTACTCGGCGTCTACCGCGACCCGATGATGCTCACCGGTATCACGGTCGGCTCCGCCGGGTACGACGCATTGTTCCCCCGGCCGCAGACCTTCATGGTGGTCGCCAAGGCGCAGCCCGGCGCCGATCTCGAGGCCACGCGGACCGCGGTGGAGGCCGCGCTCGCGTCCACGCCGACGGCCGAAGTGCAGACGTCGGAGGAGTACAAGGAGAGCACCGTCGACCTCGTCAACCAGCTGCTCACGCTCGTGTACGGGCTCCTGGCACTGAGCGTCGTCATCTCGCTGTTCGGGATCGTCAACACGCTTGTCCTGGCGGTCTACGAGCGCACGCGTGAGATCGGGCTCGTGCGCGCCATCGGCATGTCTCGCAGGCAGGTGCGGGCCACGGTGCGTTTTGAGAGCATCATCACGTCGATCATCGGCGCGATCATGGGCATCGTCGTAGGCATCCTGTTCGCCTGGGTCGTGACGACGAGGTTCGCCGGCCAGGGGATCACCTTCTCGGTGCCGGGTGCGCAGCTGGCGGTGTTCCTGGTGCTTGCGATCGTCGTCGGCGTGATCGCCGCGATCCTGCCGGCGCGGCGCGCGGCGCGCATCGACATCCTGCAGGCGATCCACTACGAATGAGGAGGGCGGCGCGGCGGGCACCGCGGTGCCCGCCGCGCCGCCCCGCAGCCCACCTTCCACGGCCGCCGCCCCTCTGCATAGGGCTGCATAGGCGGACCTTTGGTCCGTGCGCTCGTATGCAGTTTGGGCGTGCTCTCAGGCTACCGGTAAACGAAGCTTTGCCCATTCCGGGCGCTACCGGTAGGATACGCCGGCCAGCGGGAGCCATCGGGGGGAGCAGCCGTGATCAAGTACCTCGTCATCGTCGTCTTCGTCGCCGTCATGGTCGGCGTGGGCGTCGCCAGCCGCAAGAGGACCGGCGACGTCAAGGAGTTCTTCCTGGGGGGCAGGGACGTCGGGCCGTGGCTCTCCGCGTTCGCCTACGGCACCACGTACTTCAGTGCCGTGCTCTTCGTCGGCTATGCGGGCAAGATCGGGTTCGGATTCGGTCTCAGCTCTCTCTGGATCGCGCTGGGGAACGCTCTCGTCGGCAGCCTGCTCGCCTGGGTGGTGCTGGCCAAGCGTACGCGCGTCATGACCTCGAGGCTCGGAGCCATGACGGTGCCCGCCTTCTTCAAGGAGCGGTTCGGCTCCAACGGCCTCAAGGTCGCGGCCGCGCTCATCATCTTCGTGTTCCTCGTGCCCTACAGCGCCTCGGTCTATACCGGCCTGGCTTACCTCTTCGAACAGGTGTTCGGTCTGGACTTCAGCCTTGCCTTGTGGGGCATGGCGGTTCTCACGGCCGTGTACCTCGTCCTTGGCGGGTATGTCGCGGTGGCGCGCAACGACCTCATCCAGGGGCTGGTCATGGTGGTCGGCGTCGTGCTGATGGTGGGGTACGTGCTGCGCGCGCCGGAGGTCGGCGGCCTTTCGGCCGCCATCGACAAGCTGACGGCGGCGGCGCCGCAGGCAACCGCCGTCTGGCCGGCGTGGAACCTCTCGCCGTTCTCCTGGGAGGCCTTCCTGGCCTCTCCGGCCGTCGTGCTGGCGTCCATGGTCGTTCTGACCAGCCTCGGCGTCTGGGGACTCCCTCAGATGCTGCACAAGTTCTACGCGATTCGCGACGTCAGGGCAGTGCGCCCCGCGATCTGGATCTCCACCGCGTTCGCGGGGCTCATGGCCGGCGCCGCCTACCTCACCGGCGCCCTCAGCCGGCTCTTCCCAGGCGTCCCCGAGCTCGCCGCCGCGAAGCGGTTCGACGAGATCATGCCCACCGTACTCACCGAGTCCCTCCCGGAGGCACTCGTGGCGGTGATCCTGCTCCTCGTCCTCTCGGCCAGCATGAGCACCCTGGCCGGGCTGGTCATGATCAGCGGCTCCGCCATCACCGTCGACCTCGTGCAGGGTGAGCTCAGGCCCGGTCTGAGCAAGGGGACGGCGGTCCTGCTGCTCCGTCTTCTGGTCGTCGTGTTCATCCTGCTCAGCGTCGTCCTCGCGCAGCAGCAGTGGCAGCTCATCGTCAATCTCATGGCCCTGTCCTGGGGCCTGGTCGCCGGGTGCTTCCTCGGCCCGTTCGTCTGGGGCCTCTTCTGGCGCCGGGTGTCCGCCGCGTCCGTGTGGGCCAGCTTCGCCTTCGCGCTCGTCTTCATGGGTGGTCTGGGCTACTACTACGCGTCGGATCCGGAGACGGCGGGCTACGTACCGGTCCTGGCGGCGCTCACCATGCTCGCCTCGCTGGTGATCACGCCGCTGGTCAGCCTCGTCACGCCCGCGCCGTCCGAGAGCCGGTTGGAGGCTGCGTTCGAGGCAGACCAGGCGGCGACGCTGGAGGGCGAATCGGCTTGACGCGGCCCCGTCCGGCGGCACCGCCGTCTCGGCCGGCGCGCCGCCGGAGCGCTCGACCGGCCGGCATGCCGGCTGCGTGACGGCGCGAACGGAGGAGTGAGCGGCCGGTGCTCGGGTATCATCACCGGGCACCGGCCACGCATCAGGAGGGGACCCATCCAGCTTCTCGATGATCAGCACTGGCACGCGCTTCCGGCCGATGAGGTCACCGACCTTCTCGAAACGGACAGAGAAGAGGGGCTTGACCGGTTCACCGTCGAGCATCGCAGGGCTCAGTTCGGCCTCAACCAGCTGACGCCGGCGAAGGGCCCGGGCCCGCTGCGACGCTTCGCCATGCAGTTCACCGATCCGCTGGTGCTCATCCTGATCGTAGCGGCGTTGGTCACCATCTACCTCGACGAGTGGATCGACGCCATCGTCATCTTCGGCGTGGTGCTGCTCAACGCCATCGTGGGCTACATGCAGGAGGCCAAGGCCGTAGCCGCCATCGAGGCCCTCAGCCGGGCGATGACGGCGGAGGCGACTGTCGTGCGGGCCGGGGACCAGCTGCGGCTCCCGGCCACCGAGATCGTCCCCGGCGACCTCGTCCTCGTGCAGGCCGGCGACAAGGTACCCGCGGACGTGCGTCTCTTCCGCACCCGGGACCTGCGCGTGGATGAGTCTGCGCTCACCGGCGAGTCCCTGCCCGTGGAGAAGGGCTGCGATGTGGTACCACGCGACGCCGTCCTCGCCGACCGGCTGGACATGGCCTACGCCTCGACGCTGGTGACCTACGGAACGGGTGCGGGCCTCGTCGTGGCCACCGGCGACCGCACCGAGGTGGGCAAGATCAGCCAGCTCATCCAGGGAGCTCAGAACCTCAAGACGCCGCTCACTCGCAAGATCGCCCAGTTCTCCAAGATCCTGCTGTTCGTCATCATCGCCCTGGCGGGGCTCACCTTCGTGGTGGGACTCGTGCGCGGAGAGGACCTCGTGCTGATGTTCAGGGCTTCCATCGCCCTGGCCGTGGCGGCGATCCCAGAAGGTTTGCCCGCCGCCGTCACGGTGACGCTCGCCATCGGCGTGAGCCGCATGGCCAAACGTCGGGCGATCATCCGCAAGCTACCGGCGGTGGAGACGCTCGGCAGCACCATGGTGATCTGCACGGACAAGACCGGCACGCTCACCCAGAACGAGATGACGGTGCAGCGGCTGGTGGCCGGGGGGGCCGAATCGGCCGTGAGCGGTGTCGGCTATGGGCCGGACGGGGAGATCGACCCTGCCCCCATGCCCGTCATGAGTGAGGTGCTGCTCGCGGGCGTGCTGTGCAACGACACGGCCCTCAACCTCAACGACGGGCGGTACGAGGTCGCCGGCGATCCGACGGAGGCGGCGCTGCTCACGAGTGCCGCCAAGGCCGGGATGACCGCCGCCGAGGAGGCCGCCAGGCTGCCGCGGCTCGACGCCATCCCCTTCGAGAGCGCCTACCAGTACATGGCCACGCTGCACGACGCCGGTGACGGCCGTCGGCTCGTGTACCTGAAGGGCGCCGTGGAGAAGGTGCTGGCGCGCTGCACGGCGGCGGCCGGCACGGACGGCGCGCCGGCCGCGCTCGACGCGGACGCGATCAACCGACAGGTGGACGCGCTGGCCGCCGACGGCCTGCGCGTCCTCGCCTTTGCCCGCGGCACGCCGCCCGACGGCACCGACTCGATCGGTCACGACGACGTGGCCGGCGGCCTCACGTTCCTCGGACTGCAGGCGATGATGGATCCACCGCGGCCGGCGGCGATCGCCGCGGTGGCCGCCTGCCATCGAGCCGGTGTCGACGTCAAGATGATCACCGGCGACCACGCCGCGACAGCCGCGGCGATCGCCCACGACATCGGCATCACGGGCTCCGGCGGCGGTGCGGTCACCGGTGCCGAGATGGCGGCCGTCCACGACGATGAGTTCATCGAGCTCGCCCACGCGACCAACGTCTTCGCCCGCGTCACGCCGGAGCAGAAGCTCCGCCTCGTCGAGGCGCTCCAGTCCAAGGGGCAGGTCGTGGCCATGACGGGCGACGGCGTCAACGATGCGCCGGCGCTCAAGCAGGCAGACATCGGCGTCGCCATGGGCATCACCGGCACCGACGTAGCCAAGGACGCGGCCGACATGGTCCTCACGGACGACGACTTCGCCTCGATCGAGGCGGCCGTCGAGGAGGGGCGCGGCGTCTTCGACAACCTCGTCAAGTTCGTGACCTACGCGTTGCCGACCAACGTCGGCCAGGGACTCGTGATCCTCACCGCCATCATGCTGGGCACGACGCTCCCGATCGAACCGCTGCAGATCCTGTGGATCAACATGGTCACCGCCGTGCTACTCGGTCTCGGTCTCGCGTTCGAGCCCAAGGAGCCGGGGATCATGGAACGGCCGCCGCGCGCGCCCGGATCGCCCATCGTCTCGCGCGGCGCGCTCATCCGCATCGTCACCGTGGGCATCATCCTCCTCGTTTCGGCGTTCGCCATGTTCGAGTGGGCGCTCGCCACCGACCTGGGCGAGGAGGCCGCGCGCACCGCCGCGGTCAACGTCTTCATGTCCGTGCAGATCTTCTACCTGTTCGCGTGCCGCTCCATGCGCCGCTCTCTCTTCACCTACAATCCGTTCGGCAACCGGATCATCGTCCTCGGCGTCGTGGTGGTCGCCGTGCTCCAGGCGCTGTTCACGTACACGGCGTTCATGCAGACGGCGTTCGACACCGTGGCCATCTCCGGCGCCGTCTGGCTGGTGATCCTGGCCATCGGCGTGGGCGCGATGGTCGTCATGGACCTGTTGGGAATGGTCCTGCGGCGGCTGCACATCGACTGAGTGGGCGATGATCTCGCCTCCCTTTGAACAGGGTCCCATCCGCCCGCCCAGCGAGGCGCACAGCCTGCTGGTGCGCGTCATCCGCAACTGCACGTGGAACCGGTGCACGTTCTGCCCCGTGTACAAGGGCACCAGATCGTCGCTGCGACCGGTCGAGGATGTGTTGGGCGACGTCGATGCCATGGCGGAGGCCGCGGAGGTGCTGCGCCGCCGCGGCGTGCACGCCGTCCGTGAGGGTCTCGTGCCGGCCGAGGCGTACCAGGTGTCGTTGTTCCTCGGGGACGGCGCTCGCACGTGCTTTCTTCAGGATGCCGATCCGTGCGCGGTCAAGCCCGAGAAGCTCGCGCAGGTGATCCACAGGGTCCGCGAGCGCTTCCCCACGGTGCAACGTGTGACGACGTACGGGCGCGCGAGCACGTTGGCGCGGCGCGCGCCGGAGGATCTCGCGCTGCTGCACGACGCCGGGCTCTCGCGGGTTCACCTCGGCCTCGAGTCGGGCGCCGACGAGGTGCTGATGGCTATCGACAAGGGCTGCACGAGCGGCGACCTGATCGGAGCCGGCCAAAAGGTGCTGCAGGCCGGCCTCGAGCTGTGCTTCTACCTGATGCCGGGGCTGGGCGGGCGCGCGGACGCCGCCACGCACGTCTCGGGCTCCGCCCGCGTGATCCGTGAGGTGGCGCAGGCCGCGCCCGTCGACAACCCGCTGGTCGTCCGCCTGCGCACGGCCGCCGTGGTGCCCGGCACGCCGCTCGGTGCGCGCGCTGCGGAGGGCACCTTCGAGTTGCCGGACGACGTGGAGATCGCCCGGGAGCTGCGCGACCTCCTCGAGCACGTGGGGGAGGCGCGGTTCGAGCTTCGCTCGGACCACATCCTGAACCTGCTCCAGGAGCTCGAGGGTTCGCTGCCGCGCGACCGCGATCGGCTCGTCGCGCTGCTCGACGACTACCTCGGCTGGCCCTGCGAAGACCAGGCGCGGTTCGCGATCGGTGTGCGACTCGGCCTCTTCCGTCGCCTCGCCGACTACGGTGACCCCGGGCGCATGCGCGCCCTCGAGCGGCAGTTCGAGGAGTTCGAACAGCCCGGCGCCGACGAGCTGCTCCGGGCCGCCGCGGCGCTCCGATCCCGCTTCATCTGATCGCGAGGCCGCCGACCGGCTCGTCGCCGATCCGCAGCGGTCATCCGTCGTCGCCTGCGTCCAGGTCCGCTGTCAGATAGCGCTGCAGGGTTGGCCCCACCATCTGCACCAGCTGGTCGGCCGATGCCGACGCCAAGGGCTCGATGCGGGCGATGTAGCGCAGCATGGCGAGTCCCACGAGCTGCGTCCCGACCAGATTGGCGCGCAGGTGCGCGTCGGGGACGCCGAGCGCCGCCGTGACCGGGCCGAACACCTCGCGCATCAGCAGATCTCGGATCATGTCCATCGCCGCCTCGTTGGTGAGCGCCGAGCGCAGCATGGCCATGAGGCTCACGTGTGTGGCGGGGGCGTCCCACGCCTCGAGGAACGCACGCACGATGGTCGCGCCGAGCTGGTGGCGCCCCGCCGCGAAGCCCCGCTCGAACACCTCTCCGGGGCGCAGGGGGAGCTCCAGCGCCTGGACGAACAGCGCCTCCTTGGAGCCGAAGTAGTGGATGACGAGAGCCGGGTCCACCCCGGCCCGTCCGGCGATGTCGCGGATCGTGGCGCGGTCATACCCGCGCTCGGCGAAAG
>DAIQNY010000117.1:0-10269 GCA_036788155.1 Actinomycetota bacterium | reverse complement strand
CCGCGTTCGACTCCGTCGACGCGGCCCTCGCCGCCGAGGACGAGCGGCTCGGCCGCCGCGCGTCCGTCCTCGCCGTGGCCGACGCCATGGCGACGATCGTCACGGCGACCTGAGCGCGCCGCACGGCGCATCCCCTCACGCGGAGTCCCTCGCGGCGCTTTCTGCTCACGTCCCGCCCGTTCCTTCGCGTTTGGAGGGTGGGATAACTCATGTAGAGACCTTGTGAGGAGGAGACCATGACCGGTATCAAGATAGGCCGCCTCTTCGGGATAGAGGTAGCGGTCCACCCCAGTTGGTTCCTCGTGCTCGTGTTCTTCGCGTTCGCGCTGGCCAACGGGTTCTTCCCGACCATGCATCCGTCCTGGAGCGTCGGGACGACCTGGAGCGTGGCGATCGCGGCCACGCTGCTCCTGTTCGTCTCCGTGCTCGCGCATGAGTTCGGCCACTCGCTGGTCGCGCGCTCGCAGGGCATTCCCGTGCGCAATATCACGCTGTTCATCCTGGGCGGCGTCGCACAACTGACGCGCGAACCGGATTCCCCCGGCCGTGAGGCCTGGATGGCCATCGCCGGGCCGCTGGTGAGCGTGGCCGTCGCCGCAGGGTCCCTGGGGGCCGCCTGGCTCCTGCCCGGTCCCGAGCAGCTCGTGGCCGTGCTCGCCTACCTGGGCATCGCCAACGCGATCCTCGTCGTCTTCAACCTTCTGCCGGGGTTCCCGCTGGACGGCGGACGCGTGCTGCGCGCCCTGCTCTGGCGGATCACCCGCGACCGGTCGCGGGCGACAAGCTGGGCGACCACGGTCGGACAGGGCTTCGGCTGGGCGTTCATGGCCCTGGGAGGAGTCCAGATCCTCGTGGGCGGCAACTTCGGCGGCATCTGGCTCATCTTCATCGGCTGGATGCTGATCCAGGCCGCCAGGGCCACTGCCCAGCAGACGATGGCCGAGGAGCGGCTTGCGGGCGTCTCCGCGGCGACCCTCATGACGACTCCGGAGAGCTGGTTGTCGCCGTACATGACGCTGGACTGGGCCGCTCGCGACCGGCTGCACGACTGGGACACGCGGTGCCTGCCGGTATCGCCGGAGGACGCCGACTCGGAGTACGGCGGCCTGATGTGCGCCCGAGACCTGAAGCGGGCGGCGCGCGAACGGTACGACCGCGACCGGGTGCGCGACGTGATGACACCCGCGCCCAAGCTGCCGACGGTGACTCCCGAGACGCAGGCGGCGGACGTCCTGCGGTTGCTGCGTGAGCGTGAGACCGACAGGGCGGTGGTCGTGGACCAGGGCGGACGCCTGCTCGGATTCATCGACGTGGACGCCTTCTCCCGCTATCTGAGCGCGGCGCGGCGGCCACGGCGTCTGTCCCCGCCGTCCACAGCGGCCTGAGAAGGGCGCCGCGCCGTCTACGGCAGTCTGACGGCGACCACGGCGCAGTCGTCCGCCAGCACGCCGCCGGAGTACTCCTTGACGGTCTCCAGCAGCACGTCGGCGAGTGCCTGAGCGTCGAGCGGCAGGTTTGCGCGCACAGCCTCCAGCAGCCGCTCCTCGCCGAACAGCACGCCGTCCCGACGGGCGTCGGTGATGCCGTCCGTGTAGAACACGACGCACGAGTCGTCCGGCAGCACGGCGCGGTTGGTCGGATACGTCGCGCCGCGGAAGATGCCGACCGGGACGTTGCCCTCCTCGGGCATGGGGAACTGACCCTTGCCTGCAAGCACCAGGGGCCGCGGATGACCGGCGCACGCGTACTCGAACATGTGCCGCGCCACGTCGATGTAGGCCACGATGAGCGTCACGAACGGCTGGTTGGGCGTCTGGGTGATGACCGCCGAGTTGAGCCGGGAGAGCGCCTCTCCCGGCGAGCCCTCGGCGGCATAAGCCCGCAGCATGTAGCGGACGACGGCCGACTGGGCGGCAGCCGCCAGGCTCTTGCCGCACACGTCCCCGACGATGACCATGAGCCGGCCCGGTCCCAGTGACACCAGGTCGTAGAAGTCGCCGCCGACGCGCGCCGACTCGGTAGCGGCGCGGTAGCGCACGCCGACCTCGATGCCGGGGATCGCCGGCGGCTCCATGAGGAGCGCCTGCTGGAAGGTCTCGGCGATCACGTGCTCGCGCTGGTAGGCGATGGCGTTGTGCATGCTGGCGTTGAGCTGCGCCGCCAGCGTGACCAGCAGGAGGCGGTCCTCGTCGTCGAACTCGCCCTGCTGCTTGTCGGCCACCACCAGGGCCGACGGCTGAGGCGCGGCCTCGGCCTCGAGGGGCGCGACGAGCAGCGCGTCGTCGTGTCCGGCGGTGGCCGGGATGCCGTCGGCGCCGGCGAAGTCTTCGCCGGCCGGCGCCGCCCCCCGCGCGCAGCGCTCCAGCAGATCGGACTCCGCCGCCGCCAGCACACTGGGCGGGGCGGCGCCGGCTACGGCCAGCGAGCGGACGGCGACATAGTCGCCGGCGCCGGCGACCACCGCCGCCGACCGCACGTGCAGCAGATCGACGGCGGCGCGCGTGACCTCGTCGAGCACCTCCTGCAGGTCGGCGCGGTCGAGCCGCTGGTTCAGGTCGACCGCGAAGGACTGCAGGCGCTGCAGGCGCCGGGCGAGGCGGTCGCGCCGCTCCGCCATGTCGCGCTGCCGGTCGTACAGGCGCGCCTTGTCGATCGCGAGGCCGGCGAAGCGGCAGATGCTGCGCGCCAGCTCGACCTCCTCGTCCGAGAAGTCGCGGCCCTCACGATCGTCCATGAGCTCCACCAGGGCCATGACCCGCTCACGGATGCGCAGCGGGATGATGAGCTCCGTGTTGTGACCGTCGGCCCGCATGAGGTCCCGCTCGGCGCGGTTCAGCCGGGGGTCGTCCAGCGAGGTGACGATGACCGGACGGCGGCTACGGATGGCCATCGCACTGGTGGCGAAGTAGTCGATGGGGTACTCGCGACCTTTCCACTCCTCCTCGTCGAACGCACCGTGGTCGTAGCTCACCAGCGTGCGGATGACGCCGGCGCCCATGTCGACCTCGTGAATCTCGCAGGCGGACATGTCCAGCGCCCCCAGCAACCGGGTGGTCACCGCCTCCAGCACCTCGCCCATGTCGATGCTCTGGGCGAAGTCCAGGCTGGAGTCGCGCACCAGTTCGAGGTCGCGCCTGCGAGTGCTGAGCTCGAACATGAGGCGCACGTTGTCCACGGTGACGCCGACGTACCGGGCGAGTCCCTCGGCGAGCGCCACCTGCTCGCCGCTGTACTCGCCCTCGTCCTGCGGGCGGTTGTAGACGAACACGCCCACCTCTCGCTCGAGCGACCGCATGGGCAGCACGAGGACGCGCTCGAGACGCACGAGCGCGGCGAGCGGCGCCAGCGGCGATGGGTCACCGTCGCTGAAGTCGCGCGAGAGCGCCACGTCCGTTTGCAGCGCCTGCACGGCGAGCGCCATGTCGGAGAACGGCGCCGTCACCCGCCGCGGGTCGACGCCGAGGCCGAAGGCGGCGCGGCCGGTCCACCTTCCCTTCTCGAGCAGCAGCAGCACGCCGTGCGTGGCGTCGAGCTGCTCGCCGAGGCGCTCCAGCGCGTAGTCGAGCAGCTCGTCGAGGTCCGCACCGGAGCGCCCGCCGCCGAGGATGTCCGCTCCTGCCTCGGAGAGCTGGGCGCGCAGCACGGCGTACTCGGTCGTCGTCGCCAGTCGCCTGAGCAGATAGGCGAGCATGACGAGGGCGACGCCGATCATGACCGCGTAGACCAACACCAGCAGCCGGTCGACGTCGAGTGAGCCCTCCCAGACGAACACCAGCGCCGAGAGACCGACGGCCGACGCCGCCGCGAACGCTACGGCTCGCCAGTTGACGGAGAGGGCGAGGAAGAACAGCGGCAGCACGTAGAACCCGTTCAGAAGGTAGTCCGGGATGGCCATGTCCAGGAAGAAGACCGCAGCGATGCCGATCGAGCCGACCACGCCACAGAAGACCGGGTGAGCTCGCAGCCAGCTCATGACGCGCAGCGCGCGGGGATGACGCCGCTGAAGCGTGTCGAACGAGGCGTTGGTCTCGGCGACCGGCATCCGACCCCCCAAGCCATCGTGAGTGACGAGCCACGCAGACCTGTACGGTACTACGCCGCGCTCAGCCTGACCACGGGCGCCGTCGACGCGGCGCCGGGCGGGAGCCGCCGGAACGGCGGCTCAGCCCCGGCGCCGCACCCGCTCCAGCGTCTTCTCGCTGCGCAACTCGCGCAGCGCGTCGCGAGCGATCCAGCGGCCGGTGCGGGCGGCTGGGTCCCTGCGGTCGGCCGCGGCCCGCGCCTCGGCCTCGGCCAGGATGGCCTCTGCCGTGGCGACCGCCGCGGCGTGCAGCCGCACGTTCCTCTTGCCGACGTTCCGCAGGGCCCAGTTGACCGCCTTCTTCACGTAGGTGCGGTCGTCCCCGGCCTCGCGACGGCACAGCTCCAGGATCTCGAGGAAGGGCTCATCGGTCGCCGCCTTGTCCTGCACGGCCAGGGCGGCGGCCGTAGCGAACGCCGCCCGTTTGACCCATTCGTCCGAGGCGACGCTCCACTCCCTCACCTTCTGGTACGCGAACGGTGTCTTGTCGAAGAGGTTGGAGGTGACCTGGTCGCACACGTCCCACGAGTCGAACTCCGCCGCCCATGCCTCCATCTGCGCTTCGGTGACCAGCGCCGGATCGTCAACCATGCTCGCCAGCAGGCGCGCCTCGTGATTGCCGGTCTCCCAGAATGCCAGCGCGAGGTCGTGGTCGCACCCGAGCCTCTTCGCGACCCGTCGCAGCTCGTAGACCGAGACCCCGAAGGCCTCGTCGGTCCTGATGCCGTATCGAGCCATGCCGGCTCGCGACTCCTCGGTGCCGAGCGGCGCGAGCTCCGCAAGGACGGCCTGCGCGCGGGCGGCGGCGTCGCCGCCGTTCCCTCCGGCGGTCACGTGTCCACCCTCGCGCCGGAGGAGGTACAGACGGCGATCATGTCACGAGGTCCAGGGCAGGCGGGGGACACGCTTGAGCGTCTTGCCCGCCGCATAGGCGCCGCCGGCGACGAGGATGACACCGGCGGCGACGCCCGCGGCCACGCCGAAGACGGCCGCCGCTCTGGGACCGAAAAGCACGCGGCCACCCTGCCCGACGTCCACGTGCCAGCCGAGCGCCACGCCCAAGACGCCGCGCTCGACGCGCACGCTCGGCGCGACGGCGACCCCGGCTCCGCCCCTGTCGACGGTCACGTCGCCGGCGGCCACGACCCACTGGGCGCCCCCCTTGTCGATGGTCACGTCGCCGAGACTGGGGACGGCGACGGCGGCGGCCATCGTGAGATCTGTGTCGCCTCCGGAGATCACGGCGACGGACGCGCTCTGCCGCAGCTCGGCGCCGCCCCGGGCCGTCGTCAGCACGGCGACGCTCTGCTCGACCCTGGCGACTCCGGCGCGGACGAGGCCGACAAGGCCGTGTCTGATTTCGGCGGATGCTTGGGTGTCGTGTCCGTGCGCGTTCTCGTCCATGGCGGTCCTCCTCCTCGCTGGTCGTGGGGAGCTTTCCACCTGCGCCCCAGGTCTACGCATGCATTCGTAAGGTCAGGTCGGCCGGCCGAGCGGGTACGTCGCCGGCCTCCGGTCGGCCGCGTCGGGGCTGCACCAGGCTCGGCCGGCCCCGCCGCTCAGCCCCGCAGCTCGGCGTCGGCCGCCGCGAGGATCCTCGTGAGTTCGGCGGCCTTGTCTTCCTCGAGCGGCTCGGGCCGGTAGTCGCGCCACAGCTCTTCCGCCCGCTCACGCGCCACGTCGACGGGGTCGCGCATGCCGCCGCCGGGGGCGAGCTGATGGGTGAGCGCCGGCAGGACCGCACGACGCATGTGTCGGCGCGTGTGCCGGTGGCCGAGGAAGTGCCCGCCGGGTCCCACCTCGGCGATCGCGTCGAGCGCGACCTCCGCGTCGCCCAGGTCGATGTCCATGACCGAGTACCGCGCCCGGCAGTAGATGTCGTCCCCAAGGATCAGGTGTTCCGGATAGAACAGCGTGTAGACGTTGACCAGCCCGATGCTCGGCAGGAGGTCCGAGCCCTCCTGCACCGCCTGGGCGAGGTCCAACGCCTCTTCGACCCCAGCCTGCCACGTCCCGGGGACCGGGGAGTCGGTGCCGCAGGCAGCCGACTCCGCAGGCACGCCCCAGTGGTGGGCGAGCTCCGTGCTCATGGCCCGGGTACGGCCGTCGAGCGGGAAACTGACGAAGTTGCCCGACCGTGGGTCGGCCCAGCTCTGCATGATGCTGTGCAGCACCGGCGCGCCCGGCGAGGCGAGCTGCTGGACGACGCTGGCGGCGACGAGCTCCGCCGCCCCCATGGCATAGGCGCCGGCCTTTGTGGCCGGCGCCGTCGTCCCCAGCGTCGGCATCGCGACCCAGGCGACGGGGATGCCGGCTGCCCCGAACACGAGCGCCGCCTCTATCGCGTCCTTGTCGACGACGAGCGGCGAGATGGTGCCGATGAGGTTGCTCATGACCGGCCGGCGGCGCAACTCGTCGGAGCCGCCGGCGATGACCGTGGCCATCTCAACGGCGTAGCGGGCTTCGCGCTCGCCGTTGACCATCCCCTGCAGATGCTTGACGGTGTTGTTCCAGCCGGCGTCGAGCTCGTGCAGCTGTGCCGTCTCACCGCAGTCTCCCGCGCTCAGCGTGGGCCACCAGAACGAGATGCTGGAGAGCGCGTCCTGCAGGCGCGTGACGTCCGCCACGTCGGCCTTGACCGACTGGCGGCGCTCCCGCGTCTCGAAGTCGATGATCTCCACGCCGCACCCGTCCGTGGTGCAGTAGGTGCGGCCGTCGCCGACGGCGATGTCGCACGAGGCGTCACGGGCGCCGAGGCCGAAGCGCCGCGGCGCCCGGGCCATCGCCTCGAGCACCAGGTGCTGCGGCAGCCTGGCGACCTCGGTCGTCCTGTCCACCGCCGCGCCCGCCGCCTCGAGGATGCCCAGCGCCTTCTGGCTCTGGAAGCGCACCCCCACGGTCTCCAGGATGTCCAGCGTCGCCTGCTTGAGCCTGTCGAGCTGCTCCGGGGTGTGGTACGTCTGTGTGAACGCCGACTGAATGGGCTCGATCGGCGGTCTGTCCCTGGGTGTCACGCGCGGCCTCCCCGTCGCCTCCCCGTCGCTGTTCGCCATTCATACCAGCAGTCGGCCCCCGTCACCAGATACGCAATCTTTGCAGGGAGTTCCGCCGAGTCTGCGCGAACTTCGCATGAGGAGACCGGCTCGGCGCACCCATCGGGGCACGCCGATGTGCTAAGTCCGGGACGCGGCGGGCGTCAGACCAGGTGGAAGGCACGGAAGGGACGTGCCGCGGATGTGGGAGGTCTCATGAGGAAGCTGATCGTCCTGGCCGTCGTCGCCGCGCTCGCGCTGATGGCCGTCCCGGCCGCGTTCGCCGGCAACGGCAACGGCAAGGGGAACGGCAACGGCAAGGGGAACGGCGGCCACAAGAAGGCCGTCGTCACCTACACCCTGAGCGGGGACGTCACGGCAGTCGACGCGGTCGGCGGCGTCGTCTCCGTGACCGTCGTCAAGGCCAACGCCGCCGCCCGCTCCTTCAAGGGCAAGACGGTCGATCTGAAGGTCACGGACGCGACCCTCTTCTACGAGCGCACCGCCGACGGCGAGCGCGTCGCCGCGACCCTCGCCGACATCTCCGTCGGCGACCGCATCACGTCGAACGGCAAGCTGAAAAGGGCCACCGGCGCCTTCACCGCCAAGCGCATCACCATCGCGCTGCCGGTCGGCACCTGCCTGTCCGCAGACTGACTCCACCTGTGAACGGCGGGCGGCGGTCGTGACGACCGCCGTCCGCCGTTCTGCGTCCCTGGGCGTCCTGTCGCGCCGTCACCTGCCGCCTGCCGCTCCCGTCACCCGGCTTCGGGCGTGAGGAACCGCTTCGCGACCAGGCGCTGGAACACGATGAGCGAGAGCCAGGAGAACTCGACCACGGAGGGCCCCAGCGGCAGGAGCGCCAGCGAGAAGAGGAACACCAGGGCGATCGTGAGGCCGCGCCAGACATGGTACTTGATCGTCCGATCGGACAACACTGGGGTGCAGAGGCGGTGCCCGCGGAGCGCGTACAGGGTGATGCCCGTGTTCGCGAACCCGGCGCCCGAGATCGAGAGCGCGTAGATGGCGACCGATATCGGCTGGTCGCCGTGCTCACCGACCAGCGAGGTGGTGAACGGGATGAGCACGATGAAGAACAGCGACAGCAGGTTCAACCACAGCAGCGTGCCGTCGTGGCGTTCGATCTCCGAGAACATGCGGTGGTGGGCTATCCAGTAGGCGCCGATGACGACGAAGCTGATGGCGAAGGCGAGGAAGTTGAAGCGCAGATCGTACACCTCGGCCCACACGTCGACGTCCCCGATTGCCGGGATCTCGAGCTGCAACGCGAGCAGGGTGATGGCGATGGCGAACACGCCGTCGCTGAAGGCGGCGATGCGCGCGACCTCCTTCGACTGGTCGCGCGCCTCTTCCCGCCGGGACTTCTCGGCCTCGGACTGACGCTGTGCGGAGCGTGGTGCCATCGCCGCCACTCTTTGGCGAGGCAACGGCGATTCCCTGCCCGCGCGCCGCACGCCGGGCTCTGGTACCGTTCCCGGCATGGAGATCCGGGACACGACCCGAGAGACGGCGGGACCGGGCGGACGCCCGCTCGTCATCGCGAATCCGTCGGCAGGGCGCGGCCGTACGGGGCGGGCTCTCCCGACGCTCGTCCGGGCGGTCCGCGAGGCGATCGGCGACGCCGACGTGGCCGAGACCGCTCGTCGCGGCGACGCGGAGGCGCTGGCCGCGACCGCCGCCCGGGAGCGTCGACGGCTCGTCGTCGGACTCGGGGGCGACGGCACGCTCGACGAGATCGTCAACGGGATGCTCTCCACACGGCAGACGAGCAAGGAGTTTGAGGGGAGGCCGCCGGAGCGAGAGGCCGGCCTCCTCCCCACGCTGGGGATCGTCGGTACAGGCACCGGCGGCGACTTCGGCAGGTCTCTCGGCATCCCGCACGAGCTCGGCGCCTACCTCGCCGCGCTGCGCGACGGCGAGGACCGCGCCGTCGACATCGGCTGGGCGCAGTTCTCGGGTCGGGACGGCAGGCCCGTACGGCGCGCCTGGATCAACGTCCTCTCCGCCGGCGTCGGCGGTCTCGTGGACAGGTACACGGCGGCCGCACCGTCGTTCCTCGGCGGCCGCCTCGCCTACGCCCAGGCCACACTCCGCGCCATCGTCATGTGCCGGCGTGTCAAGCTCGTCTGTGACTACGTGGACCCGCACGGAGAGCGACGCGCGCTGCCGGTGGACGCGCATGCGGTGGCCGTCTGCAACGGCAGGACGTTCGGCGGCGGAATGAACATCGCGCCGATGGCACGCCTCGACGACGGCCTGCTCGAGGTGGTCGTCTTCCAGACCCGGACCCGATGGCGGCTCGTGGGACGACTCAAGACCGTCTACCTCGGTACCCATATCCTCGAGCCCGGGGTGGACCACTTCAGCTGCCGGGAGCTGGAACTGCGGCCGGCGGGCCCTCCTGCGGAGCGCCGGCCGCGCGCCGGCCTCTTCCCCCTCGACGTGGACGGAGATCCGCTGGGCGATGTGCCCCTGACGGTCGGCCTGGCACGAGAGGCGCTCCACGTGCGCGCACCCGTCACTCCTGGCTGACGCGGCCTCCGCCCGATCCGCCGGCGCTCTGGCCGTTCTGCGATGACGAGCCGCCCCCGCCGCCCTGGCCGGAGCCGTCGGTGTTGCCCGTGCCGCCAATCGAGTCCGAACCAGAGCCCGAGCCAGAACCAGAGCCGGAACCAGATCCCGAGCCGGAACCAGATCCCGAGCCGGAACCAGAGCCCGAGCCGGAACCAGATCCCGAGCCGGAGCCCGAGTTCGTGGGCTGCCTGGACGCTCCGCCTCCGGCGTCGCCGCCAGACGATCCGCCCCCGCCGCCCGTGCCTTGCCCGGCGCCCCAGGAGCCACTGCCGGAGCGCTCCTTCTCGCCGCTGCCCTGAAGGCCGCCCGACGATGACCCGCCATCCCCCTGGCCGGACCCGCTCCCTTGACCGTCTCGCGCCCGGCTGCCGGAACGGCCGCCGTCGGCGATGCCCCCCTGAGCGCGTGCCAAGAGGCGGCCCCGTTCCTTCGGGTCGGAGCCGTAGCGGTTGTAGCCGACACCACCGGCGGGGCCGCCCTCCTGGCCGCGCACACCCGGCGAGAGGGCAGGGCCGGGCCGGGAGGCCGGCGCCCCGGCGTCCGTCCTGGTCGCGTGGCGCG
>DAIQNY010000116.1:0-10285 GCA_036788155.1 Actinomycetota bacterium | reverse complement strand
GGCCGCGGCCTCCGCCACCCGGCGTGGGCGCCGCTGCGCCGGGCGCCGGCAGGCGCCGCCCCACGCGCTCGCCGCCGGGCGCTCTCTCGGCGCTCGCCGTCAACCCCTGGTCGCCAGGATTCAGGTCTGCCGCTCCGCTTGTCGATGTCAGCCCCAGACGTTCGACGAGGAAGGGGACATGATGTGGCTCAGGAGGCCGATGCGCGCCGCCGCGGGGGCGCTGCTGCTGATCGCCGCGGCGGCGCTGCTCGTTCCGCTCGTGGGGTGCGGAGGGTCGGAAGCCGCGACGTCCGACGCCGCCGCGTCGACCGCTGCGACCGCGTCGGCCTCGGCGGCCGATCCCGGCGGCGGCTCCACGGGCGGCTCCCCGGCGCCCACCGTAGTCCAGCAGGCGCCGGTCCGGCGCGTCAGGGTCGGTGACCTCGACATCGGGTATCGCACGATCGGGCCGTTTGGCGCGGCTGCGGACTCGACGCCGCTGCTGATGATCATGGGCAGCAGCGGCACGATGGACATGTGGGCTCCCGGGTTCGTCGACGCCCTCGCGCAGGGGCGCGAGGTGATCGTGTTCGACAACCGCGGCATGGGCGAGACGAGCGACCCCGGGGGCGCCTACCGGTTCTCCCGGCTCGCGGACGACGCCGCCCGGCTCGTCCGTGCCCTCGGCTTCGACCAGCTGGATGTCCTCGGCTGGTCCATGGGCGGCGATGTGGCCATCGACCTGACGGTGCGTCACCCGGAGCTCGTCCGCAGGCTCGTGAGCTACGCCGGGAGCGCCGGCGGCTCCGGCGCGGTCCCGATGAGCAAGAAGACCCTGGCCGTGATGACCGACACGTCCGGTACGGCCGAGGAGCGCGGTCTGCGGCTGCTGACGCTGCTGTTCCCGAAGGCGTATCGCGACGCCCATCCCAGGTACTACGAACGGTTCCCGCGGAGCACCGAGCAGGTGCCGGCCGAGGCGGTGGAGGCGCAGAACCGGGCGATCGGCGAGTGGAAGGGCGTGTGGGGCGGGCTGAAGCGCGTGTCGTGTCCGGCGCTCTTCATCACCGGCGCGGACGACGTGATCACGCCCCCCGAGAATGCGAAGCTGCTCGCGGCGGCCGTGCCCGGCGCCGACCTGGAGGTCGTGCCCGGCGCCGGTCACGGCCTCATGTACCAGGACCCGCAGAAGCTGGCCGACGTGGTGATGGACTTCCTCGACCGGTGAGCCGCGGGCCCGCGGGCGGCGGCCGCAGTCGGCCGGCGCCCAAACAACGTACACTGGGGTCGACAGCTATCCAGGAGATCCGCATGACCCAGGACCACGACGTGACGCCGGCGCAGGTGCCGGAGAACTTCCAGGAGTACTCAGACGCGCGCTTCGGCTTCAAGGTGATGATGCCGAAGCGCTTCGAGATCCTGCCCACCACCGTCGACCTGCTGGCGAGGATGATCCGCGGCCTGGACGCGTTGCCGGCCGAGGAGCAGGCGCAGCTGCAGGGCCGCCTGCCCGTCGGATTCTGGGATCCCGCAGTCATCGGCCAGCTCGAGGACGGCACCGCGCAGCCGCTCCGGCTGATCGAGTACGACGCCCTCCGCGGCGGCGAGAAGCCGCTCGGCGAGGAGGACTCCGCACGCATCTGGCGCGAGGTCAGGGACTTCATCCCCAAGACCCTGCAGAGCGTCCGCCTGCCCGGCTTCACGTTCCTGGGCCTCGAGGAGACGACGCTCGGCGCGCTGCCGGCGCTGGCCTTCGACTATACCTGGGACGGTATCCGGCCCGGCCAGTACGGCGGCGATCGCGCGCGGGTCGTCTGGACGCTCACGCCCGCGATGATGCTGCAGGTCTACTACCACTGCTCGGGCGACCAGTGGGAGGCCCGCCTGCCGGAGTTCGAGTCGATCCTCGCTACGTTCGAACTGCTCCCCGAGGCCGAGGTGGAGAAGGAGGCTGCGCGGTCGGCCCTGGCGATGGATGCGTTCACGGCGGCCAAGGAGGCGGGCAGTTCCGAGTCCGACGCCATGCAGGCGGCACAGGCCGCCTACGACGCCGCCGGCAAGGACGCTGAGGGCGCTGAGGCCGCCGAGCCCGACGCGGCGGACCCCGGCGACGCAGCGCCGGAAGAGGCAGGCGGCGCCGGGACGTGACGCGGCCAGGGTGGCCTCACGTGGTCTCCCAGCCTCCCGTCACGATGAAGACCACGAGCAGCACGCCGAACAGGACGACCAGGACGCCGAACGTCGCCGCCAGCACCGCGACCACTCGCCAGAAGCTGCCGGCGGGAGTGAAGCCGCGGATGCACTCGACGACGCCCCACACGACGAGGGCCTGCGCCACGGCGATCACGGCGAACCGAGCCGGCAGTGCCGCGATCAGACGCGGCGCGCCGAACACCCACAGGGCGCCCAGGACGACGTCGGCGGCGCCGAAGGCGGCGCGCCGCCGGACCGTCAGGGCAGACTGCGGACGAACCGGCTCCATTCCTCGAAAAACCGGGTCCATGACTTCCCGAACACCTGCCAGACTGCGTTGATGACATCGTCGTCGTCGGGCGGCTCGTCGCCCGACAGCGCCCCTCCGAACTCTTCGACCTTGTCCGGACCCCAGAAGCGCTCGATGAAGCGTACCAGCGAGCTGCCCTCGAGATAGGCGAGAGTAGCCTCCCGGCGTCCGAACTCGTCGGACAGGTGACCGATCTGCAGCGCCCTCTGCAGCGGGAGGACCCTGTTGCCGGTCTCCAGCTCACGCTGCAGGGGGGAGAAGTCGACGCTGCCGCCCTCCATCTTCATCGCGACACCCTCGAGCAGGAGCGCGCACTGGTAAGGAGCCGGTCCGAAACCGGGAAGCAGCACGTGGGTGAACTCGTGCCGCATGGTCTTGCGCAGCTCGGTGAGGGAGCGCCCGTCGAAAGCCGGGGCGATCACGTACACTCCAGCCGGACCGGCGAACGCGGTGGCCCTGCTCATGTCGGTGACGAAGCTCGCGTCGGCGGCATGCCAAGAGTCGTTGCATACGGTCACCAGAGTCCTGCCGCTCTTCCAGACGTATCCCTCCGTCTCGAGAGCGGCGGCGACGAGGCCCAGGTCCTGGTCCATGCGGCCGATCTGCCTCATGAGTCGTCGGTGCGAGCTCTCGCCGATGATCGTGAGGTGCTTGGTCTGCATCACGAGCGGGTCTGTGAACGCCAGGAAGAGTCCCTTCTGGTACGCGTGCGGCGTGACGTCCTCGACGAGCCGCACCTCGTCGCCCGTCCATGCGACGCGCAGCTCGCGCTCGGCGACCAGATGCTCGGTGAGCCAGTCGAAGGCGCCGACTGCGTCCACGAGGTAGATGTCGTCGCCCTCGACGAGCTCCGCCTGGAAGTGGAGATGGAGCCACTCGTAGCATGCGAGCCCGTCGTAGACCTCGCGCCAGGTGCGCCGCGCCTGCTCGTTCTCCGCGGGCAGCGCGGCGTCCCACGCCTCGGGCGAGCGCGCGATCACGGCGTTCGCAGCTCCGGTGAGCGCGCGCTCGACCCTGTCCTGCCGGCGCAGCTGCTCCGGCGAACCGGGGTCGGGGGGGAACCCGACGCCGCCGGCGATGATGAGAGCGATGAACGCGACGAAAGCCGCGATCCGCAGACCGGTCTGCACGGCGAGGCGTCTCATGGACTTAGTATCGCTGCTCGGACGGCCGGAGGCGACCGCATCGTCCCCTCGGACCGGGAGCGGACTCTCTTGACAGCACACGTCGTGAACCGGTTTGCTTGGGTCCGGGGCCGAGGGGGTGATACGCACCGCGATCCCCCCCGTCGACGACGGGAGCGGAGCGGCCACGCCGACGATCGTGATCTGTCAGGCAGAGCTCGCCTGCCGGTGGGCCCGTCGCACACGGAGGAGCACCGATGCGTCGCAGCACCCTCGTTCTGTTGGCCGCTCTCGCGGCCCTGCTCATCCTTCCGTCCGCAGCACACGCGATCAGCTTCGACAAGGCGGTCGACAGGCTGGTCGACCGCGGGTATCCGCAGTCCATCATCACGAAGATCCGTTCGCACGGCACGAACTCGCTCGGCTTCTGGCCCGGCGGGACGAAGGCCAACGACCAGGTGGCGAGGTACGTAGCCCGAGAGATGCGCGCCGCCGGCCTCAAGCGCGTCCATCTCGAGCCCGTGCCCGTCGATGAGTGGGAGATGCGCGGCGCCTGGGTCAAGGTCAATGGGCGTCGCATGATCGCCTCGCAGTGGGGCGGAGTGCGCGGCACGCCGGAGCGGGGCCTCACCGGAGAGCTGGTGTACGTCGGCACCGGCTCCGCGGCCGAGATCGCCGCGGCCGGGGACGTGCGCGGCAAGGTCCTGCTGGTGGATCTGGACGCGTACTCCTGGTGGCCCAACTACGTGCAGCTGGAGGCCAAGCTGGCAGGGGCCAGGGCCATGGTCCTGACCCACGCCCCCTTCGACAACGACCCCAGCGCCGAGTACTTCACGCAGCTCGACGCACTCGGCTGCTTCGACGCCGAGACCGACTACGCGGGCACGCCGTTCGTCTACGTCTCCCGCCGGAACGGCGACCGGCTGCGCGCCGAGCTCGCCGCCGCGACCGAACCGGTCATGGCGACCGTCAAGAGCGACGTCAAGGTCCGGTTCGCCGACAGGGGCGGTCGCGGCTTCAACGTGGTCGGCGCCATCCCCGGGACCACGCACAAGCGGCAGCTCGTGGTCGTCAGCGCCCACCACGACGCGTGGTTCCGCGCCGCCCTGGACGACACGTCGGCGGTCGGCGCCGCGCTCACCATGGCCAAGGCCATGAAGATGTCCGGACACAGGCCGGAGCGCACGATCGTCTTCCTCATCACCACGGCGGAGGAGTTCGGCTACACCGATGCCTGGTACGACTGGCTGGTCGGGTCCTGGTGGGCGATCACCAGGGCGCACAAGGATTGGCCGGGCAGGGTCGCCGGTCAGGTGAACCTCGAGTGGCAGGGCCTGCGTGAGGGCTGGTACCAGGTCAGGACCAACCCGGAGATGGTGCCGTGGGCGCAAGCGGTCTTCGACGCCAACCCGGACCTGAACCCGTACGGCATCGAGCCTGGCGTGGGCATCCGCGAGCAGGTGTTCTGCTGGAACGACCAGTGGCCGTTCACGGCGGCCGGCGTGCCGAGCATCTACCTCGTCACCAAGTCGGACGACTACCGCGGCATGTGGTACCACACCAACTACGACGTGCCGAGCCTTATGGACTGGGACTACTACGCCAAGAACATCAAGCTCGCGTCACGCTTCGTCGACGGGCTGGACGATCCCAGCGGCGGCGTGTTGCCGTACCACTTCGGCTCGCGTGCCACGCAGCTCGCCGGCACGGTGGACGCGGACGGCATGATCGGCCGTGGCGTGAAGGAGGAGGTCGTGCAGGACTTCGTCGCCGACGTCGACTTCTTCGCCCGGGCCGCCGAGGACTTCGACGCCGGACGCGACGCGGTCGCGCCGGCCGACAAGGCGGCGGTCAACCGCAAGCTCATGAAGGTCGAGAAGTGGCTCAACCGGTCGATGACGGCGCTCGACCAGTGGGACAGCACCGTGTACCCGCACGAGCAGGTGTACGCGGACTTCGCCTATCTGGACGACGCCGTGCAGGCCGTGGACGATCTCGACAAGGATGCGGCGCTGGCCGCGGTCGGCAGTGTCGGCCAGGTGTGGATCGCCCAGTACTTCAGCGTGCCCGTGTACCTGCGGCACCTGCAGGTGATCCGGCCGGACTACCGGCGCGTGGTGTGGGGCGCCCAGGGTCACCTGCCGCCGTATCCACAGCTCCACCGCGAGCTGGCGCTACTGGAGGACGGCCGGCTCGGCGCGGCGCGGCCGTCGCTGGTCGCCAAGCGCACCGCCCTGCGCAAGGACCTCGAGCGGCGTCTCGCCGAGATGGGCGACGTGCTGAACAGGTCCGCTACGGCGCTGGAGCAGATCACGCCGTGAGGGTGGGGAGCGCGGGGTCGGCCTGAGGGCGGGCCCCCGCGCTGCGGTTCAGACCGCGGGCCTGAGGGCGCCGGCGCGGATCCGCGCCGGCGCCCTCCGCGCCCGCCGGCTCAGGCGCAGATGGGCGCGAAGTTGCAGGTCGGGCACAGGCCGCTCTCCCGGCGTTCGAAGGCGGCCTTGGGGAGCGGAGCGTTCTGCCCGGGGTCGGCGAGCAAAGCGCGCATCTGCGCGACGCCGTCGCTGACGATGCCGGCGCAGGCGTCGCGCAGGTCGTCGAGAGTGGCCGGTGCGGCGCCGCCGTCGGGCGAGGCTGCGGGCGCCGGCGGCCCGACCGGCTGGGTGACGCCGGCGGTGACGTACTCGAGGTGGCCGCGGATGTCGAGGCTGCCCTCCGCGGCCGCCCGCGCGAGCTCCGGGTAGGTCTCGAGCGCCCACCACAGCTGCAGCAGCACCTGGACCGGCTGCGTGTCGTCCTCGCGGCCGGTCTTCCAGTCGATCACGTGCAGCGCTCCGTCGGCTACGTAGGCGAGGTCGGGCGCGGCGAACACCTTGACGCCGTCCCAGATGAACCCGGCGAAAGCCGGGATGTCCACGCGGCCCTCGTCGCCGCGGGCGTGCAGGCGCTGCCAGTGCGAGGCGGACAGCAGGCCGCGCATGCTGGGACCGATCTTCTCGTTGAGCCGGTCGGTCTCGGGCTTTGTGTCTTGCCGCAGGTAGAGCGAGCGCAGCATGACGACCCGGTTCGGCCGCCGCTCGAAGGCCAGGCGGCCGTTCTGCGCGGTGGCCCACGCCCGGCGCAGGACGGCGCGCGTGCGCAGCTCGAGGTCGTCCGCCGCGGGCAGGGCTTCGCCGGCCCGCGCCGCCGCCTCGAGCTCCCGCGCGCGCTCGTCGATCTGCTGCCCCAGCAGGGCATCCAGCGACGTGAGCTTGCCGAGCCGGTACGCCACGCGCGCCTCGGTCGGGGCGTCGTCCAGCCAGCCGTTCCAGTGCAGGTAGTAGGTGTAGAAGTAGCCGCGCGGGCACTGGTCGAGCTTGCGCTGCCGGCTGATGGACCAACCGAACTCCGGATAGGGTCTGATCTCGAACGTCACGCGGCTCGTACCTCCTCCCACGGGCGCATCTCCGCCGGCTCCTCGCCGCGCGGGCCGGGGACCGGGGCCAAGGCCTCGATCCACTCCATGTCCGGCCACACCGTCTCGCGGGCCAGACCGGTCGGCAGGGAGACCACCCACGTCACCCCGTCTGCAGGGAGCAGCCGTACTGCCAACGGCACCTCCGATGGTAGACGACAGGACGCCGATGTCGACTCGCGCTGTGTGCAGAGTTGCGAAGCCTCCACTCCACGCGCCCTCCACCGCAAGCCGGTCTCAGCGGGATAGCCAAGTGTAGGGGAGGGGTCGGACGGAAGATCTGCCGCCTGATGCACGCCCAGCGGGGTGACCTCAAGACCCTGATCGGCTCCGTGATGGAGAGGCCAGAGCCGAGCGTCATGCTCTCGGAGGTCGGCGACAACATCGACGCCTTCGAGGCCGCCGTCCGAAGGCTCCAGGCCGCCGCCCTGGCAGGGGACCTCGTGTGAGGCGTATCGAGCTGCGAATCCACCTAGGGCCCGGCATTTGAGGGGGAGCGGGCGGCTTGCGCAGCAAGACATTGCCGCCCGAGCCCTGGTGTGAAAGGCTCGGGCGGAGGCCGCCGGGCCCAGCCGGCGCAAGCCGGCGGGAGCATCTGGCGGCCCAGGCCGCCGGGTCCTGGCGCCGCGGCGGCCGGCAGCACCTGGAGGGGGACGGAGCCACCGTGTGGGTCGCACCGTCGGTCTCGCTGCGCGCCGGCGTGGTCGGTCCGTCCACGGACAAGGAGGGGTAGCCATGCGCGTGCGGAGACGTCGGTCCTCGATGTCGGTCCTCTTGCTCACGAGCGTGATCCTGCTGTTGCTGGTTGCGGCGGCGGTCGCGTCTGCCGCCCCAGCTCCGTGCTGGCCGGGGCATCACAGGGCCAAGGTCGTCAGCTACTCGGGCCTCACCGCCGGCGGCGACTGCCTCCGGCCGTTCACGCTGCTCGGCTACGTGGACGGCGACAAGTTGAACCTGGTCCCGGTCGCGCCCAACGCCGTCGTCTACCACGTGGCGAACCCCGTGAGACACACGTTCCGCTGCGCCGGCAAGCCGTGGCCCCGGACTCGGCTGGTGGGGCAGTACGTCGAGCTCTGGGACATGAACGGCGACGCGACTGCCGACCGCATCCTGGCTGTGCCGCGCATGCTCAGTCCCCTCTACTGGAACGCGTGCATGTACTGGCTGGACGGCGTCGGCGCGGAGTCCGACCCGGCCGTCGACGACGCGACCGGCCGGGCCGTGTACCGCGCCAGGTATCGCATCCCGATGGGCGAGCGCCAGCTCGCCGGCTACGGGATCGGCGACTGGAGCGGCGTCACCGACTTCTCCAATCTGCGTGACGCCACCTACTGGCCGTTCATCGACTACTACCGCGCCACGTCGAGCAAGACCCTCACCATGCTCACCGGCTACCGGACCAGCCTGCAGGTCACCGGCGGCACGTGCGGCATGGCGTCTGCGCTGAGCGCGCTGGACTGGTTCGGCCTGCGCGGCGACCTCAACGAGAAGGACATGATCGCCCTGCGGCAGCCCAACACGAGGTGGGGCGGGTTCACGTCCCTGGCGCAGCTCATCAGCGTCTTCACGAACCTCGAGAAGTCCGGCGTCACCGGCAGGTGGAAGCTGCAGTCGAGCTTCGACGACCAGTACAAGCTGTTCGATCCCGCCTGGGTCAAGGCAACGCTCGCGGGCGGCTCTCCCATCATGGTCGGCTGGAACAGCTGGGGCGCGCACTGGCAGGTGATCATCGGCTACGACGACCTGGGCACCGAGGGCACCAACGACGACGTGCTCGTCATGATGGATCCCTACGACAGCACCGACCACCGGAACGACGGGTACACGCTGCAGTCCTACGAAAGGCTCGCGTACGGTGTGGGCTTCGAGGACGTCGACCCGAGCGACGAGGGTGAGTTCTGGCACACGAGCTACCTGGTCGCGACGCCGGCGAAGTGGCGCCACCGGGCCGTCAGGGGCAGTGGCATCCGTCCCGACCGGACCAACACCGGCGACTTCAGCGACGACCACAAGATCCCCTACGGCGACGCGGCCGCCGACCTCGCGGCCTTCTATCCCGACACGCCGTGGATCGGAGAGAACGGCCTGGCGGGGGCCGCGACCGGCGGCTACGAGCGGTCCGGCGATCACGACAGGTCGCCGTACTTCACGTTCGTCGACTGGTCCGCCGCGGCGAGCACCGACTCGCTCACGCTGCTCGAGGGCTTCCGCACCACCCAGCAGGTCACGGAGTGGACGTGCGGCCCGTCGTCGGCGCTCATGGTCATGGACTGGTTCGGCATGAACGCGGGCGGTCTCACCGAGATCGACCTGGCGCGCATGCGGCAGGGCGGCGCGACCGGGGCGACGCTGGTCGACGGCGAGAAGGAGATTTTCGCCAACCTCAACACGCAGCACGGTCAGGACTGGGTGTGCTTCAGCATGCGCGACTACGCGGCGGCGCATCCGGACGCGTGGGTCGGCGACTTGATCCCCGAGCTGCTCGGGCAGGGCATCCCCATGCTCATCGCCTGGGACGAGTGGGGCGGCCACTGGCAGGTCATCATCGGCTACGACGACATGGGCACCGAGGCCACCCAGGACGACGTGCTCGTGCTGGCCGACGCCTACGACACCAACGACCACAACCAGGACGGCTACTTCCTTGAGTCGTTCGAGCGGCTGGTCTACGGCTGGACGTTCCGGATGGACGAGGACGGCGCGTTCGTCGTGGCGTACCCGGCGAGCCGGTATCCGGGCGTGGACTTCCTGGACTGAGCTGACCGGGCGATCCCGGGCCGCGCGGCGCGGCCCTCGCGGGGCGCGACGGGCGGAAGGAGCGGATGGTGCGGGGCCGGCAGGCCGGAAGAGGCCTGCCGGCTCCGCCCCTTGTCAGTCGGCCATCCGCGCGAGCTCGACCAGTCCGTACTCGAGCACCACGTCGTGGCCGCGCAGCGTGCGCGAGACGTTGCGCAGCGTCATCTGCACGCGCACGTCCCGGCCACGCCGCCGCGCCGGGCTTGAGTCGACCCTGTCTACCCTTGAGAATAGAGGCGTAGCACCGGCGGTCGCTGCGGCGGCCGTCGCCTGGCGATCTGGGGGGGATCATGCAGCACCGGTGTCCGGCCGAGCTACGACGCGGCCCGTCGTTCCACGTCCTCGCGGTGGTGTTCGCCGCCTTCGCGCTCCTCGCACTGTGGTCGGTCGCCGCCGGCGGATCGAGTCGCAGGTAGGTGTTCCCCAGGCGTC
>DAIQNY010000115.1:0-10315 GCA_036788155.1 Actinomycetota bacterium | reverse complement strand
TCTGGTCGGCCTTCTCCGCCGCGCAGAAGCCCCACTTCATGCCCGTGGGGAAGCCGGCGCCGCCGCGGCCCTTGAGGCCGCTGTCGCGGACGACGTCGACGAGGTCGGCACGCGACATGGCGAGTGCCGCCTTGAGCCCGGCCTCGGCCTCGATGGTCTCGTAGGTGAGGGCGTTGCCCTGCGTCTCGATGGTTGCGGGCATCGCTCACGCCTCCTTCGCCGCGGCACGGCAGGCGGCGACGATGGACTTCGCCGTCTCCGGAGTGACCCGCGTGTGAACCTCGTCGTTCACGAGCAGGGCCGGGCCCTGGTCGCACATCCCGACGCAGCTCGCCCACTCGAGCGTGAACAGGCCGTCGTCGGTCGTCTGGTTGAAGTCGATGCCCAACGCATCCTTGAGGGCGTCGGCGACTGCGCCCTTGCCGGCGAAGTCGCACGAGAGCGTGCCGCAGAGGCGGATCACGAACTGGCCCTCGGGGGCGCCGTGCAGGAACGCGTAGAAGGACGCGACGCTATAGACCTCGACCGGGTGGATGTCGAGGACGTTCGCGATGGTCTGCATGGTCTCAGAGTCGATGCCGTGGAAGCGCCTCTTGACATCCGCGAGAATCGGGATGAGGGAGCTTCTGCCGGGGCCGAGTCTCTCGACGAGAGCCTCGACCTCAGCCCTGAGCTGGGTCTGGTCGGTCATGGTCGTTGCCATCCTGGAGTCCTCTCCCTACTGCTCGAGGAGCTTCTTGACCTTGGCCACCAGCGTCTGCGGCTCGACCGGCTTGGGCTGGAACTCGTCGACCGGGACGATCTCCCCGTCCTTGTCGATGTTGAGGCCCATGGCGGCGTTGACGCTGGTGAGCATGATGATCGGCAGTCCGTTGCCGTCCTTGCGGATCTCCCGCGCCATGCGGAGACCGTCGTCCGGCTCCTCCATCATGACGTCGAGGATGAGGAGGTCGGGCTTGTCCTCCTGGAGCTTCTTCATGCCGTCGGCGCGGTTCGGCGCGCCGAGGACCTCGTAGCCCTCACGCTCGAGGACCAGGCGGCCGGCATCCACGATGTCCGGGTCGTCGTCAACGATGAGAATCTTGGGCACCACGGTCTCCTCTGTCCGTTTGCAGTCCCCCAGGCGCTGCGCTCGTGCGCGCCCTCATGCCCGCCCGCCCTCGACTCCCCTGGCGTCCCGGCGCATGCCGAAGCAGGGCAGGGGCCATCCGAGAGGAACGGAGATCGTACAGGCCACACACTCCACAGAATCCACGATCGAACCTGGCCTATCTACGCACACTTTCTAACGCATCTCCCGAGCTTGTGCAAGGGGTCACGAGCGTCCGAAGCTAGTATCGCACATCCCCGCACATCGGCAAGCCGGACCTGGTGGAGGGCATTCCGGCGCCCGTTTGGACACGACGGAGTGTCGAAGAAAGCTTCGGACGGGCGGGAGAGGGACGAAGTGGCGCTATCTGGCCTTGACGTGACCCGTGGCGTCGATTCTGAAGGTGTTGGAGAAGTCGGTCCTGGAGAGCTGGTCGACGAGCCGGGCGCTCTCGTGGGAGGAGTCGAGCACCGGGACGCCCGGTTCGTCCAGGCGCAGAGAGAGCCAGCGGCCACTCTTGACGTGGCCGCCGGCGTCCACCTTGACCGTGAGCAGGCCGGAGAGACTGAGCGTGCCCCCGGTGCCGAAGTTGCCCCAGCCCCCGAAGTTGCCCAGGGAGTAGGCGATGAGCCGGGTGCGATAGCGCTCGATGCCGCGGATCACGTGCGGCCCCGAGCCGAGCACGAGGTCGGCGCCGGCGTCGACCACGGCGTGAGCGAACGCGCGCGGGTCGCCGCGGTTCTCGCCGAACGCGTACTCGTTGCCGTGCGGCGTGTGCGTCTTGTCCGAGCCTTCGGCGCCGACGTGCATGAGGACCACGACCACGTCGGCCTTCCCGGCCGCCTTCTTGACGAGAGCCCGGGCGGCCGGAATGTCGTTGATGTTCGCGTTCCAGGGATAGGGGGAGAAGCCCACCGCGGCGACCTTGACGCCCTCGACGTCCACGACGGTGATCTGGTCGGGGAGGCCCGTGTAGGCGACGTCGTTCTTCTCGAGCGCCGCCACGGTCTGGTCGAGACCGCTCTGGAAGTAGTCGTTCGTGTGGTTGTTCGCCAGGTTGACGAAGTCGATGCCGGCCCACGGCAGCGCCTTCGCGAACGACGGCGGCGCCTGGAAGGCGAAGCAGAGCCCGGAGTCGGACCCGGCACACTTGGAGGTGCCGCCGGACGAGTAGGTGCCCTCGAGGTTGGCGATCATGAGGTCGGGCTTGCGGAGCTGGTCGCGCACGTGGGCGAAGAGAGCGCGCCCGTTGTCCGGCGGGTTGCCGTACATGGACCCCGGCGTGGTGTCGCCGACCCAGCCGATCTCGATCACCGCGGGCGGCGACGGGCTCGGGGTGGCGGACTGCGCCTGGGTCGCCTTGGTCGGCGACGGGGCCGGCGTGACGGCCGCCGTCTGATCCTGCCGCGCGGCCGTGCCGCGGTCTCCGTCGCCCCAGCTCCAGGTGACCATGACGACGGCGCCTGCGACGAGCGCGAGCGCCACCACGGCGGCGAGGACGATCGCCCGGCGACGTCGCCGCCGGTAGAACTCGGCGGAACGGTAGATCCGGGCGCGCGGGCGCGGTCTGGGTGCGTTCATGACTGCTGCACCCTAGCAGCGGGTCCGGCACGCCTGCCACCCGCGGGGGGGAAGGACGCCGTCAGAGCTGGGGAGCGGCCGGGACGTTGTCTGCCGCCGGTGCGGTCGACTTCGCCGGTCCCTCGGGCCGCGCATCGTGCAGCGTGACGGTGAAGGTGCTGCCGACGCCCGGCTCGCTCTGAACCTTGGCCTCACCGTCGTACATGTTGGCGATCTTGCGCACGGTGCTCAGGCCCAGCCCGCTGCCGAGCACCTTGACCGTGTGCTCGTTCTTGATGCGCGTGAACTCGTTGAAGAGCTTGCCGGACTCCTCGGGCGTGAGCCCGTAGCCGGTGTCGGTGACGGCGATGCTGACGGCGTCGCCCCGGCGTCTGAGGTCCACCGTCACCGACCCGCCGTCCCGGTTGTACTTGACGGCGTTGGAGATGAGGTTGTTGAGGACGATCTCGACCTCGCCGGGGTCGGCCAGCAGTTCCACGTCCTCGTCGCCGACGACGGCGATCTCGATGCCGCGGCGCCCGGCGTCCACGACGAACAGCTCGATGGACGCCGAGGCCAGTCCGCGCACGTCCAGACGCTTGATGGTGCGCTCGCGCTGTCCCGACTCGATCCGCGTGAGGTCGAGGAGGTCCATGATGAGCTTCTTCATGCCGTCGACGCGCATGATGCTGCGCTCCACCATCTGGAGGTTCTGGTCCTGCTCGGTGGTGCGCAGGATGTTGAGGTAGCCCTCGACGGCGTTGAGCGGCGCCTTGAGCTCGTGGGCCAGCACCGAGATGAAGTTGAAGCGGATCTCGCGCTTCTCCTCGGCCAGCTTGCGCGCCTGCTTGCTGAGGATGAGCTGGCTCGTGGCCTTCCGAAGCGCGTAGCGCAGCTCCTCGGGCGTGAACGGCTTGGCGAGGAAGTCGTAGGCGCCGAGCTTGGTGGCCTTGACGGCCGTCTCGAAGGTCGCGTAGGCCGTGATCATGATGGTGAGCACCTCACGGCCCTGCTCGCTCATGGCATCGAGGACGTCCATGCCGCCGACGCCGGGCAGCTTGAGGTCCAGCAGCAGCAGGTCGACCTCGCCGCCCTCGTCCAGCCACGTGAGGTAGTCCTCGCCGGTGGTGAAGTAGCGGAACTCGTAGTCCGCGTCGACCAGCACGTCCGCCACGTGGACCTTGTACTTCTGGATGATGCGGCGCACGCCCAGGCAAAGCGCTTCTTCGTCGTCGACCATGACGACCTTGAGGGTCGCCTGCTGGGGGTCCATGAGGCTCTCTCTGGTTGTGGGTTCGGTGGTGGCGTTCATCGCTCGGTGATCTCCTGGAGGCTGGCCGGGACGTCCGTCTCCGACTCGTACCTGGGCAGTGAGATGTGGAAGGTGGTGCCCATGGGTCCCTTGGCGGGATCGGCGTTGGACTCCACGCTGATCTGCCCACGGTGCATCTTGACGATGCCGTGGCTGACGGCGAGACCGAGGCCGGTCCCTTTGCCGACCTGCTTGGTGGTGAAGAACGGGCTGAAGAGTTTGCCGAGGTTCTCCTCCGGGACCCCGCTGCCCTCGTCCTGCACGGTGAGGAGGACGTTCTCCGCGGTGCCGTCCAGCGTGACCACGATCGCGCCTCCGTCAGGCATGGCGTGCTGGGCGTTGGTGAGCAGATTGGTGAGCACCTGGACGATCTGGTCGCCGTCGAGCTCTGCGACCGGGTCCTCCAGGTGGTCGACGACCTCGACGGAGACGCCCTCTTCGACCGGGATCGTGCGCATGACCTCTCCCACCAGGTCGGTGATGTCGGTGGGCTGGCGCACGACTCTGCTCTGCCGCGCGAAGTTGAGCAGACCGGAGATGATCTTCTTGCAGCGGTTGGCCTGGTCGACGATGAGCTTGACGTCGTCGGCCTCCTGCGACCCGGCCTCGCAGTCCTCCAGCAGCAGGTTGGCGTGCAGCAGGAGGATGCCGAGCGGGTTGTTGACCTCGTGGGCGATGCCGGCGGCGAGCTGGCCCATGCTGGCGAGCTTCTCGCTCTTGACGAGCGCCTCCTTGGTCGTCTCGAGCGAGAAGTTCGTCTCCTGGAGCTCGTCGACCGTCTTGCGCAGTTCCTCCACCGAGTAGGGCAGGCACATCTCGGCCTCGGCCAGACCCTGCCAGATGGCGACCGCATGGTGCCGGCAGGTGTCGTAGCCGCACGCCCCGCAGTCGAGCTCGTCCTCGGGGCCGAACTTGTTCATGCGCCCGAGGATCTCCTCGATCTCCTCGGGCGTCGGCATGTCGTCGAAACGCTGGTCGAAGGGCTGGAAGGTGCGTGAGAGGTCGACGTCAGCGAACTCTGCCACGGCGGCCTCCCACGCAACCTGGTCGAAGGCCTCCTGGCGGCGCCGTGTCTCTCGGCTCACGTCCGAACGGCGCTTGAAGACGGGGTCTTCGCAGCTGAACCCGGCGCCCATGATGCAGCCCTCGCAGCAGAGGATGTCCAACAGCCGCGCCTCCGTGTCGCCGTGCTCGAAGTCGGTGATCGCCTCGACGAGGTTCTGCCTGCCGTCGGCGCTCACGATGTCGCCGCTCAGCAGGTCCTCCTCGAGGTCGGCCGCCTGCAGCAGCCCGCGGGTGATGGGGAAGAGGGCGCCGAGGCTGCCGTGCGGCGGGTCGAAGTCGTCCCCGTCGCGATCGCGCGACGAGAGACCGATGCCGCGGGAGGCGAGGAGGGCGCGGAGCTCCACATACGTGAGCGCCGAGTGGACCTGCCCCTCGAACTGCTCGTAGCGCGCCTCGCCCTTCTTGGCGATGCAGGGCCCGATGAACACGGTCTTCAGCTCGGGCCCGTACTTCTTGTGCAGCACGCGCGCGATCGCCAGCATGGGCGAGACGATCGGCGCGAGGTTGTCCAGCACGTCCGGGTTGTACTTGCGCACGTAGCTCACGACCGCCGGGCAGCTGGTGGCGATGTAGCGCCCGCCGACGTCCTTCTCCAGGAGGCGGGCGTACTCGGCGGCGACGAGATCGGCGCCGAAGCTGACCTCGTGCACGCTGGAGAACCCGAGCTCGCGCAGGGCGCCGACCAGCTCGGCCGTGGTGCACTCCGTGAACTCGGCCGGATAGCTCGGCGCCACGATCGCGGCTACGGGACCGTCTCCCGTGAGCAGGTCCTCGGTCTCCTCGATGCCGCTCAGCACCTGCTTTGCGTTCTGGCTGCAGACGGTGACGCAGTTGCCGCATCCGATGCAGCGTGTTTGGATCACGCTCGCCTGGCCGTCGAGGATCTGGATCGCTTTGGCGGGGCACTCGCGCACGCAGGTGTAGCACCGGCGGCACTTCTCCCTGATCGTCGTGACGAGTTGCAGGTACGGGACGCGTTCCTCGTTCATCGCGGCCTCCCGGCTCAGCTCCGTGCTCCGAGCAGTTCGCCGACCTTTGCCACGAGCGCCCTGCCGTCGATGGGCTTGTCGAAGTACGCGTCGACGTTCATCTTCGCGAGGTCCTCAGGTGTGTCGGGGTGGAAGTCCAGGCCGAGCGCGCTGCTGACCGACGTGCTGATGATGATGGGGACCCCCGCCGTGCGCGGGTCGTCCTTGAGCTGCGCGGCGAAGGCGAAGCCGGCGTCGATGCTCGTCATCATGAGATCGGTGATGACCAAATCCGGCGCCTCGGCGTCGATGCGGGTCTGTGCCTCGGCCGGGTTGGTGGCCGTGGCCACGCGGTAGCCGGCTCCCTCGAGGATGATGCGGTTGATCTCGAGGAAGTCGAAGTCGTCGTCGACGATGAGGATGAGGGCCTTGTCTGAGCTCATGTCCGTCTTCAGTATAGCGGCGTGGTCGCCTCTGGGCGGTCCTGCCTGTGGCGGCGGCCGCGGGGGCGGCCCCGGTCTCCCGGGGCCGCCCCTCGGGCGCGCCGCCCACGCGCCCGGCCGCCGTCTTGCTCAGCCGCGTCTCGACTCAGACGCGGTCGTGCTCGAAGTAGTGGGTGTGCAGAAGGTGGTGCGAGATCTCGCCGCACGGCGCCCCGAGGTACTCCTCGTAGAGCGCGCAGACGGCCGGGTTCTCGTGGCTCTTGCGCAGCTCGCGGCCCTCGTCCTCGCGGTAGATGGCCTCGATGCGCTTCATCCGCACCTCGTTGGTGGTGAGGCGCGGCTGCCCGCCGCCGCCGATGCAGCCGCCGGGGCAGGTCATGACCTCGACGAAGTGGTACTCGGCTTCGCCCCTCTTGATCTGGTCGATGACCTTCTGCGCGTTGCCGAGCCCGTGGGCCACGGCGACCTTGAGGTCGGCGCCCTCGAGGAACGCCCAGTCGCCCTTGGCGCCCTCGACGCGCACGGTCGCGACCTTGACGCCCTCGAGTCCCTCGATCGGCGCCACGTGCAGGTTGGGGAAGGGGAACGGCGTCTCGGTGACGATCTCCCAGGCCGTGCGCAGTGCGGCTTCCATCACGCCGCCGGTGTTGGCGAAGATGTCGGCGGCGCCGGTGCTGATGCCCAGCGGCGCGTCCATCTGCTCGTCCGGCAGGGCGCGGAAGTCGATGCCGGCCTGCTTGATCATGGCGCCGAGCTCACGGGTGGTGAGGACGATGTCCACGTCCTGCACGCCGCTGTCGTTCATCTCCGGCCGAGCCGCCTCGAACTTCTTGGCGGTGCACGGCATGACCGAGACGACGACCATGTCCTCGGGCTTCACGCCGATCTTCTCGGCGTAGTACGTCTTGGCGACCGCGCCGAACATCTGCTGCGGACTCTTGCAGGTGCTCAGGTTGGCGAGCATGTCGGGGTTGAAGTGCTCCATGTAGTTGATCCAGCCCGGTGAGCAGCTGGAGAACTGCGGCAGCGCCACCTGCTCGCCGTCGACGAGCGCCTTCTTGAGTCGCACGAGCAGCTCGGTGCCCTCTTCCATGATGGTGAGGTCGGCGGTGAAGTCGGTGTCGAACACGGCGTCGAAGCCCATGCGACGAAGCGCGGACACCATCTTGCCCGTCACGAGGGTGCCGGCCGGGTAGTCGAAACACTCGCCCAAGGCAGCGCGGATGGCCGGCGCCGTCTGGACGATGACCGTCTTGGTCGGGTCCTCGAGCACCTCCCACACCTCGTCGATCTGGTTGCGCTCGGTGATCGCACCCACCGGGCATACGGCGGCGCACTGGCCGCACTGGACGCACACGACGTCGCTCAGGTTCTGGGCGAACGCCGGGCCGATCAGCGTAGTGAAGCCGCGGCCCTGGGCGAACAGGCCGCCCACTTCCTGGACCTCGTTGCACACGGTCACGCATCGACGGCAGGCGATGCACTTGCCGGTGTCGCGGACGAGCGCCGGCGTGCTGTCGTCGATCATCTTGAAGGTCTTCTCGCCTTCGTACCGCAATTCGCCGATACCGAGCTCGTCGGCCAGCGTCCGCAGTTCGCAGTCGCCGGAGCGCGAGCACGTGCGGCAGTCGCCGTCGTGCTCGGAGAGGAGCAGTTCGACGACCATCTGGCGCGCGTCGCGCACCTTGCCGCTGTTGGTCTTGACGACCATGCCGTCGGTGGCCGGCTGGCTGCATGACGCGACCAGCGTGCGCGCGCCTTCGACCTCGACGAGGCAGACGCGGCAGGCGCCGATGGACTGGACGTCCTCGAGGTAGCAGAGGGTCGGGATCTTCACGCCGGCCTGCTTGGCGGCCTGAAGCACCGTCGTGCCCTCCGGCACCTCGACGGTGAACCCGTCAATGGTAAGCGTAGGCATCTTCGTGCTCTCCTTGCTCACGAGCGGTACTTGCCGTAGTCGCAGCGCAGGCAGCGCTTCGCCTCGGCGATCGCGACCTCTGCGGCCCAGCTCAGCTCGACCTCATCGAAGGTGGTGACGCGGGCGCCGACGGCGAGCTCCTCGACCTTGTGGCGCTCGACCAGTTCGGGATCCGCATCGGGGTCGAAGAACGTGGGCGGCTCGATGTCACGGCGCCAGAAGGCGTGGTTGGCGCCGGTCAGGAACTCGTCCATGGCGGCCGCGGCCTTCTCGCCGGCGCCGATGGCCTCTACCACCGACGACGGGCCGGTGGCGGCGTCGCCGCCCGTGAACACCCAGTCGACCGAGGTCTGTCCGGTGTTCGGGTCGGCGGCCAGGTAGCCCCAGCGGTTGAGCTCGACGGGGGTGCCGTCCAGGACGGCCGGCGCGTCGAGCTTCTGCCCGATCGCGGCGATGACGGTGTCGGCCTCGACCACGAAGTCCGGGTTGTGGCCGGCCACCGGGCGGCGACGACCGCTGCGGTCGTAGTCGCCCAGCGCCATCTCCTTGCAGCGCACGCCGGTCACCTTGCCGCTCGCGTCGCGGACGATCTCCTCCGGCGCGACGAGCGTCATGATGTCGATGCCCTCGAGGTCGGCGGCGTCGATCTCCTCGCCCCACGCCGGCATCTGCGCCCGCGTGCGGCGGTACAGGATCTTGACGCTCTCGGCGCCGAGGCGCAGGGCGGTGCGGGCGGCGTCGATGGCCGCGTTGCCGCCGCCGATGACGGCGACGTTCTTGCCCACTTCGCCCTTGCCGCTGATGTTGTACTCCTTGAGGAAGGACAGGCCGTCGTACACGTCCGGGCCGTCTTCGCCCGGCACGCCGATGCCCATGCCCTGCGGGGCGCCGACGGCCACGAAGACGGCCTCGTAGCCCTCGTCCTTGAGGCTCTGGAGCGTGAAGTCCCTGCCGAGCGCCTTGCCGTACTCGATCTTCGCGCCCATGGACTCGATCATCCGGACCTCGCGCTCGAGCTCCGGACGCGGCAGGCGGTAGGCCGGGATCGCCTGGACCAGCATGCCGCCGGCCTTGGGCTCGGCCTCGAACACGACCGGCTTGTAGCCCAGCCGGGCGAGGAAGTAGGCGGCCGAGAGGCCGGCCGGACCGGAGCCGACCACGGCGATCTTGCGGGCCGCGTTCTCGGCGTTCTCCACGATCTCCGGCAGCTGCGGCTCCTTCTCCTGCTCCACCATGAAGCGCTTGACGTGGCGGATGGCCAGGGCGCCGTCGAGGCTCGCGCGCATGCACTTGCTCTCGCAGGGGTGGAAGCAGACGCGGGCGCAGATGCTGGCGAGCGGGTTGCGCTCTCGATGCAGCTTGAGCGCCTCGTCGTAGCGCTGCTCTCCCACCAGGCTGACGAAGCCGGGGATGTTGACGCTGGCCGGGCACGCGTTGGAACAGCGCGCCTTGAACATCGTCGAACAGACGCCGGCCTCGCAGTACTTGTCCTTGATGTGGGCCTCGTACTCGTGGCGGAAGTGGCGGATGGTGCTGAGCACCGGGTTGGCGGCCGTCTGGCCGAGGCCGCAGAGCGCGGTCTGGCTGATGGTCTCGCCGAGGGCGATGAGGCGCTCGATGTCGCCCTCCTCACCCTCACCGTTGCAGATGCGTTCGACGATCTCGAGCATCCGCTTGGTGCCGACGCGGCACGGCGGGCACTTGCCGCAGCTCTCTTCCTGCGTGAACTCGAGGAAGAAGCGGGCGATGTCGACCATGCAGGTGTCCTCGTCCATGACGATGACGCCGCCGGAGCCCATGATCGCGCCGAGCTCCTGCAGGGTGGCGTAGTCCACGGGCACGCTCAGGTGCTCCTTGGGGATGCAGCCGCCCGAGGGACCGCCGAGCTGGGCGGCCTTGTACGTCTTGCCGTTCGGGATGCCGCCGCCGACCTCGTAGATGAGCTCGCCGAGCTGCATG
>DAIQNY010000114.1:0-10330 GCA_036788155.1 Actinomycetota bacterium | reverse complement strand
CACCGTGCACGAGTAGCCGAAGAGCACGCCCGCCTCACCGAGGTGGTCCATGATCTCCATGACCTGGTCGTGGACGCCGTCGCCGCGGCGGGCGTCGGTGAGCTCCGGAGAGCCCTCCAGACTCAGCATCGGGGCGATGTTGCCGATCTCGGCGAGCTCGTCGATGGTGTCGTGATCGAGGAGCGTGCCGTTGGTGAACACCTGGAAGTACGCGTCCTTGTTCTCCGCCGCGAAGTCGAGCAGCTCGTCCCACATGAACGGCTCGCCGCCGAGCAGCGTGAACAGGTACACGCCCATGTCGTTCCCCTCGTCCACGATCTTCTGCATCAGATCGCGGGGAAGGTCCTGCTTGATGTCGTACTCAGACGCGTAGCAGCCCTCGCAGGAGAGGTTGCAGCGCATCGTTGGGCTCATGAGGATCGTCGTCGGCGCGTTGTTGCCCGTGTTCTCGATGAGCTTCTTCCGCTTGTCGACGCCGCGAAGGAGAGTGTTCACGATAAGACATTCGATGAAAGCATCGCGGCAGCGCGGGCTGAGCTTCGAGGTCACATGCTTGGCGATCAGGAGCGCCGGATGGTCGTCCTCGACCTTCTCGGCGACGAAACGCACTGAGCCCTTGTACTGGTCCGGCGTGATCTTCTCAGCCAGGTTGAAGGCCCGGACGATCTTCTTCTTGTCGTCGCTCGCCGCCAACCTGAGCATTTGATTGATCACCTGCCTCTGAGCGGCAGTGTAGAGCCCTCCCGTACGGCTCATCCATGTCCTCCCTTCTTGTCGACGCGCGCCCGCGTCGTGCGCGCGCGGCTGGTTCTGGTGGCGTGTCGGAGGGGTGGATGGCCGGGCGGTCTCGACACCGGGTACGACCGCCTTGACGCGTCGGCGTCCCCCCGACGGTCTCGTGGTATGTCGCCTCAGTTTATCACCCCCGGAGCGTTACCGGACTGCTACGGCCCGGATAAGGGATCCTGCCCCGGGTCTGGTCGCGGCGACACCCACCCGTCACTCACGTCGAACGGATGCACCGCGAAAGGTTGGGGTGCCGCTCATCGTTAAAGAAGCGACGGCGGGCCTCGCCCGCTGATCGCCTCCAGCTGCCAGGCTGGCTGGCTGACCGCCCGCGCCGGACCGCTCCACACCGGTGCGGGCGGTCGCTTCTTGCGGCACGGAGCGGGCCGGCCGTCGCCAGACTGGCGACACTTGCTGTGTCAATCCGTCCATTCAGGCCTTTACTTTCGCGCGCGACCCGCCGATACGGACGAAGAACGACAAAGGCAAACCTGTCGTGAGGCAGGGACGCAAAGCCAGAGGTCTTGGGATGGTCAAGATAGCTCGGTTGCCGAAGCAGATCGCAGTCGCGGATCTCGATCCAAGCGGCGAGCGCCTCTCGCGAGTCCCCCTCGAGACACCGACGTGACCGTGTAGACGCAAACTGTCCGCCGACCTTGAGCAAGTCGGCAGGCCCCAAGGAGCACTGGTGTGGAGGCGATGAAGATGCGAGCCAAGTACCTGATCCTCGCGGTCGCGCTGCTGTGCGTCCTGGCCCTGCCTGCAACGGCACTGGCCGCGGACGACGACGACGTCGGGAAGGTTGACGCGAGCGTCGAGACGGTGCTCGAGGCAACCGGCGGCGACGCAGCGGTCCCGGTGATCGTGTACACCGACGCCGGAGCCCAGAACGTCGTCGAGCAGTGCGTGCCGAGCGGCGTCGAGCTCACCGCTCTGGACGACTTCGACGCCGTCGCCCTGTACCTGACGGAACGCGAGATCGACCGGCTCGCGGAGAACGACGCCGTGGAACTCATCGTGGCGGACAACCCGGTCTTCGGGTTCGACTACGTCAGTTCCCTGGATGTCACCAATCTCGCGATCGGGCTGGACAGGGTCGCGGCGCCCGCCGCCGGAGGCCCTGCGGGCGCCGGCGTCGGCGTGGCCGTGCTCGACAGCGGCATCGCCACGACCTCAGACCTGAGCTCCAGCCGGATCGTCGGCTGGAAGGACTTCGTCAACAAAGAGAAGGAGCCGTACGACGACGCCGGCCACGGCACGTTCGTGGCCGGCCTCATCGCCGGCGACGGCACGGCTTCGCTGCCGCTCGACGACGGCGGGTACGCCGAGGTGCAGTTCCGCGGCGTTGCGCCCCAGGCGAACGTCGTGGGGATCAAGGTCCTGGACGCGACCGGTCAAGGCCGCGCATCCGACGTGATGGCCGGCGTGCTCTGGGCCATCGCGAAGAAGAACCGCTACAACATCCGCGTCCTCAACCTCTCGATCGGCAGCAACCCCGTGGCGCCGGCCGACTTCGACCCGATCGCCAAGGCGGTCGAGTTCGCCTGGAAGCACGGGATCACCGTCGTCTGCGCCGCCGGCAATGAGGGCGAGTTCGGCCCCGGCGGCATCCTCTCCCCGGGCAACAGCCCGTACGTGATCACCGTCGGCGCAACGGACACCAGGCAGACATCCCCGACGGACGACGACGAGATCACCTACTACAGCTCGACCGGTCCGACGCTGTGGGACGAGTACGCCAAGCCGGACCTCGTCGCCCCCGGCAACCGTCTCGTGTCGCTCCGCGTGGAGGAGTCGTTCATCGACGAGAACTTCCCCCAGAACCTGATCCCGGTCGGCGACTACGCGCCGGCCGATCCCGATCAGGAGCCCGACTACCTGATGCTCTCCGGCACGAGCACCTCCGCACCGGTGGGCGCCGGCGTCGCGGCGCTGATGATCGGCCAGGATCCGTCTCTCAGCCCGGACGACGTCAAGGTGCGCATGATGTCCACGGCCGATCCCTTCAGGGGCGTGAGCCGGTTCCGGCAGGGCGCCGGCCTGCTGGACGCCGCAGCCGCTCTCGCGAGCACGGAGCGGGCAGACTGCTACGCTCTCTCGGAGGATGTCGGCGATGGAACGACAATCCTTACTGAGAGCGACTACGCCGCCTGGGAGCAGAGGGTCTGGAAGAAGTACGGATGGACGAAGTTCAAGTGGACCAAGTTCAAGTGGACCAAGTTCAAGTGGACGAAGTTCAAGTGGACGAAGTTCAAGTGGACCAACGTGGCCTGGACCAAGTTCAAGTGGACGAAGTTCAAGTGGACCGAGTACGACTGGGCGAAGTTCAAATGGACGATCCTCATCGAGGGTCAGTGAACTCGGCTTCGACCGCCGAGCGGGAACACGAAACGGCCGAGCGGAAACGCTCGGCCGTTTCGCTCTACGTCCTCATCGTGGCGGCGACCGCCGCCACCGGTTTCGCTCTGGTCACCTACCAGGATGGCGTGACGCTGTCGGTCGCGCTGCTCACGTTCTGCGTGCTCGGCGCGGTGGTGGACCTCAAAGAGGTGCGCCTGCCGCTCGTGGGCGTGGTGGGGATGTCGTTCGTGCCCGTCCTCGCCGCGCTGGTCACGCTCGGCCTCTGGCCCGCGACCGTCGTCGCCCTCGTGTCGGGGGCCACCTCGGCCGGATTCACGAGAGACCCCCAGAAGGTCGTCTTCAACGTCGCGAACTACGTCCTCTCCACCATCCTGGCCGGACTCGTCTACCTGGCTCTGACGCCGGAGGGCGCCGGAATGCTCGACAAGGTCGTGCCGGCGTTCTTCGCCACGGCGGTCGACTTCTTCGCGAACACCCTCCTCCTCGCGGGGGTCGTGGCGTTGAGCACCAGTACGGGCGCGCTGGAGGTCTGGCGACACAACTACCAGTGGGCCTTGCCGGGGTACCTGGCCGGCGCCACGTTTGCCCTCTTCGCTGCGTGGCTGTACAGCCTGCTCGGCGTCGCCGGTCTCGTTCTGGCACTCCCCCCGCTCGTTCTCATCTACTACTCGTACGACATTTACACCAGTCGGGCTCGCGAGCGGGTCACCTTCGACGCGGAGCGGGACAGCTTCCACAAGGAGCTCGCGGACTCCGTGGCGCTGCACGATGAGCTGCGGGCGGCGCAGCTCAAGGTGGCGGCAGAGATCGAGCGGGCACGCCGCATCCAGACGGACCTCCTTCCCACATCCGTCCCCGACGTGGACGGCATCGAGCTCGAGCAGCGCATCGAGTTCCTCGGCGACATGGGCGGCGACTACTACGATTACATCCCGTTCGGCGACGGTCGCCTCGGTATAGTCTGCGGCGACGTCATGGGCAAGGGCCTCGCCGCCGCGCTCATCATGGCGATGGCGCGGTCGTTGCTGCACGACGCCATCGCCCCAGGCAAGACCGCCGGCGACGTGCTGGCGGAGGTCAACGACGGGCTGACCCGCGACCTCGAGGGCCAGCGTCTGCCGTACTTCCTTACGCTGGCCCTCGCCGTCTACGACCCGTCCGACCGCAGTCTCGTGATCGCCGGCGGCGGACACAACCCCGTACTCATCGCCGGCGAGGACGGCATCAGCCGGGTGCCCTCGCGCGGAGCCGCCCTCGGCGTCCGCACGGGCCTTCGGTTCCCCGAGGACGTCGCGGTGCTAACCGAGGGCGCCACCGTGGCGCTGTACACCGACGGGCTGACCGAGGCACGCGATCCCGAGGGAAGCCTCTATGGGCTCGAGCGCCTCGAACGGTCGCTGGAAGGCTGTCAGAACCAGTCTGTTCGTGACACACTGGACGGCGTGTGGGACGAAGTCGCCGCCTTCCGCGGCGGCGGCGCTCCCACGGACGACGCCACGCTGTTGCTGGTGCGCCTCGTCTGAGGCGGCGTGGCGACACCCGCGAGTCAACGAGGTCCTGTGATGATGGACGATGAGCGGAGCCCTGCGCCCGCATCACTGCAGGTCTACCGGTACCGGATGGGCACCGACCACATCGAGGCCGTCATCGGCTCGCTCGAGCCGGAGCTACCGCAAGAAGACCTCGTGGCGCACGCCGCCGAGGCGCTCTCGCGCGAGACGTTCATGTGCTATGCGGTGTCGCAGGCCGACGACTTCGTAGCCGACGAGCTCTGCTTCGTCCCCCAGGGCGACCGCTGCGACATCCTGAGCATCCGCACCAACGGCTGGCAGCGCCACCACGGCGACCACCGGCGCAGCCTGGTCGAGATCCTCAACAATCTCGCCGCGGCCGTCGCCTGCGGCAAGCTGCGCATCCTCGACGGTCGGGAGGTCGAGGAGGTCGTCGCCGACGGGCGGGAACTTCTCGGCTTCCACATCGGCAGCACCGCCGACCTGCAGCGGGCACGGGAGTCGGTCGACGACGTGCTCCAGCAGGCGGGGCTCGACGACATCAACCGCCAGCGCACCATCCTCTGCATCAGCGAGGCCGTGACCAACATGCTGCTGCACGGCGGTGGGCACGGCGCGATGACCGTGAGACGGCTCGGCGACCGCCTCCGCTTCGTCGTCGCCGACGAGGGACCGGGACTCAGCTTCCTCAACTGGCTGGAGCCTCCGGGGACGGGCGGTCAGGCCTCGATGGGCTACGGGTACAAGATCATCCTCGACTACCTGGATTCCGTGGCCCTGCATACCGGTTCCCGCGGCACTACGCTAGTATTGGACCGCCTGACCAGCTGACCAGGAGACCACATGCTGCGCACCTCGATCGCTCAAGGCCCGGCACCGACCGTCTATCTCGCCGGCGAGATGGACCTCGATTGCGCCGACTCGCTGCGGGAGGCGGTCAACGAGGCGGCACGCGGCGCTCAGATGGTCACCCTCGACTTCTCCGGCGTCGAGTTCATCGATTCGTCCGGCACGGGGATCTTCGTGCGCCTCGCCCTCGACCTCAAGAGCCAGGGAACGCCCATCGTCGCGCGCAACCTCTCCCCCGCCGTCCGCGGTGTGTTCGACATGCTCCGCGTGCGAGAACTGGTCGGCGACGAGGTCTTTCCCGACTGACGGGAGGTCTTGCCGGGCAGCACGCGCCGGTCGTCAGGCGCGTCTGAGCGGCCCGGCCCCCGCGAGCAGCACGATGGTGGCCGTGTCCACTCCGTCGCTGATACCCGAGACATACGCGTCGCCGCGCAGCAGCGTGCCGTCACGCGTGACCATGCTGAGCGCCATGGACGAGCCGTCCATGAGGTGCACGCGGAAATCCTCGGCCGAGGACGGCGATTCGACGCGCAGGGTCCACGACGGGTCCCGGGCCATCTCGTCCTCGGAGAGGGAGGCGCTCAGAAACCCCAGGTCGGTGCGGTCGTGCTTGAGCTTGAGCAGTCTTCTCGACCGCATAGGCGGCGCTCCTCGTGGCGGGTGACGCTCTCTCTATCGGCAGCCTGCTGCAGGGCTCAAGGCTTGACCGAGGCCCCTGCGGTGTCATGAGTATGCCGAGCAGGCGGTCACCGGCGCAACGCGCCACGGTGTGACGTTCGGCAACGGAACCCACGAAGCCACGGCGCAGGAGCAGAAGGCTCGGGGAGCGATCCGCGGGGATGGGCTGGTGGCGAGGGCCAGAATTGAACTGGCGACACCATGATTTTCAGTCATGTGCTCTACCAACTGAGCTACCTCGCCACCGAAGAACTCAGGGCTCGATAGAGCTCAGCAATGCTACCTACGCGCCGGAGGTGGGTCAACCGAACGCGGCCGCCTGCGACCTCAGCCCTCAGACGTGTCGAGCTCCGACTGCAGCAGCACCCGTTCGATGTCCTCGTCCGGCAGGAACACCTTGACCAGCTCGCGCTCCTTGCCCGGCGGGAGCAGACACAGTACGTAGTCGCCGGGCAGGATCTCGGTGGACCCCCGCGCGACCAGCGCGTGGCCGGCGCGCACGATGGCTGCGAGCAGCGCGCCCTCCGGCAGGTCGATGTCCTGCACGTACGAGTTGGCGAAGGGCGAGTTCTCCCCCACCTCGAGCTCCACGAGCTCCAGGTTCTGCTTGCGCAGCGTGAGGAGATGCACGAACTTGTGCACCGGCAACTCGTGCATGATGAGGTTGAGCAACTGGGTGGTGGCGCAGATGGTCGCCTCGACGCCCAGCAGATCGAAGGTCGGCTGATTGAACGGATTGTTGACCCGCGCCACGACCTTGGGCACGCCGAACTTCAGCTTGGCCACCTGCGAGATGATGATGTTGTCCTCGTCGTCGCCGGTGACGGCCACGACCATGTCCGCGCGGCCGATGCCGGCCTTCTCGAGCACCCACACCTCGGTGCCGTCGCCGAACACCAGTGACTCGTCGCCGAGTTCCTCGGCGATGATGGTGAAGCGCGAGGAGCGCTGCTCCACGAGCACGATCTCGTGCCCGAGGCGCATGAGCTGCCTCGCCGTATTGAGACCGACCTTACCGCCGCCGATGATGAGCACGAACATGATCAGCCCTCCGCGATGGGGAGTTGGCAGGCGCGGACGGCGTCGAACAACGCGATGCGGACGTCCCGCGTGGGGCACACCGTGCGGATGCCGGCCTGCGCGAAGAGCTCGGCGCGCAGGGGGTCGTACACACGCGCCACCACGCAGCGGATGCCGTACTTCTTCTGCGCGATCTGGGCGATCACGATGTTCGTGTTGTCGCCGTCGGTGCAGGCCACGAACGCGACGGCCTGCTCGATGCCGGCCTCGCGCAGCACGGCCCAATCCAGGGCGCGTCCGACGACGAACTCGCCGGGGAAGTCGTCGCCCAGAAGATGGAACGCGTCAGGGCTCTCGTCGATGATGGCTACGTCGAAGCCCTGCGTCACCAGGTCGCGCGCGAGGCCGGAACCAACGCGGCCACATCCCGCGATCACCACATGCATAGTCGTCTCCTTACTGCTTCACGCTCGTGTCTCCCGAACGGTCGCCCGTCGCGGCGCTCATGGCAAGCTCGCGCTGCTCGAGGCCGTCCGTCAAGCTCGAGCCCTCCGTAGGATAGTCCTTCGGGACGAGATTGAGGAGGACCTCGCACGGCGCGTGGTCGAGCACGTAGTCCGTGGTGCGTCCGAACGTCGCGTTGCCGATGCGGCGCTTGCGCGACGTGCCCAGGACGACCACCTCGCTCCGCTGCCGGGCGGCTTCCTCGACGATCGCCCTGCCGGCCTGCCGGGCCGTGATTACGTGACGGGTGAACCTCACTCTGAACTGAGAGGCGATCGTCGCCGCTGCCTTCATCACCCGGTCGGCCTTGGCCCGCTCAGCGTAGAGACTGGCGTCGAGTGGGAGATTCAACGGTACCTCGATCACGTAGAGCCCGACGATCGACGACTTCTTCTCCGTCGCGAGCTGGCACGCCAGCACCATCATCTCGTCGCTGATGCGGGTACCCGTGATGGGGACGAGGATCTGGTGGTAGTCGATGTCCGCCTGCATGCTGACGGGCACCAGGACCTTCTCCACCGTCCTGGTGAGCGAGTAGCCCTTCGCCTTGCGATAGACGATGTAGACGGCGAGGCCGATCGCCATCCACGAGAAGCCGATGAGCCTGCCCTCGGCGTGCGTGGCCACGACGACGCACCACACCGTGAACGTCCCGATGCCGCCGACGACGGACAGGAGCGGCAGGGTCTTGCCTCTGAACGGGATGCCGAGAGGAGAACGGAACGGCCGTCGCGACTCGGGCTCCTTGACGCGCAGCACCACGACGCTCACGTGCGCCATGGTGAACGAGATCATGGCGCCGAAGGCGTACAGGTCGGCCAGGAAGAAGGTGCTCCCGGGCAGGATGATGAGGCAGGCCACGACGCCGAAGACGATGATGGACACATACGGCGTCAGGCGCTTTGGGTGTACGCGGCCCAGCAGCGGCGGCACCTGGCGGTGCTGGCCGAGCGAATACGCGAGCCGCGAAACCCCGATGAGCCCGGCGTTCGTGGCGATCACAAGGATCGTGGCCGCGAGCACGCCGACCCAGACCGCGAGGATGCCGCGCAGCCAGGCCAGATTCTCGGGGATGAACCGGACCACGCCCTGGACCGGATCCTCGATGAAGTTGCTGCCGAGTTGCGTACCGTACAGCCGCGTGTATCGGACCCCGTCGCGGCTGTAGACCTCCCCGGGCGGTTCCATGGTGGCGGAGGCGGGCATGAGCGTGCGGCCGCCCGCGGTCTCGACCGGCAGGTAGGCCGTGACCGACGGATCGTCGGCGAGGACGTAGGTGCCCTCGACCTCGCCGGGTCTGACCTCCACCTGCTCCACGTAGCCTGTACTCGGGTCGACCCGGAACTCATTACTTCCGACCGGCATGGCGGACAGCGCCACGAGAGACATGCCGATGTACACCACGATCACGGTGACGAGCACCATGTTGATGGCCCTCGGCACGTCCCTGTCCGGATTGGCAGCCTCCTCCGACATGTTCGAGATGGTCTCGATGCCCGTGTAGGCGATGGTCCCGATAGAGATGGCGTAGATGAACTGCCTGAGCGTCGGCGAGGTCCAGAGATCGATCTGGTCGATGAGGAGGCGCGGCGCCAACAGCAAGACCACGCCGATGACCATGATGAGCACCTGAGTGCCCAGGTCTGCGATCGCGAGCACGATGTTCAGGCGGGCGGCCTCCTTGATGCCGATCACGTTGATCACGACCAGGGTCGCGATGACGAGCACGCCGCCGATGGTGTTGTAGGGCCAGGTCTTGAGCACCGGCCAGAACACGGCGAGGTAGTTCGGCACGAAGAACGCCGAGATGGCGATGGTGACGATGTAGTCCAGCATCAGCGCCCAGCCGGCCACGAAGCTCACCAGTTCGTTGAAGGCCCGGCGGGTGAAGCTCGACGACCCCCCGGCCTCCGGCATCATCGCCGTAGCCTCGGCATATGACCACGCCGTGGTCACGAAGAGCAGCCCGGTGAGGGTGAAGACCACGGGCGTGAGGCCCATGGCCCAGGCCGCCACGACGCCGAGAGCATAGTAGATCGACGAGCCGACGTTGCCGTAGGCGGTACTGAAAAGGGCAGGGACTCCGAGCACCCTGTGCAGGCCCTGCCCCTCGCGATGCCTTCTGCGCGCCATTGCCCCGCCCGAGGCCGCTTATCGCATGGTCCACCAGCGCAGCCCGGCGAACACGAGCAGCAGCACGCCGGCGATGAGCTGGATGGAGATCGGCCAGACGCCGCCCCAGGCGCCGCGCACGATCAGGAGGACGCCGAGGACGCCCGTGATGACGACGATGATCTGTCTGGTTCTCATCATGTCGAAAGCCGGCCGGCCCGCCGTCGGCGAGCCGGCCTCTCACGCCCACTGTACACCGCCCGGCTTTCTCCTACAAACAGTTGATTCCTTGACTCCCTCTTAAGAATGAGTCTCGACTACGCGACGTCAAGGACGACAGAACGGCGGCGGGCGACCCGAGGGGCCGCCCGCCGCCGTCTTGTGAGGCGCGGCCGACGCCGCGCACCCTGGAATCCGTCCTTACTTGATGAGGAAGGGGATGACCAGCAGGGCCACGATGTTGATGACCTTGATCATCGGGTTGATGGCCGGGCCGGCGGTGTCCTTGT
>DAIQNY010000113.1:0-10332 GCA_036788155.1 Actinomycetota bacterium | reverse complement strand
GGAGAGGGCGACCACCGCATCTTCTGCCACATCCCACTGGATGACCTGGCGCGGCTGCAGGCCGAGACGCTCGTCCTCGAGACCGAGGAGGGCGCCTGATGGGCAGGTTCATAGTCAGGCGCCTCGGCTTCATGGTGATGACGGTGGTGCTCGCGTCCATCATCATCTTCTTTGCCACGACGATCCTACCGGGCGACGTCGCCAGCCAGATCCTGGGGCGCTTCGCGACGGAGGAGGCCAAGAGCCAGCTCCGCACCGAGCTTGGCCTGGACAAGCCTGTGGTGGTCCAGTACGGCACCTGGCTCGGCAACTTCGTGCGCGGTGACTGGGGCGAGTCTCCGAGCATGAACACCCTCGTCCGGCCCATCGTGTTCGAGCGTCTGGCGAACTCCTTGATGCTCGCCGTCGTCGCGTTCGTCATGTACGTGCCGTTAGGGATCCTGTTAGGCCTCATAGCGGCGCTGAAGAAGAACACGTGGGTGGACCAGACGATCTCCGTGGGTTCCCTGGCGTTCATCGGGCTGCCGGAGTTCGTCAGCGGGCTCATCCTCATCGCGATCTTCGCCATCCAGCTCAAATGGTTCCCCTCGCAGTCGGCGATCCCGCCCGGCACGACCTTTATCGAGGCCTTGCCGTACCTCATCCTGCCGGCTATCACGGTGGCGCTGACGAGCCTTGCCTACGTGGTCCGCATGACGCGGTCGAGCACGGTGGACGTGCTGCAGATGGACTACGTGCGCACGGCGAACCTCAAGGGCATTCCGCCACGCAAGGTCCTGATCACGCACGTGCTGCGCAACTCCCTGCTGCCGACCGTGACCGTGGTGGCGATCGGCATCGGCTGGCTCATCGGCGGCCTTATCGTCACGGAGTCCGTATACGGGTACCCTGGCCTCGGCCGCCTGTTGCTGTTCGCCATCACACGGCGCGACCTCGTGCTGATCCAGTCCACGGCGTTGCTCATCGTGCTGATCTACGTCGTCGCCAACCTCATCGCCGACATCCTGTACGCCGTGCTCAACCCGAGGATCCGCTACAGCTGATCGGCGCCCGGCGCCCGGCGCCCGGCGCTCGGCGCGCTCGGCGCCACGGCCGGAAGGCGCACCCGGACGCCCGCAAGCAGGCGTCTCCGGGGCCGGAGGGGTATACAGCGGTATGTCTTCGCAGGCACAGGCAGGTGCGATGTGACAGTGGTCGTGACAGGGACGGACCTCTGCACCACGGAAGTCGTGAACGTCGCGCGGCGGGGCGAGGCCGTCATTGTCGACGCCGAAGCGTTCACCAGAATGGAGCGAGCGCGGGAGCTCGCTGATGCCTCGGCTGAGCGGGGGACGCCCACCTATGGCCTCACCACCGGGCTGGGCGTCCAGAAGCGCGCACGGCAAGACCACGACGACGTCGGGTTCCAGTGGCGGCAGATAGCCGAGAGCAGAGCCGGGGTGGGGCCGCCGGCGCAGCCGGACGCAGTGCGGGCGGCAATGCTCATACTCCTCAACCAGATGGCGGGCGGCTCCACCTGCCTGCGTCCGCTCCTGGCCGAGCGCCTGACGCAGGCGCTGAACGACGGCTTGGCGCCGTCAGTACGCCTGCGCGGCTCGCTCGGCGCATCGGATCTCGCGCCGATGGCGGACCTGGCCGCGGCCGTGTTCGCGGGCGTGGACCTCGTCGCCGGCGAGGGTCTCGCCGTCATGAACTCGAGCGCTTTCGGAACGGGTCTCGCCGCGCTCGCGCTCGCCGACGCCGCGTGCCTCGTGGACGCCTCGGACGTCGCCGCGGCGCTGAGTCTTGAAGGCTTCGCCGCCAACCCGATGATCCTGCACCCCGCGATCGAGCACGCGCGGCCGGACCCTGTACTGGCGCGTACGCTGGCGCGCCTCCGCGAATTGCTGGCCGGCAGCTTCCTCTGGCGGGAGGGGGCAGCCCGCAATCTGCAGGACCCCCTCACCTACCGTAGTGCTGCTCCGTTGCAGGCGACCGCGCATCGCGCGGTGGACCATGCTCAGACGCTCCTGGACATCGAGTTGAACTCCGCCCAGGGCAACCCTCTGGTGTCGCTGGCGGAAGGGACGATCGTCTCGACCGGAGTGTACGAGGTGGCGGGGCTGTCCGCCGCGCTGGACTACGTACGGATCGCGCTCGCCTCGATGCTGACGGCTGCCTCCGAGCGCAGCCTGAAGCTGCTGGACACGCCCTGGTCCGGCCTGCCGACCGGCCTGCTGGATCAGGGCGAGGGCGGTCCCGATCTCGGGTTGAGCATCCTCGCGATCACGGCGGAGTCGGTCGCGGCGGAGGCGAGCACGCTCGCCCAGCCGGTGTCCTTCGTGCTCACGAGCACGAGCGGGGCAGAGGGGATCGAGGACCGGGCGTCGCATCTGCCCCTCTCGGCACGGCGCCTGGCCGAGCAGGTCGACGCAGGCGAAGTGATCGTGGCGATCCAGCTGGTGGTGGCCGCGCAGGCTGTGGACCTGCGCGGCTCCTCGCCGCTCGGTCAGGGTACCGCACGGGCCCATGGACGCGTGCGCGAGATCGTGCCCGTGCTGCGCGCCGGCGACACTCCGCCGGTCGACGTCGCGCCGGTGATCGAGCTGCTCCGCGCCGGGCCTCTCGCTTGACCGTACGGCGCGGGCGTCAGTTCTCCGCGGCCGCGTCCCGCACGAACCAGACCCCGCCCAGCAGCGCGCACGCCGCCACAAGGACGCTTCCGCCCACCGCGCGAGCCTTGTCCGAGACCGTGAAGCAGCGAGGGGCGCCACCGCGGGGATCGACGTCCCCCATCTTGAAGCCCTCGGTCACGTGCAGGCCGGTGTACAGCAAGCCGCGGAGGACGCCGTCGAGCGGGGCGTGCACCGGCGTCTCTCCCACGTAGCCGATCACATCGCCTGTCTGGACGGGATCGCCGATCGTCGCGGCCGCCTGGAAGATGCCTGCCGCCGGGGAGCGGATCACACGCTGCCAGGTATATCCACCGATCTCACCCGGCACGCCGGTGTTGGCCTGCGCCTCCCCCTCATACAGGATGCGGCCGAGGTCGTGGCCTCGCCTCGTCTCGACGACGGCGTGGGCGTCCCGCCCGGCGACGAAGCCGGGGCCGAGCGCGACCACTGCCCGGGCGTCGGTGATACGGGTCCCGAGGTTGCGCTTCGCCATGATCGCATCGACGAGCAGCACTGGTCGTACCTGCTCGAGCACCTGCGTATGGCTCCGCGCCACGACCACCGGGACGACACCGTCATCCAGCACGGCGTCGATGTCCGAGACCGCAGCACGCGCCGCTCGGATCCCCTCGACGTCCGTGACCTCGGCGTAGACCGCCTCCGCGAAGGACACGGTCCTTCTGACGACAGTGGGCTGTGCCACCTCCGTCACGACGACGGAGATGCCGGCGCGATGCAAGGCCAGAACGGCGCCCGTGGCGAGGTCGCCGCCACCCCGGACGACCGCCCGTGGACGGGGTAGTGTCGGGCAGTCAGTCTGCACGTTCATCGCCCGCAGTCTCTCATACTCCTCGAGCGAGTCGATGTCGACGCAGAGCACCGGGTCGTCGACCGGCACCAGTGCCACTTCGTCGGCGTGGCGCCGGACCACATCGCGCCCGCCCCGGTCCCCCGTCTCCCGTGCAAGCTCGGAGAAGAGGCGCGCGGAGAACAGCACGGGATTGGCGGGACGACCTCCGTGCTCCGGACGGACGATCAGTCGGCCGCTCGCGACGTGTTCATCGATCAGGCGGTCGATGAGCTCTGTCGTGACGAACGGCTGATCGGCGAGCAGGAACAGGGCCGCGTCGCAGTCGGAGTCGATACCCCGCAGGCCCGCGTGCAGCGACGTGCTGAGGCCATGCGCGAAGAGGGGGTTCTCCACCACGCGCACCGGCCGGCCGTGCAAGATCCGTCGAACCTCATCCGCCTCATGCCCGACCACGACGACCGTGCCCGCCAGGCGTGAGGCGAGCGCCGCATCCACGACGCGCTCCACCATCGGCCGGCCCTCGAGCACCCGGGTCACCTTGCTGCCGCCCATCCGCGTGGCCATGCCGGCGGCAAGCACGACGCCCCACACGCGGGGACCGTCCGTCGTCGGGTTGCCTGACGCGGCCGAAGCTTCGTCCCGCCGCGTCATCCGTACACCACCACGAATGTGCGTTGACGGACGCTTCCCACGACTATGCGATCCGGTCGCGTCGAGTCGTCATGGTCCAGACTGGAGAGAAGCGAGGCGGAAGCGAGTGCGCCCTGGCCCCTTCGCGTTTCGTCGTCCGCCTTGTTCAGGAGGACTATCACACGAGCGCCCGGCAGCGACGCTCGCACGCGTGCGACCTGGAGCGCCAGCGCCGCACCAATGAGCTCGGGGGTCACAACGCTATCCGGCGCCGCGCCGAGAAGCCGCTTGAGCAGCGCGGCCCGATGCACATGGTCCTCATCGAGCGGCAGACCGATTGCATCGAGGCCGGCGAGGACGACGGCGACGGTGGTGCGCGACGGCAACTGGGGCTCCGTTGCGCCAAAGGCCTTCAACGGCAGGCCGCGGCTGCCGTCCGCCTCGACCACCATGGCGGGTGTGAGTCCGGCCGCCCAGACGGAGTCCACGGCGGCGGGCGACAATCCCTTGACCTTCCCATCGGAGGCACGAGAGTGCGCCAGCGAGACGGTCTCGGCGTCACGGAGCGACGCAGCGGCGCGGGTCAGGAGCGGGAGAGCATCGTCTGTCTCGAACAGGAGAGGGCCGAGGAGCGACAGCTGGGAGGCGAGCATCATCGTGGTGGTGGTCGCCAGGACGCTGCCTCGCGAAGCCGCGAGCTCCTCGACGAGCAGGTGAAGCGCGCTCGTCTTGCCGCCGGCGCCGACGAGCGCGACTACCTGCGGACCGGTCTCACCAAGAGCGCTGCTCAGCGTCGTGTGTAGGTCGCGGCTCTTCACTCTGCTCGTCCTTGGTCGGCTCTTCAAGCGCGCCAGTGTACCGTAGCACGCCGGTACTTGCTAGACGTATAGCGAGCGTGCGACAATCGACTGCTCGTGTTTGAGCGTGGACGCAGACCGGGGAAGCGAGGCCCGTGGATGGCAACCGGGGACTTCAGGACCATCGGCGCGGTCACCCGCCGCAAGGACGGGCTGGCCAAGGTGACTGGGACCGAGATCTACGCGTCGGACGTGGTGCTGCCGTCGATGCTGCACGCGCGCGTGCTGCGAAGCCCCTATCCTCACGCGCGCGTCGTCTCCATCGACACGAGCGAGGCGGAGAAGATGGGCGCCGTCTGCATCACCCCGGCCGACGTCCCCCAGACGCGCTACAACGAGCGCCAAGTCAGCGTGCCGGTCAAGACGTACCGGGACAGGACCGTGCTGCCGTGGGTCGGGCGTCAGGTCGGTGAGGGCGTGGTCGCCGTCGCCGCGCGCACCGAGGCGCTCGCGGAGCGCGCCATGCGCGCGGTCAAGGTCGAGTGGCAGGAACTGCCGGCGGTCTTCGAGGCGCACAGCGCCATGGCCGACGACGCGCCGGCGCTCCATGAGAACGTCCTTCTCGGCGACACGGAACTACCGATCGAGCACAACATCGCCTGCTTCCGCCAGGTCGGCGTCGGCGACGTCTCCCTCGGCTTCGAGGAGGCCGACCTCGTCGTCCGGCGCACGTACCAGACCGGGCGCGTGTACCACGCGCAGATGGAGCCGAAGGCCGCCGTCTGCAGGCCTCTGGCGGACGGCGGCATCGAGCTCTGGGCGACGCTGCAGTCCATCCACAACACCCGGCAGCTGCTCGGGCGGATCTTCGACATACCGCTCAGCAGGATCCAGGTGCACCGCAGCACCATCGGCGGGGCGTTCGGTTCGAGCATCCAGATGAACACGCCGGTCGCCATCTGTGTGGCGCTCGCGCTCAAGGCTCGCAAGCCGGTCAAGATCGTCCTCACGCGTGAGGAGGACATGTACGACCACTGCAAGTACCCGGCCGAGATCGACCTCAAGTATGGGGTCACGCGCGACGGCATCATCACGGCCGGCGAGCTCAAGACGGTGGTCGACATCGGAGCCCACAACATCCAGGCGTACCCGCTGCTCGGCTGCATGTCGGGCTGGTTCGTCTCGCTCTACCGTATGCCGCACATGAACTTCGAGGGCACGGCCGTCTACACCAACAAGGCGCCGGCCTGCGCGATGCAGGGCTACGGCAACCCGGACGTCTCGTTCGCCGTCGAGTCGCACATGGACATCATTGCCGAGAAGCTTGAGATGGACCCGATCGAGCTGCGGCTGAAGAACTACGTGGGCCTCGGCGAGGAGTTCTGGGGCCAGGGCCCGACGGTACGCTCCATTATCAGGAGCTGCGGCGTCGAGGAGATGCTCGTCAAGGGCGCCGAGATGATCGGCTGGGAAGACCGCGGCCGGCCCGCAGACAAGGCCGGTCGGTACCGCCGCGGCATCGGCGTGGGTCGCACCTTCCACACGTCGGGCACCGGCGCCGCGATGCCCGGCGAGGTGATCGACTACTCCACCGCCATGGTCAAGGTCAACGAGGACGGCTCCGTCGACATGTCGACCGCGCTGATGTGCCACGGCGGCGGCACGCTGGACGCCTGCGCAAAGCTGGTGGCGGAGGAGATGGGCGTGCCGTTCGACCTGGTCGGCATCTCGCCGGCGAGCACTACGGACACCGGCTACGACGTCTGTACCCACGCAACCCGCGGCGTGTACTGCGGGGGCGGCGCCGCGGTCGAGGCTGCGAAGGGCGCGAGGGAGAGGCTCCTGGAGTTCGCCTCGCGCCTCATCGAGGTCAACCCTGCCGCCCTGCAGATCGGTCCCGACCCGGAGTCGGGTGAGGCGACCATCTTCCTGGAGGGCGCGGCCGGCAAGCGCATCACCGTGCGCGAAGTGGCCAAGACCGCGCAGCTCAAGGGCTGGGGCACGGCGATCCACGTCGAGAGCCACCGCATGGTCAACTGCCCGCCGTGCTTCGTCACCAACTTCGTGGAGGTCGAGGTGGACACCTGGACCGGCGAGGTCAGGGTGCCGCGTGCCGTGTGCGCCGTGGACGCGGGGACGGTGGTGAATCCCGATCTTGCGGCCGGCCAGCTCGAAGGCGGCCTGTGCCGCGGCATCGGGCAGGCCCTTCTCGAGGACACACAGTACGACCCGAAGACCGGGGAGATGACCTGCGGCGGCATGTACATCGACTACAAGGTGTACACAGCCGAGGACATGGCGCCGGTCGACGACATCCAGACCTTCTTCGCCAGCACCTACGAGCCGTCGGGTCCCTTCGGCGCGAAGGGCATCGGAGAGGCGGCCAACAACGCCGTGGCGGCGGCCGTCATGAACGCGCTGCACAACGCGCTCGGCATCCGCTTCCAGTTCATCCCGATCACGCCGGACATGATTTTGGCCGCGCTCCACGGTTGGGCGTGCGAGGGGGTGTTCCCGGAATGAGCGGTCTACCTGACGGCGGCCCGCTCGAGTACACCAAAGGACGAGGCGTCATGACCGTCAACACGCGAGTCCTGGTCAACGACTTCACGTACCACGTCCCGGCGACGCTCGATGAGGCTCTGGCCTTCCTCGACCGGTACGGCGAAGACGCCGAGGTGCTGGCCGGCGGCACCGACCTGATCGTCCAGATGAAGCTTGGCCGCCGGTCACCCCAGGCCGTGGTCGATGTCTCACGGCTGCAGGAGCTCAAGCACCTGGAGGCCGGCGAGAAGGTCCGCATCGGCGCCGGCCGCCGTTACATGGACGTGCTGCCGTACCTGCGGGACCTCGGCCGCTACGACAGTCTCGCCGAGGCTATCGACAGCATCGGCAAGCTGCAGGTGCTCTCGGTGGGGACCATCGGCGGCAACCTCGGCAACGGCTCGCCGGCCGCCGACACGCCGCCGCCTCTCATCAGCTTCGACGCCAGCGTCCGGGTGATGAGCGCTCAGAGCGTGCGCACAGTCGCTCTGGGCGAGTTCCACACCGGTCCGGGCAGGACCGCGCTCGCGCCCAACGAGCTCATCATCGATGTGGAGTGGGACGCGTTCCCTGATGGCAAGGCGAGCGCCTTCCGCAAGCTCACGCGCGTGGCCAGCGACATCTCCAAGGTCACGTGCGCCGTCACGCTGCAGCGTGACGGCGACATCTGCACGGCGTGCCGCGTCGCACTCGGCGCCGTGGGTCCGACGCCGCTGCGCGCCGAGATCGCCGAGGCGAAGCTCGAGGGGCAGAGGATCGACGATGCGCTCGTCGACGAGGGTGCCCGGCTGGTCGTCGAGACCATCTCACCCATCGACGACATCAGGTGTACCGAGCTGTATCGCAGGGAGACTGCCGGCGTGCTCTTCAAGGATGCGTTCCAGGCTGCGTGGGAGCGTGCGGCATGTTGACCAGCTGTACCGAGGCCGTCGTCATCACGGTCAACGGTGCCGAGCACATGCTCATGGTCGAGCAGAACGCACTGCTTATCACCATCCTGCGCGACGAGCTCGGGCTGACCGGCGCCAAGTACGGCTGCGGGACCGGCCAGTGCGGCGCGTGCACCGTGCTCATCGACGGTGAGCCGGCGCTCGCCTGCCTCACGCTCGCCGTCGCCTGCGACGGCAAGGGGATCACGACCATCGAGGGCGTCGCCGGACCGAACGGCGACCTGCATCCCATCCAGGAGGCGTTCCTGGATGAGAATGCGGTTCAGTGCGGCTTCTGCACGCCCGGGATGATCCTGATGGCCGGCGACCTGCTCAAGCGTAACCCGCACCCGACCGAGGCGGAGATCCGCCATCACATAAAAGGCAACATCTGCCGCTGCACCGGCTACAACGGCATCGTGCGCGCCATCCAGAACGCGGCCGAGCGCATGGCCGCGCGGAGAGCAGCCACGGAGGCGGAGCTCGCAGAGGAGGCTCGATGAAGCTCGAGTCCTACGTCCGGCCGTCCGGTCTCGACGAAGCCCTCACGCTGCTGGCCGACCCTGGGGCGATGCCGCTCGTCATCGCCGGCGGCACCGACCTGATCCCGCAGCTGCGCAAGGAGCGCATGAACGGCACGGACGGGGACGAGACGCCGCGCCTGGTGCTCGACCTGAGCAAGCTGGACGATCTGTGCGATGTCCGCGTGGACGGCGGCATGCTGGAGGTCGGTGCCGCCGTGACCTTGGGGGCCGTGGCGGCGCATCCGGTTGTCAAGGAACTCGTGCCGGTGCTCGCCGCGGCGGCCGCCTCCGTCGGCAGCCCGCTGGTGCGCAACCGCGCGACGGTCGGCGGCAACTTGGTCACCGCCTCGCCGTCCGCCGACACTGCTCCGGCGCTGCTCGCCTCCGGCGCGCTCGTACGGATCGCGCGCGCCGGCTGCTCCCGGGAGTTGCCGCTCACCCAGTTCTTCGTCGACTACCGGAAGACCGCGCTCCGAGAGGGTGAGCTCTTGACCCACATACTCGTCCCGCTCGCCGGCCGTCCGCTGCCGGGTCGCTTCGAGAAGATCGGGCTCCGCAACGCGGACGCGATCAGCGTCATGTGCGCCGCCTGCGAGATCGAGTTGGACGGGACGCTCTGTGTCGCGGCCCGCATCGCGCTCGGAGCGGTCGCGGCCGTCCCGTTGCGCGCTTTCGCCGTGGAGGACGCCCTGCGAGGGCGCAAGGTCACCGAGGACGTTGCCGCCGAGTGCGCCCGCCGGGTCCACGAGCACATCTCGCCGATCAGCGACGTGCGGGCCTCCGCCCGGTACCGAGCGTGGGTGGCCGAGGCCGTCGTCGCGCGGATGATCGCCGAGACGGCGCAAGTGACGAGGGGGTGATGACGATGCAGGAGATCGAGATCGTCGTGAACGGCCGCTCGATGCGGACCGTGGTGACGGTCGACGAGACGCTCGTCGACGTCCTCAGGGAGAAGCTCGGCGCCACCGAGGTCAAGAACGGCTGCGGGCAGGGCGATTGCGGCGCCTGCACGGTGCTGCTCGACGGCGAGGCGGTGAACGCGTGCCTCACGCTCGCGGTGCAGGCCGACCGGCGGAGCGTGGTCACGACAAGAGGGCTCGGAACCCCCGAGGACCCACATCCCCTGCAGACGGCCTTCATCGAGCACGGGGCCGTCCAGTGCGGCTTCTGCAGCTCGGGCATGATCCTGTCGGCGGCGTCGCTGCTCAAGCAGAACCGAACCCCCACGCGTGACGAGATCCGCGAGGGCATAGCCGGCAACCTTTGCCGCTGCACCGGCTACACCAAGATCGTCGACGCGATCGAGGACGTCGCCCGAGCCGAGCTCCGCGAGGTGGGAGGGCGTGATGCCTGACGAGGCCCCCACCTACAGGGTCATCGTCCGTGCGCTTCCGCGTCATGATGCGCGCGACAAGGTCTTCGGCCAGACGAAGTACGCCGACG
>DAIQNY010000112.1:0-10504 GCA_036788155.1 Actinomycetota bacterium | reverse complement strand
AGGACCCCGGCCGCGGCGGCAGGCGCGTCGCCGTAGCGCACGAGCGACGGCTGGAACGCGGCCGCGAGCGCGGCCACCGCCTGCGGCGGCGTCCCGGCCGGGAGCCGCTCCGAGAAGCGGCGCTCGTGCTCCTCCGGCGCGAGCGCCATGATGCGCTCGTGGTCGAGCCAGTCGAGCTTGGAGAGGTCGAACACGGCCGGGCTGGACGAGAGCTTCGTGAGATCGAAGTCTGCGACGAGCCGGTCGAGGTCAAGGACCTCATCCTCCCCGTGCGACCAGCCCAGCAGCGCCAGGTAGTTGACGATGGCCTCGGGCAGGTATCCCAGGTCCCGATACTCGCCCACCGCCGTGGCGCCGTGCCTCTTGCTGAGCTTGCCGCCGTCTGGGCCGAGCACCATGGAATGGTGAGCCCACCGGGGTACGGGCCCTCCAAGAGCCTCGAAGAGCAGTTGCTGGCGGGCGGTGTTGGTGAGGTGGTCGTCGCCGCGGATGACGTGGGTGATACCCATGTCCCGGTCGTCGACCACCGTGGCGAAGTTGTAGCCCGCGAGTCCCTCGGACCTCACGATGATCGGATCGCTCAGGGCGTCGGCGCCGATGACGACGCGCCCGCGGATCAGGTCGTCCACGACGACCTCGCCCGCGGGCACCCGGAAGCGGATGGCGGCCGGCTCGCCCGACTCGAGCCGCCGCCGCACCTCCCGCTCGGGCAGCGCCAGGCAGCGGCGGTCGTACCGCGGCGTGCGTGCTCCGACGAGCGCCGCGCGGCGCAGCTCCTGGAGGCGCTCCTCCGGACAGAAGCAGTGGTAGGCCCACCCGGTGGCCAGCAGGTGCTTCGCGGCGGCCAGGTGCTGCCGGAGCCGCTCGCTCTGCCGATAGGGGCCGGAGGGACCTCCCAGGTCCGGCCCCTCGTCCCAGGCGAGCCCCAGCCAGCGCAGATCCGCCAGGATGCCGGCCTCGAGCGCCGCGTCCGAGCGGGCGAGGTCCGTGTCGTCGACACGCAGGATGAACGACCCCCCGCTGTGACGGGCGAACAGGTAGTTGTAGAGCGCCGTCCTCGCCGAGCCGATGTGCAACGTCCCCGTCGGGCTAGGCGCGAACCGTACTCTCACTGTCTGGTCGAGGGTGATGGCTGCTCCTTTGGCGGCCTCGTTTCCCCTGCAAAACAGGTCGAGTCTATCATTCCGCCTTGGTATGCTTACGGGCGTAGACGGCCGGCGCCCCGCCCGCCGTTCGGAGGGAGGGACCCAGTTGCCGCACGACCAGCGAGAGACGCCGTACCTGGACGCCGCGATGCGCTACCGCGCTACCGGCTTCACGCCGTTCCACACCCCCGGGCACAAGCTCGGCAAGGGCGCGCCGGCAGGGCTGCGCGAGTTCATCGGCGACCAGGCGCTCGGCGTCGACAACGCCATGGCCGGCGGCGTCGAGGACACGCGAGAGTCCACAGGTCTCATCCGTCTCGCGGAAGACTACGCCGCCGAGGCCTGGGGCTCGGACCGCACGTGGTTCCTGGTCAACGGCTCGAGCAGCGGTGTGCACGCCCTGCTGCTCGCCCTCGGCGCGCCCGGCGAGACGGTCATCGTGCCCCGCAATGCCCACAAGTCCATGCTTGCGGGGCTCATCTTCACCGGCGCGATGCCGCTCTACATGGAGCCGGCCATCGACCCTCTGTGGGGCATCCCTCTCCAGGTCGGTGCGGCGGACGCGCTTGCCGCGCTTCGCGAGGCTCCCGCCGCCCGTGCCCTGTTCGTCACCTCGCCGACCTACAACGGCCTCGGAGCGGATCTCCCGGCCATCGCGAAGCTGGCTCACGACGCCGGCGTGCCGTTCGTCACCGACCAGGCGTGGGGCCCGCACCTGCGCTTCTGCCCCGACCTGCCCACCGACGCCATGACGGCCGGTGCAGACGCAGCCGTGGTGAGTACCCACAAGCTCATCAGCGGCCTCACGCAGTCGGCGGTGCTCATGGCGCGCGGCGAACGCGTCAACCTCGCGCGACTGGATGGCATGGTGCACATGACCCAGAGCACCAGCCCGCAGGTTCTCATGTACGTCAGCATCGACGCCGCCCGACAGCAGATGGCGGTGCATGGTTCGGAGCTGTGGCGGGGCGCCATCGAGCTCGCGGACCGGGCCCGCCGGCAGATCTCCGGCATCCCGGGACTCCGCTGTCTCGGGGACGAGATGCTCGGACGCGACGGCGTCGCGGAGTTCGACCCCACCCGGCTCACGGTCTCCGCCTGCGACGTCGGGCTGAGCGGCTATCAGCTCGAGACGGTGCTCCGGGACGACTACCGCATCGCCGTCGAGGCGGCGGACCCGCTCAACGTGGTGCTCAACGTCACCTTCGGCGACCGCCGCCAGGACCTCGAGACGCTGGTTGGCTCGCTGCGGGACCTGGCGGCGCGGTTTGGCGAGGAGGCCGGCGGAGGCGGCTCCGCCACCTGCGCCGGCCTCCTCGCCCGCACGCCGCCCTTCACCCGGCAGGTGCTCACGCCCCGGGACGCCGTGTTCGCGCCGGCGGCGGCGAAGCCGCTGGCCGAGTGCGCCGGCGAGATCAGCGCCGAGATGGTCACGCCGTATCCCCCGGGCATCCCCGTCCTGGGACCCGGCGAGGAGATCTCCCCGGAGATCGTCGCCTATCTCAGAGAGGCCGGCGCCGCCGGGCTCAAGGTGCACGGCCCGGAGGACCGCACGCTGGCCACTCTGCGCGTCGTCGTCGCGTGATGTCGCCGGGGCGACTCTCGCGCCGTTCCCAGGCGCCCTCTGTCTGCTGCGGCGAGCGTCAAGACCGCGGCCGCGCCGCCGACGTCATGCTGAGAGGAGTCCCCTCTGCCCGTGAGACGACTCCGCGAGACACGCGACCCGAGGGAGGCGCACCGTGCACCGGATCCTGATCCTGCTCGCCGTCGGGCTGACCCTCGCGGGGCTGACCGGCGCCCTCGCCGGCTGCGACGGAAGCGCGAGCGTGGGCGACGGCAGCCCGTCCGACGGCGGCAGCATCACCTCGACGAAGACGTACACCAACGACCGGTACGGCTTCAGCATCACCTACACCGATCCGTTGGAGCAGGGCGAGCCCGCGGAAGGCACGGGCGCCGGAGGTACCTCCGTCCTGGACGTGGTCTTCGCGGACAAGGACGGTCCCGTGGTCGCCGAGCGCTACGTGAACGCCGCCCAGGTCTCCGTCTACGAACTGGCGCGCGAGGTGGATGCAGCCGAGGTACCCGACCTCGAGAGCGAACTGCAGGGCGTCGTCGACCAGATCATGGCCTCACTGCCGGACAGCGCCGTGGTCGAGCCGCTGAGCGGCACGGAGGTCAACGGACTCCCCGGATTCGCACTCACGTACACCTACGTGGAGGAGGGGACGGCGATCACGGCCCTGACTTTCTTCCTCTTCCAGGGCAGGCACGAGTACCAGATCACGGCCCAGTCCACCACCGCCGACTGGGAGAGGATGAAGGACGGGCTCGAGGCGACCGTGAGGTCGTTCACGGTGAAGTGAGCGAGGGCCGCGGACGACCGTCCGCGGCCCGATTGAGGACCGCCTGCAACCCCGCGGCCGCGGTCACCCCGGCTTCTTGATGCCGAGCGAAGTGGCCGTGAACAGGGGGTCGAACCTGAGGCCCTTCTCCTCGATCTGGGCGCGGCCGCCCTCCTCGCGGTCGACCACACACAGCAGGGCGTCGACCTCGAGCCCGGCCGCTCGCAGCGCGTCGGCGGCCATGAGCGCGGCGCCGCCCGACGTGACCACGTCCTCGATGATCACGACCCGCTGGCCCGGTTCGGCCTTGCCCTCCATGACCTTGTCGGTGCCGTAGCCCTTGGCGCCCTTGCGCACGATGACGAACGGCTTGCCGCACACCAGGGAGACGGCGGCGACGATGGCCACGGCGCCCAGCTCGGGGCCCGCCAGCAGGTCGAAGGGCCCGAGAGCCGGCAGCTTCTCCGCGAGGCCGGCGGCGATGTCCCGCAGCAGGTCCGGCCTCGTGGAGAACAGGTACTTGTCGAGGTAGAACTTGCTGCGCCGGCCGGACCTGAGGACGAAGTCGCCCTCCAGGAAGCTGGCGTCGAGCAGGCGTTGGCCGAGCTCGCTCACACTCCCTCCGTTCGTCTGTGGGGCTTGTGGGCGCGCGCCCGCGCGCCGCGTCCCGCAGACTCTATAGCGGGTGTACCCGTGGCGCACCCCCGGTCGACCCCGCTGCGCCGGTCAGGTGCCGCCGATCGACATGCCTTCGATCATCACCGACGGCGTGAAGACGCTGCCGCCCGGCACCCATCGCGCATCGTCTCCGAGCGCCCGAATGCCCGTGAGCATGCCGACGATGTCCCCCGCGAGCGTGACCTCGCGGACCGGCGTCGTGAACGAGCCGTTCTCGATGCGCACGCCGCTGATGCCCACCGAGAACTCCCCCGAGATGGGGTTGGCTCCCGAGTGGATGCCGACAGCGTCGGTGACCAGCACGCCTTGCTCCATGCCGGCGACGATCTCGTCCAGGGGCGTCGCCGGTCCGGCCACCACCAGGTTGCTGGGGCGCACGCCGGGCAGGCTGGAGTAGCCGCCGCGCATGCCGTTGCCGGTGCTGGCGCGGCCGGCCTTGCGTGCCGTGTACGTGTCGTAGAGGAAGCCCTGGAGCACGCCGCCGCGGATGAGCGGCGTGCGCCCGCTGGGCATGCCTTCACCGTCGAACGGCGCACTGTCCAGGCCGTCCGGCAGTGTGCCGTCGTCCACGAGCTCGAGCAGGTCGCCGGCGACGCGCTCGCCCTCGCGTCCTGCGAACAGCGAGCGGTTCTTCTGCACGGCGTCGGCGGTGAGCGCGCCGCTGAGCACGCCGAAGAACGCCGCGGACACGAACGGATCCAGGACGACCGGCGCCTTCATGGACGGGCACTTCCTGGCGCCCAGCAGGCGAGTGGCACGTGTGGCGGCCTCGTTGCCGACGAACGCGGGGTCGAGGTCCTCGAGGGCACGGCCGACGCTGTAGGAGTAGCCTGTCTCCACCTGGCCCTCCTCCTCGGCGAGGACGTAGGCGAAGGCGTAGCACTGGCCGGCGCGGAAGCTCCCGCGGACGCCGGCCGTACTGGCGATGAACACCTCGCCGTCGGCGTCGACGTACATGCTGTCCTCGACGGTCTTGACGCGCGGGTCGGCCGCCAGGGCGGTCGCCTCCACTTCGAGGGCGACCGCGATGCGCTGCTCGTCGGCGGCCCCGGCGAGCCTCGGATCGTACGGGTCGACGTCGGCCGGCTCGCCCTGCGGCTGGGGCAGCGCCATGTACTCGTCCGGGTCGCTGACGGCGACGTTGTCCACGGCGTGCTGCACCAGCGTATCTAGGCCGGCGTCGCTGAGGTCCGAGGTGTACGCGTGGCCGACGGCGCCGCCGCTGAACACGCGGACCCCCACGCCCCGGCGCTGCGCCGCCGTGAGCTGCTCGACCTCCTGCCGGTACACCTTGATGCGGTGCGACGTGGACCGTTCGCCGAACACTTCAACGTCTGCCGCGCCGCGCGCCCGGGCGCGCTCGAGCACGGCGTCGAGGATCTTGAACATCAGCCCGTCCCTCCCACCGTCATCTCCGCGATGCGCAGGGTGGCCTGGCCCGTCCCGACCGGTACACCCTGGCCGTCCTTGCCGCAGATGCCGGTCTTGACGTCGAAGTCGCCGGCGATCATGTCGATCTTCATGAGGATGTCGATGCCGTTGCCGACCAGTGTGGCGCCACGCAACGGCGTGGTGATGCGGCCGGCCTCGATGAGGTAGCCCTCGGCGACACCGAAGACGAAGTTGCCGCTGGCCGGCTCGACCTGCCCGCCGGCCAGGCTCTTGGCGTAGAACCCTCTCGGCGTCGCCGAGATGATGTCGTCCGGGTCCAGATCGCCGGGCGCGATGTACGTGGTCGTCATGCGCGGGATGGGGACGTGACGGAACGACTGGCGCCGTCCGTTGCCCGTAGGGGCGGCGCCCGCCTCTCGGGCGCGCAGACGGTCGTACAGATAGCCGGTCAGGCGGCCGTCCTCGATCACCAGGGTCTTCTGCGTGGGCACGCCCTCGTCGTCGAAGGCCTGTGAGCCCCACCCGTTCGTGATGGATCCCTCGTCGTACGCGCTGACGATGGGAGCGGCGACGACCTCGCCCATCTTGCCGGCGTAGATGCTGGCGCCCTTGGCGATGGTGTCGGCCTCGAGCCCGTGCCCGCAGGCCTCGTGGAAGAGGGTGCCGCCGAACCCGTTGGCGAGCACCACGGGCATCGCGCCGACCGGCGCCGGCCTGCTGTCCAGCATGATGCGCGCCTTCTCTGCCGCCGTGCGCGCCGTGCGACGGGCGATCTCCTCGTCCAGGAGCTCGAAGCCGGCGCTGCCTCCCACCGTTTCGTGGCCCGTCTGGATGACCTCGCCACGACGGGCAACCACCTGCGCCGTGTACCGTGTCCGCGTGCGGTCGTCGACGACGAGGTCGCCGAGCGAGTTGGCGATGAGCACCTTCTGGCGAGTGTCGCCGTACCCGACGATGGCCTGCACGATCTCGTCCGAGACGGAACGCGCCGCCTCGTCGCCCGCCCGCACCAGCTCGGCCTTGTGCGCCGTGCTCACCTCACCCGGCGGCGTGAGCACCGGGTTCTTGCCGGGGTCGCTGCGCACGGCGCCGAGATCGATGACGCCGGGGGTCTGCTTCCCGGCGCTCACGGCCGCGGCCACGGCGTCGGCCGCCGCGGTGAGCCCCGCCTCGTCGACGGCGTCGCTGTACGCATAGTAGGTGCGCTCGCCCGAGAGCAGACGGACGGCGGCGCCCGTCTCACGGCCGCCGCTGGTCTGCTCGATGCGGCCGTCCTCGAGCCGCAGGCCGAGACTCTCCCTGTCTTCAACGAAGACCTCGGCGAAGTCGCCGCCGCGGCGCAACGCTCTCTCGATGGTCGCGTGCAGGAGCCCAGTGTCGAAGGATGCGAGGTCCATCAGGCGCCTCCGGTGAACGAGTCGCGGACGCCGGCAGCCAGCGTCTCGAGCTCGATGGTCGAGGGATCGGAACGGTCCAACGTGCGCACGGCGCCGCCGGACAGCCCGAACTGCACGAGCGGCTCGGGCTCGGCGGCGGACTGCCGGCGCCACCACACGACTGCGGCCACGGCACCGGCGGCCACGGCGAGCAGGGTGACGGTACGGACCCTCACGCCGTGGCCTCCGCCGCGTACGCGTCCATGAGGCACGTGCGGAGATCGAAGACCAGCAGTGCGACGGCCGGCCGCGGGCCGGTGACGGCCACGGCGCGGTGGCCGTGCGCCGCCACAACGGCGACCGCGCCGCCGGGCATTGGGACGACCACGTGCTCCAGCTCGGCGCCGTCGTCGTGGGCGGCGCGGCGAGCAGCCGCGTCCCAGAGGCGGTCGACGGCCCCCGGCAGCGCTTCTTCCGCGGCGCCGGGCCCGCAGGCCGTCACGGCGCCCGATGCATCGAGGACGGCGACGGAGCTGATGTCGGTCGAGACGTCGAGCAGGTCGCGGATGGCTTGGTCGATGGTCAGGGCGTCCTCCGGGTCCGTGTGCGCCCGTAGACTACCCTACCTCGCCGTTCTCTCACTCGTCGCCCGATGCGAACGAGCAGAGCAGCTCGCAGCGGGCGTCGCCACAGCTGATGCGGCACTGGTCGGAGCCCAGAGTGAGACGGCCGAGACCGGCCGTGGCTACCTGGAGGATCCCCTCGAGGAAGGCTCGATGCATGGCGCACACCAGGTCCGGATCGGCGCCCGAAAGCTCCCGGAAGCTGCAGTTGTTGACCACCACGCTGAGCGTCCCGTCGCGCCAGGTGACCTCGGGCATCAGACCCTGCTCCTCGGCGATGGAGGCGACGAGGGCCGCAGCGGCGGCATGGTCGTTCGGGGGCACGCCGTCAGGCGCCAGGGCGCGCCGTCCCTCAGCGAGGCCCGCGTCCTGGCACACCCGCAGGGCGTCGTCCCGGCTGCCCCCCGCGGCGAGCGAGTCGAGCGCGAGACGCGAGAGCAGTTCGTAGCGCCGCGGCGGGAACCCGAAGGTCACGACGAGATCGCTCAGGCGGTACAGCTTCGCCGGTCGTCCGCCCCCCGCCGCACGGCGGAAGCCGGTGATGAGAAAGCCCGCCTGCTCCAGCTTCGCGAGGTGCATGCGGGCCACGTTCGGATGCAGTCCGAACTCCGCTGCCACGTCGGCCACGGTGACGTCGGTGGCCGGCTGCCCGGCGATCCACCGGTAGATGTGGTAGCGAGTGTCGTCGGCAAGTACGGCCGACAGCTCGTGATCGCGGTCCACGCACCTTCCCCTGAGCTCGAATCGTCGTCCCGATACTACCGTTCAGGCACATCACCTGTAAACACGGTGCGTGGAGTGCAAACCTTCCTACCGCTCGATGACGAAGCGGGAGGTGATCGGCAGCGCCGGCCGCAGGGTGGCCTCCACCGAGCAGTAGCGTTCCTCAGAAAGGGAGATGGCGCGCTCCACTTTGCGCTCGTCCAGGTCGCCCGAGAGGTGGTAGACGACGTCTAGCGACGTGAAGCGCTTGGGGTGTTCCTCCGCGCGCTCCCCGCTCACCTCGACGCTAAAGGTCTCGAGCGGCTGCCGCATCTTCACGAGAATCGAGGCCACATCCATCGCGGTGCACGCCGCCAGCGCGGTCGCCAGCGTCTCCATGGGAGTCACCCCGTTGCCCGGCTCGTCGAGGCCCGAGGCGAGAGCCATGGTCCCGTGCGGCGTCTCTGCCTCGAACATCAACCCTTCCTGCTTCCACGTCACGCGAACCGGCTCACTTCGTCCCATACCGACTCCCTTCCGCCTGTGCGCCCCGTCGCCGGCACGATCGCCGACACCCCATAGGTATACCGCATCCGGGACTCCGCTCCCCCGAGGGACCTCAGCTGGGCGAGTCGTATAGAATCGAGGGCCCCAGAGTCCCCGAGCGACCAGGAGCCCCCGGTGCGCGACCTCTCCCGCGGCGACCGCGGCAAAGAAGTCCTCGACGTCCAGACCCGCCTTCGCGGGCAGGGCTTCGAGCTGGGCAGGGAGGGCGTGGACGGCTTCTTCGGTCCTCACACGGAGGCCGCCGTCCTCTCGTTCCAGCAGGAGCGCGGCCTGCTCGCCGATGGTCGCGTGGGGGCGAACACGTGGCGAGAGCTCGTCGAGTCCGGCTACGCCCTCGGCGACCGCCTGCTGTACCTTCGGGAGCCCCCCTTCCGCGGCGACGACGTCCTGCACCTCCAGGTCAAGCTCAACCTGCTCGGCTTCAACGCCGGGCCGGAGCGCGGCGTGCACGATGAACTGGTCGAGCGCGCCGTGCTCGACTTCCAGCGCAACGCGGGCCTCCCCGTGGACGGCATCGTCGGCGCGAGCACGCTCAACAAGCTCGAGGCGGTGCGCAAGGCCGAGTCCGGGCGGGAGGGCAAGAAGATCCCGGAGCGCGACGGCGGGTACGTCGCGGCACGCAGCCTCACCGGGCGCTCGGTGACCATCGACCCGGGGCACGGAGGGGTCGACGCGGGAGTGGTCTCGTCGCACGGCGTGGAGGAGAAGGACGTGACGTTGGCGTTGGGACTCCGCCTCGCCGAGTTGCTGCGCGCCGAAGGCTGCCGCGTACGGCTCACGCGCGAGGCGGACGAGCGCGTCCCGTTGTACGCGCGCGTCGACGGCGCCCTGGGCGAGTTCTTCATCTCCCTGCACTGCAACGAGGCAGGCTCGCCGGCGGCGCGAGGCGCCGCCGCCTACTACTTCCAGCGCAGCCACTACTACTCCGAGCACGGCCGGCGGCTCGCCGGCTACGTCGGCAGCCGCCTGGAGGCCGCCGGCATCCCGTGGCTGGGCGGGTTCGGGCGCAACTACGCGCTGCTGCGCGAGGCGCCCGGGGTCGTGCTCGTGGTGGAGCCGCTGTTCCTCACCAGCCCCGAGGACGAGGCGCTGGCACGCAGACCGGAGCACGTCGAGAGACTGGCGCGCGCGCTGGCCGGAGGGCTCGCCGACTACGTGGCACGTGTCCCGACCGATCGCGAGGAGCCATCATGACCTCCGACGAGGCCGACGCCCTGCGCATCCGCCTCACGGCGACGCAGTCCCAGCGCCTGCGCGAGCTCGGCGCCGACCCGCTCGTGCTCGACGAGCTGTTCTCGGACTCGGCCGAGCGGGACGCCGCCTTCAAGCGTATGGAGAACGAACTCGTGCGCAGCGGGCGCGAGCGCCTGCGCGAACTGCGCAAGGGCCGGCGGGCGCCACAGCTCGTGGAGCTCGAGCGCACGCTGAGCGACGCGCTCACGGACGCCGGGTTCGTGCGCGTCGTCACACCGCTCATCATCGCCTCCGACTCACTGCGCAAGATGGGCATCGAGCACGGTCACCCGCTGCGCGAGCAGGTCTTCTGGTTGGAGGACGGCCGTTGCCTGCGGCCGATGCTGGCACCGAACCTGTACACGTTGTTGCGGCGCCTCGACCGCCACTGGACCAAGCCGTTCGGCATCTTCGAGATCGGCCCGTGCTTCCGCCGCGACAGC